>JBIKOK010000282.1:0-8205 GCA_044358025.1 Opitutaceae bacterium
GCTGAGCAGCGCGGGCACGCCGGCAGCGATCGCGGAGACGCGTTGCGAGATCACCTTGCTGGCTTCCTGGCGGGCGATTTTGCCGACGTGGTCGAAGTGGGTGTTGGCGTAGACGAACTCTTGGCCGGTGGCAGTTTCGCGGAGGCGCACCCACGAGCAGAGGCGGGTGAGCGCGGCGTCCCAGGATTTGCTGCCGGGGATTTCCGGGGTTTCGGAGAGCCAGAAGTTGCCGGAAGCGACGGCGGTGAAGCGGGCCTTGCGGTAGCCGATGGAGGACCATTCGCCCTTGCGGTGGCCGTCGTCGCGGGCGACGCCGGCGAAGGCGTAGTCGCCGAGGCGGGCGGCGATGGCGTCGTATTGGTCGGCGAGCACTTCCTGGAAGCCGATGAGGTCGGGGCCGAAGGCGGCGATGGCGGCGAAGAAGAGTTCGGTGCGTTGGGGCCAGGCGTTTTCGCCGTCGCGGGACTTCGAGTTGCGGACGTTGAACGACATTACGCGCAGGGGTTCGGCGGCGGCGAGGGCGGTCGCGAGGAGCAGGAACAGCAGCGGGCGGAGCAACGGGATCATGGGGGGAACGTTGTGGGGCGGGGGGCGGGGCGTGGCAACGTTTGGCGGGGCGCGGTCTTCGCGCGTGGGACGCGCGTAAAAAAGAGGCAGCGGCGGCCGGACTCCCGGCCACCGCTGCCTCGGTCCCACCCCAATACACACGACGGACGCGGACCTAAAAGGGGTTTGGGTGGGGAAGGTTTAGAAGAGGGTGTAGGCGATGTTCACGCCGGCGGTGACGATCGAGACCATGCTCATGAGCTTGATGAGAATGTTGAGGCTGGGGCCGGCGGTGTCCTTGAAGGGATCGCCGACGGTGTCGCCGATGATGGCGGCCTTGTGGGCGCTGGAGCCTTTGCCGCCATGATGGCCTTCCTCGATGTATTTCTTGGCGTTGTCCCAGGCGCCGCCGGAGTTGGCCATGAAGACGGCGAGTACGAAGCCGGTGGAGAGGGCGCCGCCGAGGAGGCCGAAGACGCCGGGGACGCCGAAGACGAGGCCGGTGGCGATCGGGATGACGACGGCGAGGAGGGAGGGGACGATCATCTCGCGTTGCGCGCCGGCGGTGGAGATCGCGACGCAGCGGGCGTAATCGGGCAGGTCGGTGCCGAGGAGGATGCCGGGCTTGGCTTTGAACTGGCGGCGGACTTCCTCGACCATGCTGGCGGCGGCGCGGCCGACGGCGTTGATGGTGAGACCGCAGAACACGAAGGAGATCATCGAACCGAGAAACATGCCGAGGAGGACCTTCGGGTTCATCAGGTTCACTTCGAAGTGGGTCATGAATTCGGTGAGGGTGGCGGTGACGGTGGGAACGGTCTTGCCAGCGACCTCCATCGTGACCTGCCCGGCGTGGATCATGGCGATTTTCAACTCCTCGACATAGGAGGCGAGCAGGGCGAGAGCCGTGAGGGCGGCGGAACCGATGGCGAACCCTTTGCCGGTGGCGGCCGTGGTGTTGCCGAGGGAATCGAGGGCGTCGGTGCGCTTGCGGACCTGGGGATCGAGGCCGGCCATCTCGGCGTTGCCGCCGGCGTTGTCGGCGATGGGGCCGTAGGCGTCGGTGGCGAGGGTGATGCCGAGGGTGGAGAGCATGCCGACGGCGGCGATGCCGACGCCGTAGAGTCCGAGGGCCATGCTGGCGGGCCGAAAGTGCCAGTCGCCGGAGGCGAAGCAGTAGGAGAGGGCGGTGCCGATCACGATCGCGACGACGGGGACGACGGTGGAGAGCATGCCGGTGCCGAGGCCGGAGATGATCACGGTGGCGGGGCCGGTGGTGGCGTTGTCGGCGATGCCCTTGGTGGGGGCGTATTCCTGGGAGGTGAAGTATTCGGTGACTTTGCCGATGACGAGGCCGGTGAGGAGACCGGTGACGATGGCGCCCCAGATACCGAGGTAGTTCGGCATTTCCAGCGAGCGGAGCACGAAGAACGAGAAGACGACGATGAGGGCCGAGCTGAGGTTGATGCCGCGGCCGAGGGCGTTGAGGAGATCGCGCTGGGTGGAGCCGGATTTCACGCGCACGGCAAACATGCCGATGATCGAGAAGACGGTGCCGATGCCGGCGATCACCATGGGGGCGATGACGGCTTTGTAGGCGTTGTCCGGCTGGTTGATCTGGGCGTAGGCGGCGGCGCCGAGGGCGGCGGTCGCGAGGATGGAGCCGACGTAGGACTCGTAGAGATCGGCGCCCATGCCGGCGACGTCGCCGACATTGTCCCCGACGTTGTCGGCGATGGTGGCGGGATTGCGGGGGTCGTCCTCGGGGATGCCGGCCTCGACTTTGCCGACGAGATCGGCGCCGACATCGGCGGCCTTGGTGAAGATGCCGCCGCCGACGCGGGCGAAGAGGGCCTGGAGGGAGGCGCCCATGCCGAAGGTCAGCATCGTGGTGGTGATGATCGAGAGCTTGTGCGCGGGATTGGGATCGTCGACGAAGCGGGTGAGGACGAGGAACCAGACGGAGATGTCGAGGAGGGCGAGGCCGACGACGACGAGGCCCATGACGGCGCCGCTGCGAAACGCGAGCCGCAGGCCGGCATCGAGCGACTGGCTGGCGGCGTGCGCGACGCGGGCGGCGGCGTAGGTGGCGGTTTTCATGCCGAAGAAACCCGCGAGACCGGAGAAGAAGCCGCCGGTGAGGAAGGCGAACGGCACCCAGTGGTTTTGCAGGTTCATCCCGTAGGCCAGCCACGCAAAGATGAGCGTGAGCACGAGGAAGAAGATGCCGACGACCTTGTATTGCTGGCGCAGGTAGGCCATCGCTCCGGCGCGCACGTGCGAGGCGATCTCCGCCATCTTGGCGGTGCCTTCGGGCGCCGCTTTCATGCGCGAATAGAAATAGGCCGCCACGCCGAGGGCGAGGACGGAGGAGACTGGCGTGAACCAGAAGAGCGACGATTGCATGGTGACAGGGATGGATGGGGCGGAAGATCAGGCGCCGAAGGATTTCAGGGCGGAGCGCCACCACGGGAAATGTTTCGTCTCGAGTTCGCCCTGGCTGGGCATGGGGAAGTGTTTGAGTCCGCCGCCGGCGGTCGCGACATACAGGCCGCCGGTAAAGGTGCGGAAGAGCACGTCCTGTTGCAGGTAGCGGATGACGGTCTTGGTCGGCTTGCCGTGCTTGGTCCGCAGTTCGCGCAGGCAGTCGCGCAGATGCTCCAAATTCGGATACGGCAGATCGTCGATGTCGGTGGCCTCGGGATCGTCGCCGAGGCGGGCGAGTTTCAGCTCGGCGAAGACGAGGGCGGGCAGCGAGACGAGTTGCGCGGGGTCGGTGATGTGGGCGGCAAACTCGCGGGGTTCGAGGGCGCTGACGACGCGCGGCGTGACGGGACAGAACTCCTGGTAGAGGTGAAAGCGGGGGCCGGCTTCGGGCTTGTAGGGGGTGGGCCGCAACGTGAGCACGCGGCCGTCGTCGGTCGTGAGATGGAGCGACTCGATGGCGTCGATGGGGGTGCGCTCGAGGACGCGGTAGATGGAGAGATAGAGCGAACGGCGGGGTTGGCGGGCGAGGAGGCGCGCGATGAGGTCGCCGACGATCACCTGGTCCGCGTAGGCGTCGGAAAGTTTGAAGAAGATGGCCTGCCCGCGGGCGCGTTTCTTGGTGCCGGTGGCGATGTAGGAGCCAAATTCGTCGGGCGCCAGATGGGAGGCGACGAGCGACTCGGGCATGAGTGACAGGTAGAGATGGTTTTTCATGGTCACAGCGGGTTGGGAGCGTTGGTCGGCGGGGCGCGGCGCCGGGGATGGCCGCACGTTATACGGCGTTTGGGCGGCGCTGGCTCCGCACGGCTTGGCGGACGCGCAGCGCGGATTGCGGGTGCGGCCGAAATCGCGCCGGCGAAAGGCCGGCACCGTCCGCGCACCCTGCGCGCGATCATCCCGGGCCGGGCCAAGCGCCGGGGTCCGCCGGGGTCTGTCGGGCAACTACCGGAGGGAAACGGCCAGGCCGCGGGCGGGCGCCGCCGGAAGTTTCCGTTCCTGCGCGACGAACCAGAGCGGCTGCGCCTCGTCGTCGAGGACGGGCGTGATCACGACGCTCACGCGGTAACGCGTGCCGTCCTTGTGGTAGTTGACCAAGGTCTCGCGGCACGGGCGCCGCTGCTGGAGCGCCGTGCGGATCCGTTCCACGGCGGCGGAGTCGGTCTCCGGGCCCTGCAACAGGTGCCCGGGCTTTTGCCCGGTGAGTTCCGCAAGGGAAAAGCCGCACATCGCGGTGAAGGCCGGATTGGCCCACTCCACGCGCCCGTCGCCGCCGGTGACGACGAGAGCGGCCGGTTCCGCCGGTTCGGGCAGCGTCGCGAGCGTGCCGAGGAGGCGGGCCTTCAGGGTCGGGGGCGGCGCGGCGCTCGTCGACACGTGGGTCAGGACGACCGCCGTCGCCGTCTCCTGCAGTCCCGCGACGTGCGCCCGCAGTTCGGCGTGAAAATCGAGGACCAGCTCAAAGTTCTCCCGTTGCGGTGCGGGCATGGCGCCGGAAACGTAGAGCGCGGCGCGATCTTGGAGGAGTTCGGAGAGCATGGACGGGAAAGGGTGAGTCGGAGTGGAGGTCAGTTAAAGGAGGATTTGCCGCGGCGCAACCGGGGCGCGGATTCGGCGGGCGATCACGGGGCGCCGGGGACGGAAACGGTGACGGCGTAGAGCGATTTGCGCGCGGTCAGGAAAAGGGTCTTCCCGTCGGCGCCGCCGAAACAGAGGTTGGCGGGGGCCTCGGGCACCAGAATCTTGCCGATCCGTTTTCCGGCGGGGGAAAAAATCTGCACCCCGTCGCCGGCGCTCGACCACACGCGACCGGCCTGGTCGACGCGGATGCCGTCAGGCCCACCGACGTCGATTTGGCAGAAGACTTCGCCGCCGGAGAGCGTGCCGTCGGCCGCGACGGCGAAACGCCGGATGTGCTTCGGAGCGCCGGAGTCGGCGACGTAGAGGATTTTTTCGTCGGGCGAGAAGGCGAGGCCGTTGGGTTGGACGAAATCGCGGACGAGGGCGGTGGTCCGGCCGGTCTTCGGGTCGTGGCGGTAGACGAAGTGGCCGGCCTGCTCGCGGCCTTCCTTTTGCTTGGTGGTGGCGTTGGTCTTCAGGCCGTAGTCGGGATCGGTGAAATAGAGGGTGCCGTCGGATTTCACGACGACGTCGTTGGGCGAGTTGAATTTTTTCCCCTCGAAGGAATCGACGACGGTGCGGAGGGTGCCGTCTTTTTCCTGCACGGCGACGCGGCGGCCGCTGTGTTCGCAGGTGACGAGGCGGCCGGTGCGGTCGAGGGTGTTGCCGTTGGCATTCTGGCTCGGCGCGCGGTAAGTCTGCACGCCCGAG
Source organism: Opitutaceae bacterium (assembly GCA_044358025.1). Lineage (GTDB taxonomy): Bacteria > Verrucomicrobiota > Verrucomicrobiia > Opitutales > Opitutaceae > GAS368. Next base: position 5,362 of record JBIKOK010000282.1, read on the forward strand.
GCGGCCGACCACTGCATGAGCTCGTTTTTCGGAATGTCGCTGAACACCAGATAGCCGCCGGCTTTGATCCACACGGGCCCCTCGATGAAATTCATGCCCCCGGCGAGTTTTTCGACCTTGGCGCCGGTGGGCACGCAGCGGGCGAATTCGGCGGCGTCGGTAATTTGGAAATCTGCGGCGAGCAGGGGGGCGGGTGCGAGGAGGGCGGCGGCGGTGAGGAAAAGACGGGGGGTGGAGAGCTTCATGGGGTGGGGCGTGGGAGAGGTGCTAGCGGCGGAGGGTCGCGGTGTCACGCCGGAGATGGTCCTCGCGGAACCGGACGTGGGGCGGCGGTGCAGCGCAAAACCCGGGCGCGGGATGGGGCACCCGCTCATGCGGGCGACGCGATCCCGGCCGGACGCCTTTCGGATATGCAAAACTCCTGGCGCTCCTCACGGCCCGGAGCGAAAGCGGGCCAATCGGCCGGGCGCAGCGCCGGGGTCGATGCGATCCCCGCTATTTCGACGGCAGTTTTTTCACCCAGAGGACGCGGAGCGGTGGCGTCGCGCGGCCGGCGTCGCATGCGCTCATGGCGGTCAGTTGATGGGCGATGGCCTCGGGCGAAAGGATGTGATCGACGTGATCGATGTGAATCGCGTTAACGGGCATGGACTGGGACGCCGCCGAGGAGGGTTCCTGCGCCATGGTGACCCCGCCGCCGTCCTCCTTGAGAATTTTGATTCCTTCGGCGCCGTCGGAGCCTTCGCCGGACAGAATGATTCCGACCGACCCGGCTGCGTGGTCTTTGGCCAGGGAAAAAAGGAAATGGTCGATGGCACGGTTTGCGCCCGTGAGGGGACGGGGGGTGAGATGCAGCGATCCCGCGCGAATTTCCATCAGTTTATCCGGCGGGATAATGTAGATATGGTTGGCGAGGACGCGCGTGGACTGCGCGACCTGAGTCACCGGCATGGCGGTGGAGCGGGCCAGGATTTCGGGCAGCAGGCTCTTTGAGCCGCGCAGGATATGGCTCAGCAAAACGAACGCCATGTCCGTATCGACGGGCAAATTCCGGATGAGCTTACGAAAGGCGTCCAAGCCTCCCGCCGAGGCTCCGATGGCAACGACTCTGGGTTTGTCGGCGATTTTCATGGGCGGTGTCGGGTCGTGGTCAGTCTGCCGCCGGCGCAGCCACGTCGGCGCGAACGGCGGCCGGCGAGCGGACCTGCAGTTCGGCGGTGTGCTCCTGGCGATCATCGCGGAGGGGCAAGGTCGTCCCGGACAGCGCCTGCCCGTCGAGGGTGAGCCGGATCGCGTCGGGTGAATCCGGGGCGCTGCGGGTGATGGTGAGGTGATAGACGGTCTGCCGGTAGCGGTAATGAATTTTGTAGGTGTTCCACTCCTTCGGCAGGCGAGGTTCCAGTCGCAGCTGATCGCCCTCCCGGTTCACGCCGAGCAGGGTTTCAACGAGCAACCGATACATCCAGCCGGCCGAACCCGTATACCAGGTCCAGCCGCCCCGCCCGGTGTGCGGTGCGACGGCATAGATGTCCGCGGCGACGACGTAGGGCTCAACCTTGTAGGTGGCGATTTGCTCGGGTGTCCCCCCGTGATGGATGGGGTTCAGGAGGGTGAAAAGGCCCCACGCGCGGTCGTTTTCCCCGAGGAGCGCGAACGCCATCGCGGTCCAGATCGCGCCGTGCGTGTATTGGCCGCCGTTTTCACGGACGCCGGGAATGTAGCCCTTGATGTAGCCCGGCTCCTGGGGGGACTGGTCGAACGGCGGATCGAAGAGCTGGATCAGCCGGGCCTCGCGGCGGACGAGGCGTTGGTCGACGGCGTTCAGCGCCTGGCGCGCGCGTTGCGGATCGCCGGCGCCGCTGATTACCGACCAGCTTTGCGGCAGGGAATCGATCTGGCATTCCAGATTGGTGTGGGAGCCGAGGGGTTCGCCGTTGTCGAAGTAGGCGCGGCGATACCACTGGCCGTCCCAGGCATGCCGCTCGATGTTTTCCTGCAATTGGCGGGCGTGGCCGAGGCAGCGATCGGCAAAGGCCAGGTCGCCGCGCGCGCGGGCCAGCCCGGCAAACTGCGTCAGCACGTCGTAGAGGAAGAACGCCAGCCAGACGCTTTCGCCGCGTCCGGCGTGCCCCACGCGGTTCATGCCGTCGTTCCAGTCCCCGCACCCCATCAACGGCAGTCCGTGCTCGCCGAATTTCAGGCCGCGCTCGATGGCGATCACGCAATGCTGGTAGAGCGTCGCCGACAGCTCGGAGCGGTTGGGCAGGTCGTAGTAAGCCTCTTCCTCGCGCTTGACCGGACGGGCCTCGAGGAAAGGAATCATTTCGTCGAGCACCCCGGTGTCGGCGACGCACGCGACGTAGCGGCAGGTGACGTAGGGCAGCCAGAGGAAGTCGTCGGAGAAATGGGTCCGCACGCCGCGGCCCGCCGGCGGATGCCACCAATGCTGCACGTCGCCTTCGCGGAATTGATGCGCGGCGGCGCGGAGCAGATGCGCGCGCGTGAGGGCCGGCTCGGCATGCACCAGCGCCAGGACGTCCTGGAGCTGGTCGCGAAATCCGTAGGCGCCGCCGGATTGGTAAAATCCCGTCCGGCCCCAGAGCCGGCAGCTCAGGGTCTGGTAGAGCAGCCAGCCGTTCGCCATGATGTTCACGGCGGGGTCGGGCGTATCCACGTTCACGGTGCCGAGCGTTCGGTTCCAGTAGGCCCAGACTCCTTCCAGCGCGAGGCGGCTGGCGTCCGCGCCGCGAAAGCGCTGGACCAGATTTTGCACGTCGGCGGGGCTGCGCCCGACCCCGAGGCGGAAACTCGTTTCCTGTTCCTGTCCGGGAGCGAGGTCGAAGG
>JBIKOK010000283.1:0-8164 GCA_044358025.1 Opitutaceae bacterium
CGACTACTCCCTCGACCGCGACGCGGGCACTCCCCTCCCCGACCGCCTTAAATCCCTCGGCGCCGCCTTCACTGTCTTCAGCAAACTCGACGCCGATTGGTCGCTCCTCGCCAGCGTGAGCCCCGGCTTGCACAACTCCGGCACCGCTTTTTCCTCGAAAGGCTTCGGCGTCGGCGTCCTCGCCATCGCCAGCCGCAAATTCACCCCCGACTTCGGCGCCGGCTTCGGCTTCGTCTACGACTCTCTCTCCAAGGGCACCGGCCGTATCATCCCCGTCGCGACCTTCAACTGGACGCCCGCTCCCGCCTGGCGAGTCACCCTCGGCTTCCCGCGCACCGGCGTCGTCTACACCTTCCGCCCCGAACTCGACTTCGAGTTCACCGCCGAGGCCGACTTCGGCTCCTTCTACGTCACCGACGACCCGCTCCCCGCCGGCCGCAACAAACCCGCCCTCAACCGCACGCGCCTCGAATACCAGGCCGTCCGCGTCGGCCCCGCCCTCGCCTGGCGCGCTTCGCCCACCTTGTCCGCCCGCGCCTCCGTCGGCGCCGTCCCCGTCCTCAACGCCGACTATCACCAGCGCAACTACCGCGTGAAATCCGAGCGCACCGCCCCCTACGCCAGCGCCGCGGTCGAGTGGAAATTCTGAGCGCCCCCGCCTTGCCGCGCGCTGCCCGGACCCGCCCGCGGGACTCCGCTCGTCCCCCCTCGGCGCGCCCAAACGCCAGAGCCCCGCACGAGAGCACTCGTGCCCAACCGAGAGCCCCACGTGTTTCCGCTCCCTGTCTTCGCAAACCATCAGTCATCTCTTAAATGAGTGGAGGTTTCTCCTCGGGGACCTGTCCAAAACCGCCGTCATTTAATGGATGACTGACACGATCCGCGCTGCTGCCTCCGCCTTCACCCCTGGCCGGAATATTTCACCCTCCACCCGACCAAACTTATTGCACGGAAGGCAGGGAGCCCAGCCCGCAGAGCTCGCAGAGCAGACCCGGTGTTTGGCTCCGGGACCTCGCTTCTGAACTCCGTGCGCTCTGGGGAACAAATTTATAGAGGAAAGTGTGATTGATGCGGGCTGGCCGGCCGCCGGCTTCATTCAATTTCCCCGCGTCAGCTTCACAAACCGCCACGGCAGCAGCACCGCCGCCAGCGCCAAGCCGCTCGCGATACCGACCCACACGCCCACCGCGCCCATCCCCCCGCGGATCCCCAGTGCGTACCCCAAGGGCAACGCCACCACCCAATACGCCGCAAACGTCAGCAGCGCCGGCACCTTCAGGTCGGAGATTCCCCGCAGACACGCCGCACCGATCACCTGCACGCCGTCGACGAGTTGAAACAACGCCCCGACCACGAGCAGCTGCGCCGCCAACGCGATCACCGCCGCATCCTGCACGAACCACGTCGCGATCTCGCGTCCGCCAAACCAAAACACGACGCCGAACGCACCCGTGATCACCATGCCGAGTCCGATCGCGCCAAACGCGATCGGCCGCCGCCGCGCCGGCTCGCCCGCGCCCACCGCCCGGCTCACGCGCATCCCCGCCGCCATCGACAGCCCCAGCGGAAACATGAACGCCATCGACGCACACGTGATCGCGATCTGGTGCGCCGCCAACGGCGCCGCGCCCAGCCAGCCGATCATCACACTCGAAAACGCAAACGCCGTCGTCTCGAACAACAACATCCCCGACGCCGGCAGGCCGATCTTCAGCATCTCGCGAAACCGCGCGCGCGAATAATTCCCGAACCACCGCCGCGGCCACGCCGCCCGCACCGCCGGATCCCGCCGCAACCAGTAAAAAATCACCAGCGCCCCCACCGCCCGCGACACCAGCGTCGAAATCCCCGCCCCCGTCAGCCCCAGCGCCGGCATCCCGAGATGCCCGTAAATAAACACCCAGTTCAGCGCCGCGTTCAACCCCACACCGCAAAGCATGATCACCATCGGCACCCACGGATGCCCCATCGCTTCCGCAAACTGCCGCAACACCAGATAGACAAACACCGACGTGATCGACGCCGCCATCATCAGGTAAAACGGCATCACCACCGCCAGCACCTCCGGCGGCTGCCCGAAGCGCGCGAGCTGCGTGCCCAGCCCCACCATCATCAGCGTTTCCAACGCGCCGAAGATCAGTGCCAGCGTCATCCCGTGCCGCAGATACTCCCCCGCCTCCTCCGGCTTCGCCGCGCCCCGCGCCCGCGACACCAGAATCGACACCGGAATCATCAACCCGATGCCGACGACGAAAAACACATTGAACACATTGCCCCCGAACGCCGACGCCGCGAGCGGCACCGTGCCCGCCCGCCCGATCATCACGCTGTCCGTCACGCCCATGAGCATCTGGCTCACCTGACCGACAATAATCGGCAGGGCGAGCGTGAGCGTGGGACGGATTTCACGGAGGGCGGCGTTCACAATCGAAAGGGCCGGCCACATTGGTTCGCCCTTTTTCCCAGCGCACGCCGAATCGCACCGACCCGCGCGCACGGCCCACCGCGAAAACGCGCTCCAATTCGGATCAGCCAGTCCAGCTCGGAACCGCTGCTCCGGCTCCGAACGGACGGGCGCTTTCCCAACGCCCCTGCCGGCGATGAGAACCCGCCGCTCCTCTTCTCCCCGCCTCCCCCTCTGCAATTCCTGCCGCTTTCTCCGTGCCCTCGGCCCGCTCTCTCACCAACGTCCCGCCTCATGCTCTGCCCCGTCGCCCTCCGCTTCGCGCTGCTCTTCACCTTCGTCTTCGCGCCATTTCTCCGCGCGCAAACGGATTCGGCCTACCGCCAACCGTCCCCCGCCCTCGCCGCGCTCGTTGACGCCCCGTCAGCACCCGCCGTCAGCATCAGCCCCGATCGCAAGCACCTCCTCCTGTTCGCCCGCACCGAGGCACCCTCCATCGCAGAGCTCGCGCAGCCTGAACTCCGGCTCGCCGGCATCCGCCTCGATCCGGCCAACAATTCTACCAGCCGCGCATTCACCTATACGGGCCTCACCCTGCAACCCATGTCAGGCGCGGCCGAACGGCGCGTGACGGGTCTGCCCGCCGGCGTGCGCATCGCCCACTACGCGTGGTCGCCCGACTCCCGTCACATCGCCCTCTCCCTCCTCCGCGACAGCAGCCTTGATCTCTGGCTCGTCGACACTGTTTCCGCCGTCGCGCGGCCACTCGCCCCGAATCTCCGTCTCAACGCCGTCCTCGAAACACCGTTCGTGTGGCTCGACGACACCTCACTGGCCATTCTTCAAGTTCCTGCCGACCGCGGCCCCGCACCCCTCGCTTCTCGCGTGCCCAGCGGTCCGGTGTCTCAAGAGAATCTTGGCAAGAAAGTCCCCGCTCGCACTTACGACGGCTTGCTCACCAACGCCCACGACGAAGCCCTCTTCGACTACTACGGCACCGCCGAGCTTGTCCTTCTTTCCGTCGCCGGAAAACTCACTCCGCTCAACGTCCGCGGTCTCATCACCCGCCTCGCGCCCTCACCCGATGGCCAGCACCTCATGATTGAGACGCTCCATCGTCCCTACTCCTATCAGGTTCCCGCCTCGCGGTTCCCCAAATACACCGACGTCATCAATCGCACGGGCGGCCGCGACTATCGCGTGTCCGACTCCGGGCTCGATGAAGCAAGCGACGCCAACGCCGGCGGTGTGCGCGCCGGTCCGCGCCAAGTCGCGTGGCGTGCCGACCAACCAGCGACGCTCAGTTGGGCTCAGTCCCTCGACCGCCGTCCCACCGCTGCCACCCCGTCCACCGCTGAAAAAAAATCTGCGACCGTTCGTGAACGCGATGCGTGGTTCACCTTTGCAGCCCCGTTCAAGGGCTCACCCGTCGAGCAACAGCGCTTCGAATATCGCGTTGCCTCGATTGCCTGGGGCGACGACTCACTCGCTCTCGTCACCGAAAGCTGGCAAACCACGCGCATGGTCCGAACATGGCGCGTTGCCCCCGGCAAGCCGGGCGGCAAACGCGAACTTATCTCCGAACGCTCCTCCCAAGACCGCTACGCTGACCCCGGCCTCCCCGTCAACGAGCGCAACGCTGCCGGCCGTCTCGTCCTCCAGCGCAGCGCCGATGGCACCAAGATTTTCCTCAACGGCCTTGGCGCTTCGCCCGCGGGCGACCGCCCGTTCTTGGACGCGCTTGACCTTGCGACGAAAAAATCGCGCCGACTCTGGCAGTCCGCCCCGCCGCACTATGAAGAGTTCGTCGCGTTCATCGATGCCTCACTGACGCGCGCGCTGACCAAGCGGCAATCCGCCACCGAGCCGGAAAATTACTTTGTTCGCGATCTCACCACCGGCGCACTCACCGCGCTCACGAAGTTTCCGAACCCCTACCCGCAGTTCATCAACGTGAAGAAGGAGCTCATCCGCTACAAACGCGCTGACGGGATCGACCTCTCCGGCACCCTGTATCTTCCTCCCGGTTACACGCCGGACCAAGGCCCGCTCGCCACGCTGTTGTGGGCTTACCCGCGTGAGTTTCTTGCCGCCGACACCGCCGGACAAATCACCGCCAGTGGCACGCCGGAAAAATTTGTCCGTCTCAGCGTCACCGGTCCGCTCCCGTTCTTGCTCGCCGGCTACGCGGTGTTCAACGACCCCACGATGCCCATCGTCAACCAGAAGGGCAAACCGGGCAACGACACCTACGTCGAACAGCTGGTCGCGAACGCCCAGGCCGCCATCGACGAACTCACCCGGCGCGGCGTCACTGATCCGAAGCGGGTCGCAGTCGGCGGTCACAGCTACGGCGCCTTTATGACCGCCAACCTCCTGGCCCACTCACGCCTCTTCCGCGCGGGCATCGCACGCAGCGGCGCCTACAACCGCTCGCTCACGCCCAATGGTTTTCAGTCGGAAACGCGCACGTTTTGGCAGGCACCCCAAGTCTACGCCGCCATGTCGCCCTTTAACTTCGCCGACAAAATCAAGGATCCGATCCTGCTGATTCACGGCGAAGCCGACAATAATTCCGGCACGTTTCCCATTCAGAGCGAACGCTTCTACGCGGCCCTCAAGGGCCAGGGTGCGACCACGCGTTTCACGCTGCTGCCGCACGAGTCGCACGGCTACCGCGCCCGCGAAAGTCTCCTGCACATGCTCTGGGAAACGGAAAACTGGCTCGATCTCCACGTGAAGATCGCGCCGGTGGAAAAAAAGTGAAGGCCACCCGTGCGCTCCGCGCGCGGCATCGGCCCCATGCAGTCCAGAGGTTCCATGGGACCTGAACCACCATGAGCACCTTCGCGCTCGGTCTCGTCCTCATCGCCGCGGTGCTGCACGCGACGTGGAACCTCTGCGCCAAACGCGCCGGCGGCGGCCTGCCCTTCGTCTGGCTCGTCGGCGCCTTCATCTGCGCCGGCTACGTGCCGGTCCTCGCCGTCTATTGGACGCGCTATCACCCGACGCTTCCCGCCGGGGCCATCGCGTGGATCCTCGGCAGCGGCGTGCTCAAGACGAGCTACGCGCTCTTTCTCCAACGCGGCTACCGCACCGGCGATTTTTCGCTCATCTACCCGCTCGCGCGCGGCACCGGCCCGCTGCTTTCCACCTTGGGCGCCATCGCCTTGCTCGGCGAACGGCCGTCGCTCCTCGCAATCGCCGGCGGCAGCTTGATCATCACCGCAATTTTCTTTCTCACCGGCGGCCCGCAACTGTTTCACCGGAGCCGCGCGCATCTGCGCCACGCCGTCGCCTACGGCGCGATGTCCGGCATCCTCATCGCGGCCTACACCCTCTGGGACCGCCACGGCGTTGCCCGCCTCGGCGTGCCCCCGCTCCTCTACGATGCCGGCACCGCGTTCACCCAGCTCGCGCTGCTCACGCCTTTCGCGTTCCGCCGCCGCGCCGAGGTCGCCGCCGAGTGGCGCGACAAAAAACGCTGGGCCCTCGCCATCGCGCTGCTCTCGCCGGTCGCCTACGTGCTCGTGCTCACCGCTCTGGCCGTCGCGCCCGTCAGCTACGTCGCACCGGCCCGCGAGGTCAGCATCGTGATCGGCGCGTTTCTCGGCGCCAAACTCCTCAAGGAGGCCGACGGCCGCCGCCGGATCTGGGCCGCGGTGGCCGTCGCCGCGGGGGTCATCGCCCTCGCCTTGGGCTGATATTCTGCGCAAAGTCCCACCCATGAAAAACCGCCGCCTGTGGGTTGTTGTCGCCGTTCTCGTCTTGGTCGCCGGGGCGCTGGCGCTCGCGCGGTGGCGGTTTGGTCCGCGCAAAATTCACCCGGAAATCGCGATTCAGGACGGCACAACCATCGATTTCTCCAGCGGAAGACCCGTGATAAAAGACACCGCCAAAGAAAAGGCTTCGATCGAAAAAGCGGTGAAAGAAATGGAGGAGGCCGCCCAGGGCGTGACGTTCACTTCGCCCGCACCGACCGCCGCCCCGCCGAAAAAAGCCGAGGCGAAAAAATAGGGCGGACTGCCCTCCGCCCGTCTCGCCCGTCCTCACTTCTTCCCGGTCAGCATGTCTTCCATCAACGCCAGCGCGGTGGCTTCCGTGATGTCGCGCACGCCGAACTGCTTCACGATGCGCCCGGCCTGCAGGTCGCGACCGAGAATATCGCTCGCGGCGGCCTGACCGATGATCGCGGAGTCCTTCAGCCGGATGGCCGTGGCCTGGATGTCCGGCACCGTGTAGGTCGCATCGCCCGAAACTTCCGGCACCGTGAGACTGCGGCTGGAGATCAGCACTTCGATCGCGACATCGGCAATCTTGGCGAGCGCGGCACGATCCTTCGCGGCTTGGTCGCCGACGAGCCGGTGGCCGGGATTCTCTTCAAGCATCGCGACCGCCGATTTCTGGTCGGCCAGCGTGGCCCCGCCGTTGCGGAACGCCCGCCCGAAGAGGCGCTCGATCTCGCGCACCGTCTGCTGGTCGGCGAGCGTAAACGCCGCGCCGTCCTTCACCGCGTAGGTGTTCTCGCCGCTCGTCTTAACGGCCTCGCCCTCCTTGTAATATTTTTCGCTGTGGCCGGTGAGCTTGAGGCCCGTCGCCGTATCCACGAGCGCCCGATTCACGTAAATCACGATGCGCGGGGCGCTGTCGGCTTTATAAACTTTGCGGAAGCCTTCGATAATCCCCTCCGCGGACTGACGCGCGATCAGCGTATCGCCCGAGGGACCGTAAATGCGCTGCGCGCCGGTCTGCGCGAGCGGCTGCCCGGCGCCGGGCAGGGCCTGGACGACGGGCGGCGGCGTGAGCGGCGGGCGATCGGCCTGCGCGATGAGCACGGGAACCAGAAACAGGGCGATGGGCCCGAAGAGCAAGGAGCGGGGATTCATGGCGGATGGTTGGAAGCGCGGGCGTCCCGCCCGCAGGGTTGGGGCCACACGGGCTAGACGCCCGCGTCCCCGTCGTTTCACCGCGCCTGACGGACGCGGATGGTATATTTCTTGGCCGCGACATTCATCGCGGTGAAGCGCACGGCTTCGGTGGAATTCTCGGCCAGGATCAGCGTTTGGAACGGCGTCTCGTCGCCCGTCGACACGCTTTGCTCGTCCTTGAACACACAGTTGATCTGGACCTCGATGCGCCGGGTTTCGCGATTCTTCACGTTGGCCACGACTTCGAGCCGGCCGTCGGCGAGGATGCGCTCCTGCAGGCCGGTGCACGTCACGGAGATTTGTGCGGGCTTGTCGAGGAGCACGAACTTGTCGGTGTTTTCCAGCGTGTATTTCGTAGTGTCGAGCGGCTGGAAGGGACCTGGCTCCGTCACGCAGCCCGCGAAGAGCGCGAGCGCCGCGGCGGCGGAGAGGAGGAGCATGGGTTTGGTGTTCATGGTCGAAAAGGCGATGCGGTGAGAGGGTGTGACTCCGGTTCAGCGTTTAAGTTCGCTCAAAATCACAACGGTGTCGTTGACCGGGTCGGCGACGGTGAGCGTGAAGCGCCGCGCGAGGTCCGGCACAGCCTGGCCGTTGCCGTCGTAAAACTGCAGGAGCGCGGCCTGGTCGCCGGGCGCGAGCCGCAGCGCGCCGAAGCTCAGATATTGCGGCAGGTTGTCCCACATCCGCACGTCGGCGTGCGTCTGCGTGGCGGCGGCGGCAAGTTTGCTTAAAATCCCGACGATCCCCAGCGCGATCGCGGCCGTCTCGGCGCCGTCGCTCCTGTCCGACTCCGTGACGATCCGGCGGCGCCCTTTCTCGTCGATCACGACCC
>JBIKOK010000073.1:0-26999 GCA_044358025.1 Opitutaceae bacterium
CTGCGCGGGCGTCAGCGGGTCGCCTTTGCCGGCTGGCGGCATCTGCATGTCTTCCTCGAGACCGGCGACGTAGCGGACGAGCGGGCTCTCCGCGCTCCGACCCGGCACGACCGCCGGCTCGCCGCCCGCGCCGCCCGCGAAGACGATTTTCTTCACGTCCACCCGGAAGTCGCTTTTCTGTTTTTCCGGCCCATGGCACCCGAGGCAGCTCGCGGTCAAGATCGGCCGCACGTCTTGCTCGAAGTCCACCGCCTGCGCCGTGGCGGGCGGCAGCTGCGGGGCGGCCGCGGCTGACGAAAACCCCACGGCCAAGGCAGCAACGATGAGACGGAAAGCGGCACGGAACATCGGCCCAAGCCTAGCCGGAAACGACGTCGCCAGCCATCCCCGCAATCACGGGAGCGCGCGCGGCGGCAGGCTACACCAGCCGCTCTTTCAGCGCCTTCGCCACGGCACCGGAGCGCGTGTTGACGTGGAGTTTTTCGTAGAGGCTCTTGTTGTAGCTGTCGATCGTGTGGACGCTGAGGGAGAGCTTGTCCGCGATCTCCTTGTTGGTGAGACCCCTCACGTAGAGTTCGAGCACCTCGCGTTCGCGCGGGCCGAGGCCGTAGTCCTGCCGGGCGGGCGCGAGCTTGGAGAACATTTCCAGCACCCGGCGCGCGACGCGCGGCGTCATCGGCGAGCCGCCGCTGCGCACCTCCGCGACGGCATCGGCAATTTCCTGCATCGAGGCGGACTTCAGCAGGTAGCCGGACGCACCCGCGCAGACGGCGCGGAAAATCTTCTCGTCGTCCTCGAAGACGGTGAGAACGAGAATCTGCACGGCGGGGGCCGCGGCCTTGAGGCGGCGGATGCACTCAATGCCGTCGATGCCCGGCAGGCCGACGTCCACGAGCACGGTGCCGGGCGCGGGGCCGGCCGCGAGTTTTTCGAGCGCAGCCTCGGCGGTGCCGAAGCCCTCGACCGCCCCGATGCCGGGCAACGCCTCGATGATGCGGCCGACGGTGCGGCGGAACAGCGCGTTGTCCTCGATCAGCCAGACGCGGAAGGGCGGAACGGAAGTCATGGGGCTAAGCGCTCAGCGCGGAACGATGCAGAGGGAGGGTGAGCGTCGTGCCGCGTCCCGGCGCGCTTTCGATCGCCAGCTCCCCGCCGAGCGCGGCGGCCCGGTGGCGCAGGTTGTCGAGGCCGTGGCCCTCCGCCGCGGCCGCCGGATCGAAGCCCGCACCGTCGTCCACGATTCGCAGCCGCAGCTGCGGGCCGTCGCGGCCCAACGTGATCGTCACGCGGCGCGCGGCGGCATGCTTGCGAATGTTGTGCAGCGCCTCCTTGAACGCGAGCAGCAGGTGCCGTTGCGCAGTGAGCGACGGCAGCTCCAGCGCGGCGTTGACCGCGAAACTCCACTCGAGCCCCACCAGCATGCGCTCCGCGATCTCGCGGAGCATGGCGACGAACTCGTCGCCCGTCGTCGCCGGGCGCTGGATGAGCTCGACGATGTCGCGCATCGAGTCGGCCGTTTGGCGGGCGACGCGGCGGATTTCCTCCAGATCGTCCGCTGCCGGCCCGCCGGTCCGGCGCAGGCCCCACTCGCTGAGGAGCGCGATCGTGCCAAGATTACTGCCGATTTCGTCGTGCAAATCCGAAGCGATGCGCTGGCGGAGATGCTCCAGCGCGCGCTCGCGGGCCCGGCGCACCCGCGCCATCACGCCAAGCACCGCGGCGAGGGCGCCGGCGCCGGCCAGCCAGAGCGCGTCGGTCAGCCGTTCGCCCGCGGTCCCGCGGATGCGGACGATCTCCGTTTCCGCTTTCGCCAGTTCCACGAGCACCTCGCGGCGGCGCGAAAGACCGCGCAGCCACTCCGGCCACTCGGCGAGCCGTTGCTCGCTGCCGAAACCGTCGGTGAGAAATTGAGGAAACCAGGTCCGGGTTCCGCCGTCCCCCCCGAAAGTGTCGAGGAACAAAACCGGCTTGCCGAGCGCGACATTGCGCTCGCCCGCATAAACCTGCAGCTCGGCGAGCGCGAAGGTGAAGTTTTCCGCGCGTTCCCAGAGCCTTGTCGCGGTGACGCGCACATAGCGCGTGCGCACGCCGCGCGCCGGCACCACGACGGGGTTGCTGGCGGGATTGGCAAAATCGGCCCGGGTGCGGTCGAGCAGCAAGACCGGCCGCGCGAAACCGGTCTCGTCCGCCGCTTCGACTTTGAAGCGCACCGGGAAACCGAAGCCGGGCCGGTCGGGGAGAATCCGCCCGTAGGCCCCCACGAGCCGCACTTCATCGATCAGGACCGGCTCGCCGAGGTCGACCTGCACCCATTTCACGAGGTCGGCCGAATCGACGATGGCCGCGTGGTAGCCCCGGCGCACGCTCCGCTCCACGGTCACCGGCGCGCCGAGCAGACTCTGGCCGTCGGTAAGGTTGGCTTTGCCCCAGATGCTGAGGCTCTCGAACTGCTCGCTCGCCGTTACGCGCGCGCCGGCGGCGAGGTTGCGGTTGCCCCGCATCGCCATGATTTCGCCCAGGGCGAAGACGAAGAACCGGCCGTCATTCGTCCACGGCTCCGTCATCGTGACGCGCACGCGCCGCGCGCGGCCGCCGTCGGCCGGAAGCCAAACGGGCAACCCGCCGGGATTGCGAAAGGCCTGCCCACTGTGGTCAGCCAGGACCCGCTCCCCGTCGGACCCGATGAGATCGATCCGGAAGCGGACGGGAAAACCGTAACCCGGGCCGGCGAAGTCGCGATACGGCGTGTCCACCGGCACGAGCACGACCGCGTCGAGTTCGGTTTCTTCAGCGAGCTCCACCTCGACCCATACGGCCAGGGCGTTCGGCGGGCCACCGGCGCGATAGGCTTGGTAGCCGAGCCGGCCGCTCTGCTGGTTGCGCGGCGTCTCCGGCAGCGCGGCGATCTCGGCGCGTAACCGGTCGCGCGCACCGAGCACATCGCGGTAGTCGACGCTGACGGCGCGCAGCAACGGCTCCGTCCATGGGCGCTCCTCCACCTCGGCGCGCGCCACGGCCGCGAGAGCGGCGGCGGCCGCCCAGCGTGCCGCGCCGCAAGCCCGGCGCCGTGATCGCGGCGCCCCGACGACCCCCTCGACCCGGGCTACGGTTGGCATGAACGGAAACTCAGTCCGCGTCGGAGCGCGGGCGAACTCAAAATGTGCCGCGGACGCCGAACGTCCACTGCGCGCCGTATTCCGAGCGGGTGCGGAACTGCGCGTGATCGGGCGTGCGCGGGCCGGCGATCTCCAGGTCGATCGGTGCGTCCGTGATATTGGAGAGATTCATGAAGGCCGACATCCGCCGGTCGAAACGATACTCGGCGCTGAGATCGACGATCATGCGCTTCGAGTTCCACATGAAGGTGGCGGGGTCGATGCCGCGGCCGGTGGCGACGATGCCCGCGCGCGCCCGGCCGGAGTAGTTCCAGTTCATGCGGAGGTTGTAACGCGGGCGGTCCAGACTGACGCCCCAGTTGTAGGTGCGCGGGATGTAGCCGGCAAAGTTGCCGGCTTCGTCGCCGGTCATGCGCTGGGCGCTGGCATTGGCGAAGACCTGCACGCCTCGCGCCCAATTGGGCAGGAACGTCAGCGCCTGCTTGTAGTTCACGTCGAGGCCGCTCATGCGCACGGGCGTCGCCAGATTGAACTGCGTCGAGGCGTCGTAACCGGTGTAGAGCGAGGGATCGAGTCCGTAGAACTCCAGAAACTCGTTGGTCGGGCGGAAAACTGCGCTGCCGAAAAAATCCTCGATGCGCCGGGAGTAGCCGCTCACCGAGATCAGGCCGACCTGCTGGAAATAATACTCGAGGGAGGCCTTGAACGTCTGCGCGGACCACGCCTTCACGCGGGGATTATTGACGGTGATCCGATTGTTGGCGGCGTTCGGCAGGCTGAGATCGGGCAGGGTGATGCCGCCGGCGAGCTGGTCGAAATTGGGCCGGCCGATCGACTGGAAATAGCCGCCGCGGACGATCAGGTTTTCGCGCAGCGTGTAGGTGGTGTTGAGGCTGGGGAAAAACCGCAGGTATTCCTTTTCGACGTGCAGGCCGCGGTCGATGCTCGTGCGCCGGGCCGCGGCGAGCGCATTGGTCTCGATGGGCTGAGGGCGGCCGTTGGCGCCGAGGATGAAACGGCCGGCGGCGTCGCGCTGGAAGTTGCGCGTGGCGTCGGTGAGCGGGCCGTGGCCCTCGCCGTTGGTCTGCTCCACGCGGAGGCCGCCAACGAGCTTGAGGCGGTTGGCGAAAAACTGCATGTCGCCCCGCACGTAGGCGGCCGAGACGACCTCGCTGGCCCATTTGGAATTGGCTACTGCGCCGGTGTGGGTGGTCGCGTCGCTGGTCGTGAAATACGCGGGGTTGGATCGGTAGAGCGAGAAGAGCCGCTGGTTGCTCACCCAGTCGGTGCGGGGAAATCCGAATGGCGGTGTCCGCTGCGAAAAACTGTCGTCGCGCACGACGGCGGCATTGTCGTCGGCGTTGTTGGCCGTGCCGTTGGCGCCCACGAAGGTGTAGGTCGGGCTCGGGGAGCGGTTGTCGAGAATCTCCTCGCGCACGTCGAGCCCGCCTTTCACCGCGAGCGGGAAGGCCGGGAAGAACTCGCGCCGGCCGTTCACGAACGCCGTGCGCTTGAGCGAGACGATGCGCAGATCGACGTTGTTGGCCGTGGTGAGGTTGAAATTCGCGAGATTGGTGAAGTCGACCGGGGTGCCGGTGGCGGTGTCGGTGACCGTGACGCCGCGTGGGCGCAGGTAGAAAATATCGTCGAACGCGATGGTGACGCCGCCCCGCTGGGCGTTGGCCTGGCTGAACGTGCCGATGTCAGTGTTCTGGTTGTAGCGGCCCGAGCGCGAAACGCCCGCGGTCGCTTCCAGTTTCCAGACCGGGCCGTCGTGGCGGTAGGCAAGCGCGGGCGTGATCATGCGGCCGCCGACCTTGTTGGAGAGGTTCTGCAGTTGCACGGTGCCGGTGCCGCGCGTGGCGGTGGGCGTGAAGTTGCCCGGCGCGACGTTGGTGATGGTGAAATTCGCCGTGCGCTGAAACGCCTGCGCGTCGGAGTAGCCGTAGAGAAACGAGAAAGAGACCCGGTCATACCGGCCCAGCCGGTAGTCGACGGTGCCGCCGAATGTGAGGCGCTTCGAGAGCACGGGGCGGTCACGATACAGGTAACCGGTCAGATAGGGGCGGTCGGCGGGGGTGTCGGGCAGCGTGGTACCGTTGGTCGCCTGAACGGTCCCGGCCCATGTGTTTTGCATGAAGGCGCCGTGGGTGTAGAGGGCCGAGGCGCTGCCGGAAAGCGTGAAGCCGAATCGGTCGTTGACCGGTACGATGGCGGAAAAATCGGAACCCGGCTGGACCTTGCGGGCCGGCTCGCGCAGCGGGCCGGGCGTGCGGCGGAAGTCGCGCGCATTGTCGCGCATCATCATCGTGACATTGTAGCTCACCGCGGGCTTCGAGCGCTCGAAGGCGCTGAGCGGAACCATGTTCACCGCGCCGGCGAGCGCGGCCCCGCTGATCTCGGGTGTCGGGGTGTAGGCAATCTCAATCCGGGAGAAATTGTTGATCGAGGACTGCTGGAGACCGGTGTTGCGCTGCACGCCCGACGAGGCATCGGCGAACGCGATACCGCCGACGGTGATGGGCACGTTGCGGGGCGGCACGCCGTTGAGCGAAACCTGGTAGGCATCGCCGAAGCCACCGCGGGTGATATTGATGCCCGGGACGGATTTGAGCACCTCCCCAACGCCGCCGTCGGCCACCGGCCCGAATTCGTTCGCCGCCACGACATTCACCGCGTTAGCCGCGAAGCGCTTCGTGTTGATCGCAATCGCCGCGCCGTCCATCTCCTTCGAGGTCGCCACGGTGAACTGCTCCAGTTTCACCGCGCCCGCTCCGGCCGCGGCCCCGGGCCGGAGATAGGACAGCTCGAAATTCTGGCGCACCGCCGACCCCGCCGCGACCGTGACGGGGTGCGACTGCGGGGCCACACCGGTCCGAAACGCCGTCACGCGCGCCGCGCCGGCGGGCACATTGACCAGCCGGAACTCGCCCGAGGAATCCGTGAACGCCTCGAGCTGGGTGCCCTCGACGGTGACGCGCACGAACTCAAGATACTCGCCCGTGCCCGGATTAAACACGCGGCCCTCAATCAAGCCCGCGGTGCCCGTCGCGGGCCGGGCCGGCGAATCCGCGCCCACCACCGGCCCGGCGAGCAAGGCAATCAACGCGGCCAGCGCAGGGATTCGGCCGATGGCTCGACTGAGGCGCGTCGAAAAAGGGGGGAGCAGGATCATGACGGAGTGGGGTTGGGGAGGATGGAGGAACAAGCTTCCCCGAGGTCGGGCGCCTTCGAACACCGAGGGGCCTCGGCGCGACACGGGCCTCGCGGAATGGAACCCCGATTGTGCCATCGGCCTCGGGCTTCCTCAATTCCCGCGAACGCGGGATTCGCGCTGCCTTCACCGGTCCACCCGGCGACAAAGAGCCGTGGCGCCCTCCGGCCGGGCGCAAGCCGGCCACCCCCTCGCACCCGCCAGCCCAGTCCGCCACCGAGGCGGCTCGCCTCGATCGGATTTTTCGTCTCTCTGATCTCCGCCCTCGCCAGAAACTCGGCGCTCAGCCCCGGTCGCGTTTCCCCAGCCCCCACCTCGCCATGCGCTCACCGCTCCCCCGCTCCCCGTCTCGCCTGCTCCCCCTCTTCTCCGTCGCCGCCCTCCACGCCGCGACGCCCTCGACTCCACCCCCGCTAAAAGAAACTCCCGTCGCGCTCTCGGCTTTCGAGGTCACCGCCAACGCCGACGTCGGCTACGAGTCCTCCACCGCGATGAGCGGCACGCGCACCAACGAGTCGCTCGCCAACCTCCCCAACTCGATCTCCGTCTTCAACCCCGAGTTCCTCTCCGATCTCGGCATCACCGACTTCTTCCAGGCCGCCGACTTCGCCGTCGGCGCCGACAACATCTACAACGACAACCTCCAGGTCGGCGCGCCCGTCGGCGCCCGCTCCGGCAACCAGATCAATTTCCGCGGCCTGCCGTCCGTCCGCCAGCTCAAGGACGGCTTCCCGACCTACACCCCGCAGGACACCTACAACACCGAGCGCATCGAGATCTCCCGCGGCCCCGGCGGCATCGCCTACGGCGACACCGACGCCACCGGCGTCATCAACCTCACCAGCAAGCGCGGTCAGTTCCGCAACGTCACCGACTTCGCCACGCGCCTCGACGACCGCGGCTCGCGGCGCTTCACGCTCGATTTCAACCGCGTGCTCGTGCCCAAGACGCTCGCCGCGCGCGTCAACTGGGTCGATTCCCGCCTCGAGGGTTGGCACGAAAATACCGGCCGCGATTTCCGCGCCGGCGCCGGCGCGCTCCGCTGGCAGCCGTTCAAGACCGGCCGCACCATCGTCGACGCCACCTTCGAGCGCGGCGCCATGGTCACGCACATCAGCCACACCGCGCTCAACAACCAGCTGGCCGCCTATGTGCCCGGCTCCGGCACGATCGCCCGCGACGCCAATCCCTCTCTCGCCGGCGTGCAGACCAACGGCGTCGGCCAGGCCCGCCTCGCCGCCCCGCCCACCGCCACCGCCGACAACCACGCGTGGACCATGATCGGCGGCCAGTTCTACAATCTCCAAACGATGGGCCCCACCGACGCGTTCCCGGTCTATCGCATCACCACCATCATCCAGGGCGCCGCCGCCACCAGCGCCACCGATCCCCAAAATCCCACCCGCATCCCCATCCTCCCAATCCCCGTTTCGTGGTTTCCGCTCAAACAGGACTGGGCCGGGCCCGACGCCAAGGTCGACTACGATTTCAGCGTCGCGAATTTCTCCGTACAGCACCAGGCCGCGCGCCACCTCGACGTCTGGCTCGCCTACAACCACCAGGATGAGACCACCGCGCAAAACCTCACGCGCAACGGCAATATCGCCGGCGGCAACGTCCGCGCCGTCTTTCTCGACGTGAACCCGCGCCTGCCCGACCCCGCCTTTCCCTCCGACCCCACGCGTACGATCCCCAACCCCAACTTCGAGCAGCAATTCATCGGCGGCACCATCACGCGCCGTCTCGAGCAGCACACCATCGAGTCCGCGCGCCTCATCGGCGTTTACCGCGCGGAGTTTTGGCAAACCAGCCACCGCTTCATCCTCAGCGCCAACCACCGCGACGAGATCTACCGCATCCAAAACTTTAACTGGGGCCTCACTCCCACCGAGATCGCGCGGCGCGGCTTCACCGGCATCGGCGCCCGCCTCGCCAACAACGTCGTCACCCCGTGGTATTATTTCAAGGACGGCAACGGCGACAAACTGAAGATCCCGCGCGCACCCGGCGTCCTCGACTACTTCGTCAACGGCGCCGCCGGCCTCCAGTATTTCGACCAGTCGCTCAGCAGCGGCGTCCTCCAGCACCTCGGCACGTTTTTCAAGGGCCGCCTCCGCACGAGCGTCGGGATCAGCCGCGACCATTGGCAGCAAGCGGGCAATCTCCCGGTCCTCGCCTTCGGTCCCTTCCAGGAATTCCGCTTCGTCGATCCCGCCGGCAATCCCCTCGCCAACGAGGCCGACGACATCCCGACGCGCCCGCTCGCCGACACCTGGAAAACCAACACGAGCTACGGCGGCGTCTTCAATCTCACCGATTGGGTCGGTGTCACCGCGTCCTATCAGGAGTCCGCGCTCTTCACCGACAACGTCGGCACCGATCTCCTCGGCAACGCCCGCGCCCCCACCCAGGGCTCGGGCGTCGATCTCGGCTTGCGCTTCAGCCTCCTCAAACACCGCCTCAACGCTTCCGTCGTCGTCTACGACAACACCTCCGGCAACAACCGCACCGGCATCGCCGCCGCCCTCCGCACCGAGGTCAACGCCGCGCTCGACCAAGGCGCGCCCGGCGGCGTCTCGCCCGACCGCATCGTCGGCCTCGACGACTCCAACGACCGCGACACCCGCGGCGTCGAGGTCGAGCTCACCGCCAACCTCACGCGCAACTGGACCCTGCGCCTCGGCTACGGCGACACGCAAAACCGCCGCTCCGCCTCCGCCCCGCAGCTCCGCGCCAAGGTCGCCCGCGCCGAGGCCCAGCTGCGCTCGCTCGGCCGCTCCGCCGCCGAGATCGACGCCGCGCTCGCCGCCACCCACGACTTCCTCGACGCCCAGAGCGCCGACGACGTGCAGCCCCGGCAATATCGCGGCAGCTTCGTCACGCGCTACGATTTCCGCGAGGGCCGCCTCCGCGGCTTCAGCGCCGGCGGCTCGATCCGCTGGGCCCACGGCCGCGTGCGCGATCCCGGCGGCCTCTTCATTTCCGGCCAGCTCGTCGTCCCCGAGCGCCTCAACGCCGACGAAGCCGTCGTGAGCCCATTTTTCAAATACAACGCCAAGTTCGGGAAAGTCCGCTGGACCGGCCAGCTCAACGTCGACAACGCCTTCAACAACGTCACCAATCAGGGCCGCATCGCCCGCTACCCCCGCTACACCGACCCGCGATTATTCACCCTCACGAACACGTTCCAGTTCTGAACCCTCCCTGCCACTCCATGAAACTCCCCCGCCTCCTCGCCCCCCTCGCCCTCGCCCTCTCCACCGCCCTCGCCGCTCCCGCCGCCCCCGCCGCCGACTCCGGCTTCGTCTCCCTCTTCAACGGCCGCGACCTCACCGGCTGGAAAACGCCCGTCGGCGACAACGGTCACTGGAAAGTCCTCGGCGGCGTGATCGACTACGACGCCCGCTCCGAAGCCCCCGGCGACAAAAATCTCTGGTCCGAAAAATCCTACCGCGATTTCACCCTCCGGCTCGATTGGCGCATCAAGGAAACCACCGGCCTCTACCCCGTCCCCACCGTCCTCCCCGACGGCACGCACCAAAAAGGCCCCGACGGCAAAGACGTCATCACGCCCACCCCCAACGCCGACTCCGGCATCTACCTTCGCGGCACCAGCAAAGCCCAACTCAACATCTGGTGCTGGCCCATCGGCTCCGGCGAAGTCTACGGCTACCGCATGGACGCCAAGCAACCGCCCGCCGTCCGCGCCGGCGTGACGCCCAAACTCCGCGCCGACAAACCCGTCGGCGAATGGAACACCTTTGAAATCACCCTCCGCGGCGAACGCCTCACCGTCATCCTCAACGGCCAAACCGTCATCGAAAACGCCGAGCTTCCCGGCCTCCCCGCGACCGGCCCGCTCGCCCTCCAACACCACGGCGGCTACAAGGACGGCAAATACAACCCCGCCTCGAGCCTCGTGCAGTTCCGCCACGTCTCGATCAAGGAGCTCTAAGCCGCGTCCCTTCAGCCCGACGCCCTTGTCCTCGAACGTTCAAAAACTGAAGGGTGACTTCGTCGGCCGCCCGCTTGCGGGCGCGTTTTCGCCGCGCGCGCAAGCGCGCTGACCCACAGCAGACTGAATCGTTCCGGCTAAGCTCCCGCTGCCGTCCCGCCTTTTTCCGGCGGCGGCACCACGGACGTCGGCGCTTGCATCGGCACCCCGAAATCCAACTTCACCTTCCCCGCCTGCTCATCGAGCACGAGCTTCGCCGTGTAGGCTTTGCCGGACTTCGCCGCCACCAGCCCCGCCACGTCGATCGGCGCGCCGTCTTTCCAACCCTGCAGCACCGGCCCATAATCCTCCGCCGTCCACGTCTTCCCAAACGCGCTCTTCCACAGCCGCACCCCCGGCCAGCCCGGCGCCTCAAACCATCCGCCGCAGTCCGACATCAGCTTCCCCGACTTCGGACACTTCACGCCTTTCACCTTCGTCGGCTCCGGCGTGAAAATCACCAGCTTCTTCTTTGCCTCGTCGATCACCAGGTCGGCTTCATCAGCGCAGTTACCCGTCTCTTGACGCATCACGGGAACGTCACAGTCTGCCCAAGATGAAAGCCACGCTCGACATCCCCGATGACCTCTATCGGCGGGTAGAAGCCCGCAGTGCCGCAGAAGGTCGCCCATTGCAATCTGTGGCCGTGCAGCTTTTCGAAAAATGGTTGGATGTTTCGCCGCCCCCCCAGAACAGCGGCGCCCTGACCGAGCCCACCCCTGACGAACTCGACGTCGCTCCTTGGCTCGCCCTCACGCGCCGCTACGTGCAACCGGGGATGAACCACGAATTGGACGACGTCCGTGCAGCCGTCGCCAAAGCCTGGGCCGGCGAGGTCGCCGAAAATTTTTCGCTCGCTGACCCCAAACGATGAGTGCTGCGGGCGTCAGTTTGGACACCTCGGTGCTTCTCCGCCTGCTCGTCGCCCAGCCTGTTGATCAATTTCGCGTCGCGATCGGCTTCCTCCAAGCACAGCGGGCCAACCACGTTCCTGTCCACGTCGGCGACTTGGTTCTCGCCGAAGGCTACTTTGCCCTCCTGAGTTTCTATCGTTTCTCGAAACCAGATGCCCTCGCGGCATTGTCTCAGTTTGTTGAACACAGCGGTGTTACCGTTTCACCCGCTGCCCGCGACTCGCTTGCCCTCTCCGGTCTCGCCACCGCCCAGCCGGGCTTCGTCGATCGGCTCATCCACGGTGCCGCCCATTTCTCCGGCCACACGCTCGTCAGCTTCGAGAAAGCTGCCAAAAAACTCCCTTCGACACTCGTGCTCGCGACCGCTGATTGAGCCTCCCTGAATTCTCTCCAGTCGGGGTGTCAGTCAGTCGACTGCCCCCCGCGCCTCACCCCGCTGGCGTCGCGCTCGGCGGAGTCGGCGGCACGCCGAAATCCAACTTCACCTTCCCCGCCTGCTCATCGAGCACGAGTTTGGCCGTGTAAACCTTGCCGGACTTCGCCGCCACCAGCCCCGCCACGTCGATCGGCGCACCGTCTTTCCAGCCCTGCAACACCGGCACATAATCCTCGGCTGCGAACATTTTTCCAAACGCGTTTTTCCACAGCTTCACCCCCGGCCAGCCCGGCGCCTCAAACCATCCGCCGCAGTCCGACATCAGCTTCCCCGACTTCGGGCACTTCACGCCTTTCACCTTCGTCGGCTCCGGCGTGAAAATCACCAGCTTCTTCTTCTCTTCGTCGATCACCAGGTCCGCCTCGTAGTCGCGCTGCCCGGTCGCCGATTTTAATCCCGTCGCGTGAAACGGCTTCCCCGCCACCACGCTCTCCAACAGCGCGACAAACTCCGCCGCGCTCCACGTTTTCCCGAACGCGCTCTTCCACAGCCGCACGCCCGGCCACCCCGCCGCCTCGAAAAACGGCCCGCGGTCCAACAGCGCTTCCTTCGACTTCGGGCAGATCGCGTCCGTCACCGGCGTGCCCGCCGTCACCGGAACCACCGGCTCGTTGAGGCCCGCCCGCGTGCTGCCCTTGATAAACCCGTCCTTCATGCTCACCACGCTCGCGAGCAACGCATCCAGAAACTCCGGACGCGTCATCGCCGTCGTGTTGCGCTCCATTTTTTTCAAGATCAGCTCCCACTCGCCCGTGAGTTTCGCCGACAGCATGTTCGGCGCCCGCGTCGCCAGCTCCCGGCACAGCAGCCGCCCGTTTTCCGTCGAGAGAATCTTCGCCTTCTCGCGCACCACAAAGCCGCGCAGCAAAATCTTCTCGATGATGTTCGCCCGCGTCGCCGCCGTGCCGATGCCCTTGTCCTTCATCACGTCGACCATCGCCTCGCGCTGCTCCTCCGGCGTATCGTCGTCAAAGGTCTCGCCCGCATACTTCATCGCGTCGAGCAGCGTCGCGTCCGTGAAATGCTCCGGCGGCTTCGTCGTCAGCTCCTTCAAGGTCACCGCGTCCAAAATCTGCTTCTCCGCGATCGGCGGCAGCGTGACCGCCGCCTTCGCCTCGCGCTTCACCCAGCGGTTGAAGCCCGGGTACTCCATTTGCTCGCGCGTCGCCTTGAACACCGCCGGGGCATACGCCCCCGCCCCGCCGGCCTGCGTATAGCGCCGCGTCACGCCCTTGTATTTCGCCGCCTCATCCAGCGCCATCAGCGTCGTCTGCACGACCGTCAGGTAGGCGAACAGGTCGTTGCCCGCGAGCTGGGAGAGGCCGTTCACCTCGCCCGTCGGCACGAGGCCGTAGTGGCCCTCGACCTGCTTGTCGTCGAACGCCCGCGACGCCAGCGCGACTTTTTTCGGCATCAGGTCCTGCTGCGACAGGTGCAGCGCCGGCCGCATCGCCCGCAGGTGCGCGTGCACGGCGACGAGCGAGGCGTAGAGCTTGTCCTTCATGTCCTCGCGCAAATGCCGGCAGTCCGTGCGCGGGTAGCTGATCAGCTTCGCGTCATAGAGCCTCTGCAAAATCGCCAGGGTGTCCGTCGCCGTGCTGCCAAACTTCTTCGACATCAGCTTCTGCATTTCCTGCAAATCAAAGGGCAACGGCGGCTTCTCCATCCGCGTCGTTTTCCTCTCCGTCGCCCGATAGGTCGGCGGCGTTTTCGCCGCCAGCCCGAACGCCTCGGCCTTCGCCTTGTCCCAAAACGCCTTCTTGTCCCGCTCGCTGCTCACCGCCGGCGCGCCGAGCAGTTTCACCCGGTCCGCCGACGCCGCATACGCGTCCAATTCCGCCTTCGCCTCCAGGCCCCCGAAATTCCCGAACGCCTCCCAGAATTTCTGCGGCACGAAATTCTCGATCAACAGATCGCGCGCCACGATCAGCGCGAGCGTCGGCGTCTGCACCCGCCCCACCGACCACACCTTCCAGTCGCCCCGCCCGCGCGGCAGCGTCTTTGTCGCGAGCACCGTCACGTTCATCCCCACGAGCCAGTCCGCCTGGTCGCGCGTGAAGCCCGCCTGCGCCAGCCCGTTGTAATCCTTGAGCGGTTTCCGCGCCGCAAACGCCTCTTTCAAACCGTCCACGGTCATCGTCTGCGCCCACATGCGCGAATACGTCGTGCCCGCCGGCGCGTTCACCCCGCGCAGCGCCTTCCGGAAAATCACCTCGCCCTCCCGCTCCGCATCGCAGCCGTTGACGATCTCGCTCCCCGCGTGCGCCTTCGCCTCCGCCCGCAGCACGTCGAGCAAGTTCCCGCCGTCTGCCCGCGGTTCCTCGACAAAATCCCAAAGCTTCGTCGGCACGATCGGCAAATCGTGGACGTTCCACGCCCCGAATTTCGGATCATACGTCTCCGGCTTCGCCAACTCGAACAGATGCCCGCGCGCCGACACCACCGTGAGCTCCGTCCCGTCCGCCATTTTCCCGCGGTGCGGCCCCTGGCCGTTGAACGACCCGCCCGTCAGCGCCGCGGCAAAGTCGCGCCCGGCGGCGGGCTTTTCGGCAACGAGGAGAATCTTGGGCATCGCGCGGTTCTAGCACACCGCGCGTTTCCGCCACAAGCGCCGCCGCCATTTCTTCGCGTCACCCCGTTTCTGCCCTCGCCAAGCCCGACTTCTTTCCCCCGCGTTTCCGCCGCCCCCGCTCGCGTTTCCCCGCAAAGCCCGTTGCGTGAGCCCCCATGGTCCTCGCACCGGCCGCTCCGGCCATTCCCCCCGCTCCCGTCCTCACCGTCACCGCCGTCGGCAAATCCTACGGCGCGCGCGCCGTGCTGGCCGACGTGTCGTTCGCCGTCGCCGCCGGCGAACGCATCGCTCTCACCGGCCCCTCCGGCAGCGGCAAGACCACCCTCCTCAACTGCCTCGGCGGCGTCGATCGTCCCGACACCGGCGCCATCGCCCTCCACGGCGAGCGCATCGACCAACTCCCGGGCGACGGCCTCGCCCGCCTCCGCCGCGAGCGCGTCGGCACCGTGTTTCAGTTCTTCCATCTGCTGCCCACGCTCACCGCCGCCGAAAACGTCGAGCTCCCCCTCCAGCTCACCCGCGTCGCCGCCCCCGAACGCGCCGCGCGCGTCGCCGCCGCCCTCACCCGCGTCGGCCTCACCGCCCGCGCCGCCGCCCTGCCCTCGCAACTCTCCGGCGGCGAACAACAGCGCGTCGCCATCGCCCGCGCCCTCGTCCACCGCCCCGCCCTCATCCTCGCCGACGAACCCACCGGCAACCTCGATTCCGCCAACGGCGAAAACATCCTCCGCCTCCTCCGCGAACTCACCGACGAAACCCACACCGCCCTCGTCCTCGTCACCCACAGCGAGGACGCCGCCGCCATCTGCCACCGCCGCATCCATCTGCGCGACGGCCGCATCGTGCCCTGACCCGCGATGTGGACCCTCGAAACCCTCCTGCTGCGCCGCTGCTCCCTCCGCCATTGGCGCATGGCGCCGCGCCAGTCGCTCCTCCTCGTCGGCATCCTCGCGCTCGGCGTCGCCGTCTTCGTCGCCGTGCGTCTCGCCAACCACGCCGCCGTCGCCAGCTTCACGCACTTCACCGACACCCTCACCGGCCAGAGCGATTGGATCATCCAGCCCGCCGCCGGCACTCTGCCCGAGAGCGTCCTCCCCGAGCTCCGCGCCGCCCTCGGCCCGCGGCCCGTCCACATTTTCCCCGTCGTCGAATCCACCGCCGCCCGCGTGCGCCGCACCGATGAGTCCGCCAACTTCGGCCGCACCACCTACACCCTCCTCGGCGTCGACCTCGTCGCCGTCGCCAACCTCGCCCGCGCCCAAACCCCCCACGCCTCCTACTTCGGTCAAACCACCGGCGCCCCGGCCGATTTCTGGGCCGCGTTCCGGGCCGGCCCGCAAATCTGGCTCAGCCGCACCCTCGCCGCCACCCTCGGCGACGCCCGCACCCTCGACCTCGTCATCAACGAACAGGTCCACGCCCTCCCCATCGCCGGAATCATCCCCACCGCCAAGGACGCCCCGCGCGTCCCCGCCAATCTCATTCTGCTCGATCTGCCCCAACTCCAGCTCCTCGCCGGCAAACCCGGCCGCCTCGACCGCGTCGAATTCCTCGTCGAGCCCGGCCCGCGCGCCGACGAACGCCGCGACGAACTCCGCGCCCTCCTCGAGCAACTCGGCGCCGCCGGCGAACGCTGGACCGTCACCTCGCCCGGCGCACGCCGCGAAACCGCCGCGACGATGACCCGCGCGTTTCGCCTCAACCTCACCGTCCTCTCCCTCATCGCGCTCCTCGTCGGCCTGTATCTGATTTTCCAGGCCCTCGACGGCGCCGTCGTCCGCCGCCGCAGCGAAATCGCCATCCTCCGCTCGCTCGGCGTCGAGGAGGGCTCCATCCGGCGCGCCTGGCTCGCCGAGGCCGCGGTCCTCGGCCTGCTCGGCGGCGCCTTCGGTCTCCTCCTCGGCTGGGCCGGCGCACAACTCTCCGTCCGCGCCGTCGGCCAAACCGTCAACGCCCTCTACTACGCCACGACCGTCGAGTCCGCCGGCCTCGACGCCGGCGAGATCGCCCTCGGCCTCCTCCTCGGTCTGGTCGCCAGCCTCGTCGCCGGCTGGTGGCCCGCCCGCGAGGCCGCCCGCACGCCCCCCGCCCAGGTCCTCGTGCGCTCCGCCGCCGCCGCTCCCGGCCACGTCGCGCTCCGCAGCGCGTGGCTCGGCGTCGCGCTCGTCGCCGCCGGCCTCCTCTGCGCGCAACTCCCGCCCGTGCGCTTCGCCGGCGGCGGCCGTTTCCCCCTCGCCGGTTACCTCGCCGCGTTCCTGTGGATTTTCGGCGGCGGCGTCCTCTGCGGTTTCCTCCTCCCCGCCGTCGCCCGCCTCACCCGCCGCGCTCGCACCTCCTCCGCCGTCGCCCGCGTCGCCCTCAGCCATCTCGCCGCCCCCTCCGGCCGCCACCGCCTCGCCGTCGCCGCCCTGCTCTGCGCCATCGGCATGACCGCCGGCATGGCCATCCTCGTGGCCAGTTTCGAAACCACCGTCCGCGGCTGGGTCCAACGCTCCCTCCAGGCCGACCTCTACATTTCCAGCAACGGCGCGCAAAGCGCCTCCTCCCAAAACCGCCTCTCGCCCGCCGTGTGGCGCGCCCTCGCCGCCCACCCCGTCGTCGCCGAGGCCAGCGTGCTTTCCGCGTATCCCATCGAATTGGACCGCACGCCGACCATCCTCACCGGCGCCGACCTCCGCGTCGTGCGCGCCCGCTCCGATCTGCCCTGGGTCCAGCCACCCCTCGACGACGCCGTGTTCGACGCCGCGCGCAACGCCACCCTCGTCCTCGCCAGCGAAAGCTTCTGCGAGCGCTTCCGCAAAAAACGCGGCGACACCGTCCGCGTCCCCACGCCCGCCGGCCCACAGGTGCTCACCCTCGCCGGGGTCTACGCCGACTACGGCAACGAGCGCGGCTCCCTCCTCGTCGAGCGCGCCCGCCTCGTCGCCTGGTTCGGCGACGACTACGCCGCCAACGTCTCGCTCTTCCTCCGGGCCGGCGCTGACGCCGAGGGCCTCCGCACCGAACTGCTCGCCCGCCACCCCGGCCTCGCCATTTACACCAACGCCGCCCTCCGCACCGAAATTCTCCGCATTTTCCGACAGACCTTCTCCATCACCTACGCCCTTGAAGTCATCGGCGTGGCCGTCGCCGTGATCGGTCTCGCCCTCACGCTCAGCAGCGTACTCCTCGATCGCCGCGAGGAACTCACCACGCTCCGCGCCCTCGGCTTCGCTCGCCGCGAAATCGCCCTCGCCACCGCCGTCGAAGGCACGACGCTCGCCGCCTGCGCCGTCGCCGGCGGCCTCACCCTCAGCCTCGCCCTCGGCTGGCTCCTCATCCACGTCATCAACAAACAGTCCTTCGGCTGGACCCTCGGCTTCGCCCTCCCTTGGGCCCAGCTCGCCGCCCTCGCCGTCACCGTCGTCGCCACCGGCGCCGCCGTCAGCTACGCCGTCGGCCGCTGGGGCGCCGACCTCCCCGCCGACCGCGAAGAGTAAACCACCGCCATGCGTTTCTTCGCCCCTCTCCTCCTCGCCACCCTCGGCGCCGTCGCCCCGCTCCGCGCGCAGACGCCGCTCACCACCCCCGACGGTTTCGCCGTCCCCCAACCCGGCCACCGTTTCGCCTTCCCCCGCGACCACGGCAACCATCCCGACTTCAAAATCGAATGGTGGTATGTCACCGGCCACCTCTCCGCCGATGGCGGACGGCGCTTCGGTTTTCAGGCCACCTTTTTCCGCTCGGCCGGGCCGCGCGGCGCCGCCGACGTCAATCCGTCCTTCGGGTCCGGCCAGATCTTTCTCGCCCACATGGCGCTCCTCGACGCGTCGACCGGAAAATTTCTCCATCAGGAAAAACTCAACCGCGCCGGCTGGGACGCCGCCTCCGCCTCCGGCACCCTCGACGTCCGCAACGGCGCCTGGTCCCTCCGCCTCGCCGACCCGACCGACACCTCCCCCACCCCGCGCCTCGAACTCACCGGCGGCATCCGCGCCGACGCCGCGTTCACCCTCACGCTCACCCCCGCCAAACCGCTCGTCATTTTCGGCGAAAACGGCGTCTCCCGCAAAGGCGCCGACCCCACCGCCGCCAGCTACTACCTCACCTTCTCCCGCCTCCGCGCCGCGGGCGAACTCACCCTCGCCACCGACGGCGACGCCACGGCCGCCCCCGCAAAACTCCGCGTCACCGGCGAAGCGTGGATGGACCACGAGATCAGCAGCAGCCAGCTCAGCGCCGGCCAGGTCGGCTGGGACTGGCTCAGCGTGCAGTTCACCGACGGCCGCGAACTCATGCTCTACCGCCTGCGCCTCGCCGACGGCACCGCCGATCCCGCGTCGACGCTCACGTGGGTCGACGCCGCCGGCCAAACGCAGCGCGCCCCGTTCACCCTCGAGGTGCTCGACCGTTGGACGAGCCCCGCCACGGGCGCGACGTATCCGTCGCGTCTCCGTCTTTCCACGACCGATCCCGGCACCGGCACGGCGGTCCGGCTGCTCGTCGAGCCGCTCGCGAAAAACCAGGAGCTCACCGGCGCGCTCGGCGGCATCCCCTATTGGGAAGGCGCCTGCCGCATCCGCGACGAATCCGGCCGGGAACTCGGCTCCGCCTTCCTCGAGCTCACCGGCTACGCGCAGGCCCTGAAACTCTAGCCTGCCGCCGGGCCGCGAACACAAACGTCGCACCGGGAAAAATTCGCGCCGGCCCGTGGCTCCTTTTTCCGGGGGATTTCGCTTGGAAGGACGTCCGGCCGGTCCCGGCCACCCTCCTGCCGTCTTCACCGACCGCCCCTCCGCCACCGCCCTCGCGTCTTTTCCGCCACCGGCCAGCTCCGCTCGTTTAGCGCTCCGATCACGGCCACCTCTCTCATCGTAGCCTCCGGCGCCCTGGACGGGGGCGGCGGCCTTTTCTGTCACGCCGGTCCTCAGCCAACCAACATCCCCGGCGCCCAAAACCGGCGCCGGCTGCGTCTCCCTTTTCGCCGTGCCGGGACTCGCCGCCTTCGACTCCCCCCGCTGCCCCACCGTTCGCGACCCCGTGGTCCGCGCTGCTGCCGGACCTCCGTCTCATCGCACCGCTCCTGCGGGCGCGGGCCGCACCGGCCCGACCCATCTGTCGGCCCCTCCTCAACTGACCGTCGAAGAGCACGTCACCGCCGGCACGATGACGCCGACGGCAGCCCGTCGACCGATCCGGTTTTGCCGAATCGCCGCATCCATCGTCACGTTGCCGGGGCTTACGGTGCCCGCGCGCGAAGCCTCTCGCCTGTCAGGTCAACGTCTCGTAACGCGCCGCGAGGGCGCCGGCCCGTCCTCACCGCTCTGGGATGACCGGAATCCCGCTCAGGGCTTCGCCGGAAATCTGGACCGCCGTCCCGGACTGCCAGCCGTCCGCGCCCACCGCCACCGGCCGCGCCGGAAGATCCCCGCGCCGGGCCTTCACCGTGGCCGTATCCTCGGACTGGGTGCGGTCGCGCGCCGCCACAAGCCGCGGATCGATCTGCCCGTCGGCCGTAAAGCCCATCATGAGTTTCGGCAAACCGAGCGGCACGGCATCGCCGCGGTCCACCTGCCAGAGGTGCCAGGTCTTACCGTAGGTGTTCACGAGCTCGTGCATCAACGCCTTCTCCGCTTCGGGCGACGCGTCGGGCGCGGTCAACAGACCCGACATGACCTCGTAGCGGTGGCTGTGCCACAGCTTTTTCTCCTCCGCCGGCAAGGCGGCAAACATCGCTTCGCCGATGATGTATTCAACCCCGATCAAACGCGCGTCCGACGCCGCGGAGTCATAGATCACACACTGGAAAACGCCGCTGCTCAGATGCGAGCAGTAGTGGTCGACGCGCAGCGCCCGCTTGAGGTCCCCACTGTAAAAATGAAACCCGCACACGTGCGCGTGAATCTCGCGGAGCGGACCAGCCCCGGACACCGCGGCGGCCCGCACTCCCGCCGCACCGTGCGGCTCCCCCGCCGCCGGCCCGGGCAGCGCGGCGACGGCCCACGCCAGCACCGCGCCTCCGGCGCAGGCCGCGGCCAGGCCTTTCTTCCCAAAAATCATGGTCGTCATAAATAGGTTGTGCGCCGGCAGCCCAGCCGCCGGAGGCGGAAAATCGCGCCCCGGCGGGCGGATCCTCGCCTCCCTCCGACCGCCCATTGGCCCTCCGGTTCGGTGCCGCGCGCCGATTCGGACTGCCTTCAACACCCCATAGCGCGGCCGCGGAGGGCCTGCTCGGTTTCCGCCGCGCCCAGACCAATCGGCCCGAAAACGCTGGCGTAGCCGCCACCCGCATCGCCGCGGACACTTCGCCAGGGGCCCGTCTTGTCCTTCAACCTTTGCACCTAAAACCACGTCTCCTCTTGGGACTCGCCTTCGCCGCCCTGCCCTTCGCCGGGCGGGCCCAGTTCACCGATCCCTTCGGCACGATCGACCCGCCTGGATCAAGAACCGCTACGCGCCCGCCGGTTTCACCTCCGTTCTTTGCGGCGGCGACCAGCGCCTCCCACTCACCCTCGATCAAACCGGCGGCACCGCCGCCCGCACGCCGGAATTCGGCTCCACGTTCGACAACACCCAGAGCCGCCCGCGCCCGGGCAATATCACCGGGCGCTGGACCCTCGGCGCTCAGGTCTGCGTCTCGCCCGCGTTTAACACCACGACCGCCCGGCTCGTGAACAGCGAACTCCGGGGCCATGCCGGCACGACGCCCGGCGCCGGCGCCTACCTGATTTTGGGTTCACCAACGCCTGTCCCACCGTTGCCCATACGCTCGCCGCCACCGCCGCCGGCCGCAGGTTCCGCTTCCGCGCCTTCGATACCACCACCGGCGCCTGGTTCGACCTCGGCGGGCCCGCCGGCTTCACCTTCAACACCTGACCCACCCTCTCCGCCGCGTCGACCGGCACCGCATTTGAATTTTGCCTCGACGGCGCCCTCGTCCTCACCCGCGCCACCGTCGCCGGCTCCGATCCCCTGAGCGCGATGGTGCAGGGCGACCATTTCGGCGAAACCGGCAGGCATTCCGTGCTGTGGGACAAGGTCACCGCGGGCGCGATCCCCGAGCCCGCCGCCACCGCGTTCACCGCCGCCCTCGCGGCCCGCGGCCTCGCGTCTGGCCCCGCCGCTCCCCGGCCGCCTGAGGCGCGCGGCCCGGACGTTTTTCTCCCGCGCACGGACCCCGGCTGACGCGGGACTTTCAGTCGGGTTTCACCCCATCGCACACCCCGGTTTTCTCGGCTATGCTGTCACCCAAGGCCCCATGGGGGCCGCACCGCGGGCCGCATCGATCCCATGTGATCCATCCGGCCGAAATCTGGCCGCCGCCTAGGCGCGGCCCATCACCGAAAAATTCCATGAACCTCACTCAACTCCGTCTTGCGGCCGCGATCGCCGCCCCCTTGTGCCTTTGGGCCGAAGCCGCCACTCCCCCCCGTCTGGGCAAAGAAAAAGCGTTCGACGAATACCACAAAATCGTCGTCCAAAATCTCCAGGGCCAAACCCTCGGCCGGATCAAGGATCTCGGCGTCGATCTTATCAACGGCCGCATCGTCGAGGTGTTCATCGCTTCGGACCGCTCCCTCGACCTCGGCGGCAAAATCGTCGCCGTGCCGCCCCTCGCACTCGTGCCCGATCCGGCCAACGAAGTTTACCGCCTCGACGTGAGCACCGAGACCTTCCAGTCCGCCGCCGGCATCGATCTCACCCCCTGGATCGAGGCGGGCCACAGCGCACACGTTGCCGCCGCCTATCATCATTTCGGCCGCGAGACTTATTTCCTCGAGGAAGGTGACACGGCCAACCCGAAGGACGCACGGCCCAAGGTCTCCCTCGGCTACGTCGAACGCTCCAGCCAACTGCTCGATCGGCCTGTCGGTAATTTCCAAGGCGAGAAATTTGGCAAGGTCTGGTCCCTCACCCTCGACATTCCCAAAGGCCGGATCTTGAACGTCATCATTCTCTCTCCCGGCAATCTCGAGACCAAGCGCATCGTTCCCGCGATGGCACTCAGCTTCAACGCCACCCGCGACGCCCTCCTGCTCGACGACACCAGGGAGGAATTCGCCGACCAACCCCACTACATTTACACGCCCGCCGCCTTCGGCAACGACGCCAACTACCACCGGGAATCCTACAAGGGCCCGCACACCCATGTCGCCTTGGCCCAGGGCAGCAGCTACCGCGACATCGACCGGACCGTCCAGATCAGCCGAGACATCCGCGCCGCCAAAATCGGCAGCCGCAACGTGCAGGTCGGCACCGTCGACGGCCGCGTCACCTTGCGCGGCTGGGTCAACACCGCGGCCGACAAAACCCGCATCCTCGCCCTCGCCGTCGCCGCCTCCCGCCTCGAACTCGTCGACGACCAGATCTCCGTCGGCCGTCCGGTCGTCAGCTCAAAATAACCGGCCCTCGCCCGCCGACCGGCCGTGCCCTGTGCACGCGCCGGTCGTTCCGGGTTTCGCCGCGTATCCGCCGTCCGCCCGTTTTCAAAATGACGATCACGCCCTCTCCGCTCTTCGTCCGTCCCCTCTCCGCTTCTGGCGCCCCGCCCCTCACGCGCGGCCCGGCCGCGCGCACCCTCGGCGCGCTCGCGCTCGCCCTCGGCCTCGGCCACACCGCCACCGCGCAATCCATCCTCGGCTCGACCGCCGGCTACGGCGCCATGGCCGGCGGCACGGTCACGATCAACGGCACCGGAACCACCGTCACCGGCAATCTCGGCGCCATCGGCGCCATTGCGGGCCCCGGTTCCAACTACACCGTCGCGAGCGGGGCGGTGGTCACGACCTCTGCCCAGCATAAAACCGACTTCACGAAGGCCTTCAACGGCCTCGCCGCCATGACCCCGACCGCCACCCTGTCCGGATCCATCCTCGGCACGACCGCGGGCGCGACCACCCTCACGCCCGGTATCTACAAATTCGATTCGACCGCCCAGCTCACCGGCACCCTCACCCTCGATGCCCAGGGAGCGAGCCAGGCCGTCTGGGTCTTCCAAATCGGCTCCACCTTCACCACCGCCGCCGGCTCCTCCGTCGTCTTGAGCAACCTCGCGGCCAACAGCGCCGCCCAGGACGGGGTCTTCTGGCAGGTAGGCACCGCCACGGTCTTCGGTGCCACGACGGCCTTGAAGGGCAATGTGCTCGGCGGCACCACTTACAGCTTCGGCTCAGGCGCCACCATCAGCGAAGGCCGCGCCCTCACCGGCTCGGGCACGATGACCTTCGACGGCGCCAACAGCTTCAATTTTGTCGCCGCGAATTCGGGCTACAGCGGCGGCCTCGTGTTTGACGGCAACAACGTCGTGGCCAGCGCCCTTCCCGAACCCGCCACCACCACCCTGCTCGTCGCCGGATTTTTCGGCCTGATCGTCGGCGCCCGGCAACTGCGTCAGCGCCAGGCCGGGCAGAGACTCGCGGCCTCAGCCTGACCTCACTCGGTCGCTCCACCCGCCAAAAAACCGCTCGTTTCCCGAGCGGTTGTCACGTATTACGTGACAAGTGATTTTTGGCTTTTTCCGAGCGGAACGTCACGCCGCCAGTCTCTCCCGCGCTCACCGCCGCGACGGCAACCACGCCAGCGCCTCGTTGCCCGGCTGTAGCGCCTCCGGCCGGACCAGCACCGCTACCCGCGACCGCGTCTGATCCGCCAGCGCGGTCTGCATCGCCGCCCGCTGCGGCGCCGTCAGGCCGGCCTGCGCCGCGATCTCCAGGCGCCCCAAAATAAACTCGTTCTTGATCCGCCACAGCTCCTCCACCGTCGTCCCGGGTAACCCCGCCTGCGCCGCCATCGTCCGCATCGCGGCATAGCTCGGATCCTCCGCGCTCAGCCACGTCGCGAACACCGCGTCTCCCACCAACACCCGGACTTTTTCCCGCACCCGCTGCTGGAGCTTGGTGCGTTCCGCCAGCGCCGCCGGCGACACGTCGAATACCAGCGCAAACCGGTCGTCGAACTCCCGTTGCAGCCGGAACACCGCCCGCCGCTGCTCGTCCGTCACCGCCGCATCCCCGAGCCGCCGCCGGAGCGCCTGGCCCGTCGGGCTCTCGCTCATTTCGTAATCTTCCAGTTCCCGCGGCGTGAGCACCGCCGCGAAGTCCGCATGCATCTCCCGCTCAAGCAGCGCGAGCTGTTTCAAAAACGCACTCACCCCCCCGGGAAACTTGTCGCCCGCCGCCCCATAGTCCGCCGACATCTTCGTCCGGATCTCGTCGTAGTCGCGCCGGATCTTGTCGATCCGCGCCGCCTTGTCGGCCGACAGCGCCCCGCCCGTCGCCAACCCTGTCGTTCCGTCCACCGGAGTCGTGCCCGACGAACGCCCGCCGGGGCCCTTCTCCGTCATCTCGGTCGGACTGCGCGGCAGCGGCGGCGATTCGCGCCCGCCGTCGGTCGCCCGCCACACCCGCACGGACACAAACGCGCCCGCCGCCAAAATCCCCACCAGTACCAGAATCTTCGGTCCCCGTTCCATGGCGCGGACCGTAACGGCGCCGCCGCCCGGTCCGCGATTTTTTTCGGCGTGCGCCCCGCCGACGCCTCCCGCACACCTGACGCCGATTGCACGCCGCCCACACCCGTTCCGTCCTCCTGCTGGTCGCCACCGCCCTCTGCTGGAGTCTCGGCGGCCTGCTCATCAAATCGGTCGACTGGCCCCCCCTCGCCGTCGCCGGCGCCCGCGGCGGCATCGCCGCGCTCTTCCTCCTCGCGACCAGCCGCTCGCTGCGTTTCCACTTTTCGCGCGTGCAACTCCTCGGCGCGCTCGGCTACGCCGCCTGCACCGTCACGTTTTGCGTCGCCACCAAGCTCACCACCGCCGCCAACGCCATCTTGCTCCAATACAGCGCGCCCGTGTGGATCGCCCTCTTCGGCGCCTGGTTTCTCGGCGAACGCGCCACCCGCGCCGACTGGGTCACCATCGCGGCCGTGCTCGCCGGAATGACGCTCTTCTTCGCCGACAGCCTCGAACTCGCCCACGCCCTCGGCAACAGCCTCGCGGTCCTCAGCGGCCTCTGTTTCGCCGGCATGACCATCGCGCTCCGCAAACAGAAGGACACCTCCCCGATCGAATCGATCATCTTGGGCAACCTGCTCGCCTTTGCCATCGGCCTGCCGTGGATCGTCGGCGCCCCGATGCTCTCCCCCGCCGGCTGGATCGCCCTGACCCTCCTCGGCACCGTGCAGCTCGGCGTCTCCTACTGGCTCTACGCCCGCGCCATCAAGCACGTCACCGCCCTCGAAACCGTGCTCATCCCCGTGATTGAGCCCATCCTGAATCCCCTCTGGGTTCTCCTCGCCATCGGCGAAAAACCTTCCCGCCTCGCGCTGGTCGGAGGCGTCATCGTCCTCACCGCCGTCACCCTCCGCGCCATCGCCACCGTGCGCGCCCGCCGCGCCGCTCGCCCCGGCGACCGGCCACTCCACCCCGGGTGACACCTCCCCGGCTTCTCGTCGCCGCCCGCCTGTTGGCGGCTCCGCTGGCCCTCCGGCGCCTGGCGGTTGGCGCGCCGCGTTGCGCCCCGCCTACCCCTTCGCCGGCGGCTTCAGCGTGATCAAAATATTTGCCGCCGTGATCAACCCGCCGCCCACCAGCAGGTGAAACGTCGCCTGCTCGTTCGCGTAGGCGATTCCCGCCCAGACCGAGAGCAGCGCCGGCAGAAACAGCGCCATCACCGACCCGAAGATCGGCTCCACGCAGTACACCAGCCCCGCCTCCGTCGCCGTGATCTTCGGCTGCCACGCGTTCATGAGCGAAAACGAACCCAGCGTACAAAACACCGTCAGCACGACCGTCAGCGCCAGCCACGCCGGCGATGTCCACGGCGTCACCAGCGCCGCCACATCCGGCGCCGTCGCCCCCGCCAACACGGCGAAGACCACCGCCTCCGTCACAAACATCACCAACGTCAGCCGCTCCGGCCGGTTCGCCGCAAATTCCTTTTTCTCCAGCCACAGGATTTGCCCCATGAAAAACAGCGACGCCACCAACGTCTCCCACTCGCCGCGCCCCAACGACAGCTCGCGCCAGTCGAACCGCCCGAGGATCGCCACCCCTGCCAGCACCAGCGCACAGCACACCCACACCGTCCAACCCGGATGCCGCCGCAGCCGCACCGCGACGTAGATCGGAATCAAAATCGCGTAGAACTGCGTGAGAAACGCCGAGGTGCTCGCCGACGTGAATTGCAGCGCATCGTTCTGCAGCAGCATCCCGACCGAGGAAAAAAGCCCGATGATCACGCCCTGTTTCACTTCGCCGCGCGTCACCTTCCAAAAATCGAACGGCCGCAGCGCCATCAACACCGCCGACGCCAGCACGAACCGCGGCGCCACCGTGTAGATCGCCGAAAACCACGATCCCGCCTGCGGGATCAGCACCCCGTGCAACAGCATGACCGCCTTGATCACCGGAAAGCTCAGCCCCCAGAAAAAATTCGCGAGCAAGAGCATCAGGAGCGCTCGCGGACGTTGCGGATGATGGACGGCGGACATGATCGGGAATCGAAACCGCCGAACCTGCCGGGAACCGCGGCACGCGCCAAGTGAATTGCCCGAACGCCACCCACCACGGGCACCCGGCACCAGCCCGCGCCCCCTCCGGCTGCCTTCGCCTTCCGGCGCGGCTGTCCGTTCCCTGCCTCCGCCCCGCCGGCGCGCCCGAGCCTCGACAATCCCGCTCCCCCGCGCCACTCCTCTCCCCATGGCGATGGCAACCGGCGCGACGCGCCTCCCCAAAAAAGACTACGAGGCCCGCGTGCCTGTGCTGCGCGGCGCGCT
>JBIKOK010000074.1:0-26973 GCA_044358025.1 Opitutaceae bacterium
GCCTTCACGCGCAATTCACCGTCCCGCTCCGTGGTGGCCAACACCGTTCCGCCGAGCGGCCGCCCTCCGGCCGAATACTGTTCGCGACGATCAAACGCCCGGTGCGCTTCCGAGCCGGCCACGCTGGCTTCAAACCGCGCGCAGGGCTTCCATCCGGCTCTCACCCCGCCCTCTTGAATGCTCCGGTTGTTGTAGCCGTCGGGGTAGGTTTCGCGCCGGGCCGCGCCACTCGCTTCGATCCACGCGGAGGGAACGAATGTCCACCGAATCGTCGGGCCGAGCGCTCCGCCCGATCGTTTAATCTCGGACACCACTTGCAGCAAATCCGTGTCGGATACGTCGTAGATCAGGTGCGAGTAGGACGCACTGGCGTTGAGGGCGAACTTGAACGTGTCACCCACCCGGCTGTTCAGCTCCGACAGAAAAATCGCCTGCTCTTCATGATTCACCGTCTTGGCCGAAAAGTAACGTGTGCCAAACGTCCTGACCGACGCCCAGTAATCGATCCGCGCGTCCTTCCGGTTCCAAGCCGTCACATCGAGCCCGCCCCGCACGAATCCGCTGCGCTCCTCGCCGGTGTGGCTCAGGAGCACGTTGTCGCGCAACCCCGCCCCGGCGAAACCGCTCCCCCAGGCCACCCACGTGACCGGTGCGGGCATTGTGATCGCGGTCGATCCCACGGGAGATTTCTCCGCCGGCTCTGCCCCCACGGCTCCTTGACCACACGCGCCCACTTGCGCCAGGGCATACATGCAAAGCAGCAGGTGGAGGGGACGGAAAGAGACGGTCACGAGCGAGAGAGAATGGCGCAAAACTGTGCGGCGGTAGACCCGATCACTCAAGCCATGTTCGAGTCACGGCGAAAAGAATCACATTAAAAAATGCGACCACCCGAGGGTGGCCGCATTTTTCCTCACCTTACGCCTAAAATTTATTTCAACCGCGTCCCGGCGAGCCCGGACCTTGCCGGAGCTTCCGCAGATCATCGCGGATCTGTTTGCTGAGTTCCCGCTGCGCGGCACCCATCTCCTTCATTTTTTCCAAAATGGCTTTGCGCTGTTCTTCCGTCGCATTCTTGAGCTGGTTGATGAGTGCCTGACGTTCGGCGAGCATGGCGTCACGCTGGGAACTGAACTTCTCCATGTCCTTCTTGACCTCGCCCGAGGCGGGAGCGCCTTTCACTGGAGATTTTCCGGCAGGCTTGGCGCCGGGAGCAGCATCTGCCGCAAACATGCTGGAGCACAGCGCCAGCGCAGCGGCAGCGATCAGCTTGTTAAAGATTTGGACTTTCATGGTAGAAGTGTTCGGCAGGGACAGCGCGGACTTGAGCGAAGCCAAACTGATTGCATCGGTTGTGCCAACCGCATCTAAACACCATTTCCTACTCTATTACAACGATTAGCATAAATTTAAGGCTAAACCCACGCCGCACTCTCCCCGGGGATTAGCCCCCGATCCCCCCCTCCTCTCGCGGACTAATCCCCAACATTCGCGGATTCGCTCCCGCTCTTGAGACGGTAACGCACCACATCCCGCGACACCCCAAGCAAGCGGGCCGCCGCCGAAACGTTGCCCTCGGCCTGTCGCACGGCGGCCGACACAATTTGGTCGATGGCCGACTCCAATGAAAACCCAGACTCCGGAAACACGAATCCGGGCCGCAGCCAACCGGACGCTCCTCCCTCGGCTCCGCCCTGGGCCAAACCGAGGTGGGCAAAGAACAACCCGCGTTCGCCGCCAAACACCACCGCCCGCTCCAACTCGTGCGCCAACTCACGCACATTTCCCGGCCACGCGTGGGCCAGCAGCCGGGCCCGTCCTTCCGCCGGAATCGCGGGCGGTTTCTGGCCATAGCGCTTGCACACACGCACCAGCAACGCATCGGCCAGCACGATGATGTCTTGGCCGCGCTCGCGCAGAGGGGGCAGGCGCACGCGAAAGAGATCAAGCCGGTGCAACAGGTCTTCACGAAACTTCCCTGCGGCCACGAGCACGCCTAGATCAGCATTCGTCGCGGCGATAATGCGCGAATCCACCGCGATGGGGCGCGTCGCGCCGACCCGCCGGAGCGAATGATCCTCGAGGACCGTCAGGAGCTTGGCCTGCAAGGACGCAGCGAGGCTCGGCAATTCGTCCAAAAACAGCGAACCACCGTCCGCCGCTTCCATCAACCCGATGCGCGCCGCCTTCGCGTCCGTAAACGCGCCGCGCTCATGCCCAAACAACTCCGCCTCGGCCAAGGCCTCGGGCAGCGCCGAGCAATTCAGCTCCACCATCGGTCCGTCGGCCCGCGGACCGTTGCGGTGAATCCAGCGCGCGATAGCCGTCTTGCCCGTGCCGGTCTCGCCTTCAATCAGCACCGGGGGCAGGTGGCGGCCCAACCGGCGGTCCGCCGTCGTGATTTTTTGCAGTTGCTCGCGCACTCCCGCGAGGCTCTCCCCAAACACCAGTTCCGCCTCCTGCCCGCGCCGAAACTCGTCCGCCCGCTTCGCCTGCAGCGTCTTTCGCGCCTGCGCGAGTCGCAGCGGCAGTTCTTCCGGATCGAACGGTTTCACCAGGTAGTCGGCGGCCCCTCCGCGCACCGCCTCGACTGCCCCCGCGACGCCTCCCTCCGCCGTCATCACGAGCACCGTGGTCGTCGCAGGAAACACTTTGTCGCGTAGCAAGTCCGTGCCGCGCCCGTCGGGCAGATTCACGTCCAGCAAAGCCACATCATACGGCAGCGAGTCGGCCGCCTGTCGCGCGGCCGCCACACTGCCAACCGCCGTGACCGCCGCCCCTTCGTGCTCCAAAAAACCGGCCAGGCGTTTGCGCAGGAGCAACTCGTCCTCAAGCAGAAGCACGCTCAGTCCGGACAACGAAGATTTTGACATGAAAGATTCTGGCTCATCGCGAAGTTGGTCGCATTGCGCTGGTAAAATTGGTGCGGGCGGAGGGAGTCGAACCCTCCTCTCATGCTTGGGAAGCACACATAATAGCCGATATACTACGCCCGCAGACCTCATTTCTCATGCTGG
Organism: Opitutaceae bacterium; assembly: GCA_044358025.1. Lineage (GTDB taxonomy): Bacteria > Verrucomicrobiota > Verrucomicrobiia > Opitutales > Opitutaceae > GAS368. The sequence continues at coordinate 3,018 of JBIKOK010000074.1, forward strand.
CTGCTCCACCCGCTGACAATGGAAAAATCGTTCTCGCTGCTTGCGCCCACCAAATTTGCTCCGATAACCTCGCCGGCGCGTGACCGTTCCATTGCAGTCCCCGACCGAGCCGCGCGCAAGGTCTGTCCGGATTTTCTCGATCCTCCGCATGGCGTTCACCGCGTTCGCGTGCTCTCTGGCCGGCGTTCTCGCAGGTTTGACCGCCGCGGAGTCCCCTCCGCCGCCCCAGATATCGGCGATTCCCCAAGCCCTCTTGGTCGGTAGCACAACGGACAATTACCCCTACTCCTACCTCGACGAGAACCAACAGCTGACGGGGTTCGCGGTCGAAGTCTTCGACGCAGTCGCCCGGCAGATGCACATCCGCTATCAGCGCGTCCTCGGTCCCGGCTCCGAAATCGCCGACCGCTTCTTGGCCGGCAACCTCACCGTTCATCCCTTTTTCACAAAGGGCCGGAGCCGCGAGATCAACGCGGAATATTCCGTTCCGTTCGTCAGCCTCCAAATGACACTCTTCACGCGACGCGGCGATGCGCGCATCACGTCGTTGGCCGAGCTTCCCCGAACACCCTTCGTCGTCACCGTCGGCGGCGCCGGCCGGGACTACAGCTTGGCCGACGGGATTCCCCTGGCGAATTTCGTTCGCACCGCCAATCCCGATGCCCTCCGTCAGCTCGCCGACGGCAAGACCGATGGCGCCATCATGACCCGTTTCGCCGGGCTTGCGACCATCGACCGCCTCGGCCTGAAGAACGTCGTCCCTTCGTCCGTCGCCCTGCCCGATCCGGCGCGGGACTACCGCTTTGCCGTCATTCGCGGCGAATCCCAGCTCCTCGCCCAACTCAACGAGGGGCTCGCAAGCATCCAACGCACCGGCGAATTCGATGTCATCCACCAAAAGTGGTTCGGACGTTTCGAACCGCGGCGCTTCACCCGCGAGGAGGTGACGGTTTACGTCGCCGGCGCGCTCGCCGCGGCTCTCGCGGTGACGTTCTGGGCCCTGTTGCGCCAACGCCAACTGCGCCGACGTCTCTCGCGCCAGGCCGACGAACTCGCCGACAGTCGCGCGATCCTCGCCGAAGCCCAGCAGTTCGCCCGCGTCGGCCACTGGCGGCGCATCTTCTCGACCGGCGAACTCCTCTGGTCAGAGGAGACCTTTCGGATCCACGAACGCGATCCCGCCTTGGGCGCCCCGACCATGGACGAATTGCTCGGCTGGGTCTCGGTCTCCGAGCGCGTCGTCTGGGAAACCTCCGCGCGACGGGCCCGCGACGAGGGCCTGACCTACGAGTTCGACACCACCATCGAACCGCACCCGGGCCTGCGAAAAATCATCCACGTGCGCGGCCGCGCCACGCGCGATGTCGCGGGGAAAATCAACGGACTTTTTGGCACGGTGCAGGACATCACCCCCTGGCGCGAAGCGGAACACGCCCTGCTGCGGTCCGAGCGTCTCCTCCGCGCGATCTATGACAACGTCCCGTTTGCGATCGGCGTCGTGGAGTTTCGCGACGGGCTCTGGCGCAATGTCTCCATCAATCCCGGCGCCATGAAGCTGCTCGACCTCACGAGTCCGCCGCCCGCCGGCCTCACCCTCGCCGAACTCGGGTTCAACGCGGAGCGGCAGCAATTCTGGCACACCCTCTTCGACCGGGCCACGACCACCGCCGCGCCCAGCACGACCGAGCGCCGCGACCCGGAAAAAAAACGCGACTACGTCGTCTCCGTCGTGCCCCTCGGCCGCTCCGGCGGCGACGACCGCTGCGGCTTCTTCGTCGAAGATATCACGGCGCGAAAACAAAAGGACGCCGAAATTTCCCAAGGCCGCCGCCTGCGCGCGATCGGCGAGCTCGTCGGTGGCATCGCCCACGAATTCAACAACCTGCTGACGCCCATTTTGCTCACGGCCGACTTGCTCAAGTCCGACTGGAAACACGAACCGGCGCTCTGCGAGGACCTCCAGGTGATCGCCGATACCGCACGCCGGTCCGCCGATCTCACTCGCCGCTTGCTCACGTTTGGCCGGCGCGCCGACGTGCGCCCCGCACTCTTCACGCTGCCTGCGATCGTCGAAGGAAATTTCAGGCTGCTCCGCCACACCATCGACCGGCGCATCACCCTCGCAGCCGATCTCCCCGCCGACTTGCCCGCACTCTGCCTCAACAGCGGCGACATGCAGCAGGTGCTCCTGAACCTGCTGCTCAACGCCCGCGACACGCTGGTGGAAAAACTCGCCGCGCATCCCGCCGGCACCTGGAGCCCGCGTATCCGGATCCAAGCGACGACCCTTCCCGGCCCCGCCGCGACGCCCGCCGACAGCGCAAAGGCCTCCCCACCGGCGTGGATCAAATTCACCTGCGAGGACAACGGGCTGGGCATGCGCCCCGAGGTGATCGAGCGCATTTTCGAGCCGTTCTACACCACGAAACAGGTCGGCCAGGGCACGGGCCTCGGTCTCGCCACCGTGTGGCATCTCATCACCGAAATGGGCGGACGCGTCGACGTGAACTCGACCCCGGGCCAAGGCACGGCCTTTCACATCTGCCTGCCCGTCTTTCCGGCGCCCGCCGGCGCCCCGGGCCAGTCGGCCACCCCCTTCGCCGCCACGCCCGCCCCGGCCCCTCGCCCCGCCGAAATCCGCCCGTGCGTGCTCCTCGCCGAGGACGAGCCGTTCATCGCCGAAATCGTCACGCACGTGGCGCAAATGCTCGGTTGCACCGTCACCCACACTCCGGACGGCCGCACCGCTTGGGAGAAAATTTCCGCCGCACCGGCTGCCTACCACGCCGTCGTCCTGGACTTGAACATGCCCGGCATCACCGGCCTGGATCTGCTGCGCCGCGCCCGCCAGTTCGGCTTTGACCGACCCGTCATCGTGACCAGCGGTCGGATCGACGACGACGAGCGCCAGGAACTCGTTGCGCTCGGCGTCTCCGCGATCGTCCAAAAACCTTTCACGGTGGAGCAACTCATCGCCGCCCTCGCCGAGGCCGGTATCCGCAGTTCAGATTCGGGCTAGCGCGCAACGCGCCCGGCCCGGTCGCCGATCACTGATAATTCCGCCGGCCTTCCAGCGCGCTCCGCAGCGTCACCGAATCCGCATAAAGCACCCCGCCCCCGCTGGGCAGGCCAAACCCGATCCGCGTCACGCTGAGCGGCCGCCCCGCCGCCACCGCCGGCACATGCTCGGTGAGGTAATGGCACGTCGCCTCGCCCTCCACATCGTTGGACAAGGCAAGAATCAGCTCCGCCACCTCGCCGGCCTCGATCCGCGCCCGCAACGAGGCCAGGTTGAGATCGTCCGGCCCCACCCCGTGGATCGGCGACAGTTTCCCGTGCAGCACGTGATAGGACCCCCGATACGCCCCGCTCCGCTCGATCGCCACCAGATCCGGCACATGCTCGACCACGCACACGACCGAGCGGTCGCGGCGGTCGTCCGCGCACACCGCGCAGTGCTCCGTCTCCGCGAGATTGCCGCACCGGCCGCAGCGCCGCACGGCCCGCGCCGCCTCCTCCAGCGCCAGCACGAGCGCCGGCAGTTGCCCCGGCTTCTCCACCAGCAGATGGAGCGCGATCCGCTCGGACGAGCGGTAGCCCAGCCCCGGCAGTTGCTTCAGGTGTTTCTGGAGTTTCTCGAACGCCGGCGTCATCGCGAACCGCGCGCCGCCGCTCAGAAACCGCCCGGCATCTTGAAGGCGGACGTCACCTTCTGCATCTCGGCGTCGTTGTAGTCCTTCGCCTGTTTCGCGGCATCCTGCACCGCCCCGAGCACGGTGTCGGCGACCACCTTCGCGTCCTCTTTCAAGAATTCCGGATCGAGCGTGAGGGAGAGAAACTTGCCCGCGCCGTTGACCTTGAGTTTCACCGCGCCGCCGCCGCTGGTGACATCGATTTCCTTGGTCTCGAGCTGGGTTTGGAGCGCTTCGATCCCGCGCTGCATTTTCTGGGCTTGTTTGAGGAGTGTGCCTACGCCGGCCATAAGTGGTGTGAGTTAAGGGTTGAAAGCGGAGAGTTGAGAGAGCCCGCCAATCTTAACGCGACAATATTTTTTCGTAGCCTTCGCGGAAACTGGGAAATGCGGGTCGCCACCCGAGCACGGCTTTCGCCTTCGCATTCGCGATTACCCGGTCGGGCGTCACCGCTCGCCGGCCGCTCGCCGGCTCGCCCGTGAACCGCGGTTCGGGCACCCCGAGCCTAGCCGCGAGCCAGCCCGCCATGGCCGCCTTGGTCGCGGCCCCGTCGTCGGCCAGATTGAAAATGCCGTTCGCCACGTCCGCCTCCGCCCCAAACGCCGCCCAAATCCCCGCGACGATATCGTCGCGATAAATCAGATTCAGCCGGTAGTCCCCGCGCCCCGCCACTTCCCCCGCGCGCACCTGCTCCAACAAATGATGCCGCCCCGGCCCGTAGATTCCCGCGAGCCGCAGCACGAACCAACGCGCTTTCGCACCGTCGTTCGCCCGTAAAAGGTTCTCCGCCTCCAACAAAATCCGCGGCCGTTCCCCGCTCCCGTCGGTCGGGGCCGTCTCGCCGACCACCACCCCTTCGCCCTGCGGATACACCGAGGTGCTCCCGGTATAGACAATCGTCCCCACCGGGCCCCGCGCCTTCGCCCACGCCACGACCGAGCCCATGCCCGCCACATAGCTGTGCCGGTACCCCTCGATCCCGCCGCCGCCCGAACTCACGCAGTTCAACACCCAGTCCGCCCCACCCGCCACCCGCCCGTGCCAGGCGTCGCTCGCCAAATCCGCGACGACCACCTCGACCCCGCCGGCCCGCAAGGCCTCCGCCTTCGCGCCGTTGCGCGTCAGCGCCGTCACGCGCGCGCCGCGCGCCACCGCCTGCCGCGCCGCCTCCGCGCCGACGTAGCCGCAGCCGAAGACAACGACGTGCTTTCCTGAAAAAATTCCATCGGCAGGGAGACTCATGCGTGCTCACTTCACCCCATGCCTACGGTTCTCGCAATCCTCGCGGAAGGGTTTGAGGAAATTGAAGCGATCACCCCGATCGATCTGCTGCGCCGCGCCGGCGCCGCAGTCACCATCGCGGCTCTCGGGTCTGACCGCGACGTGACCGGTCGCAGCGGAATCACAGTGCGGGCCGATATCGCCCTCGCCGCATTCGGAACCACCGCCGTCTCCGGCCCAACGCCCGCCCCCGGCGCTGTGGCGGACGCCGTTTTCCCGCCGCTTTACGACTGCCTGCTCCTTCCGGGTGGCCCGGGTGTGAAGCAGCTCCGCTCCGACCCTCGCGTGCGCACCCTCGTCCTGCGGCACCATGCCGCCGACCGCTGCCTCGCGGCCATTTGCGCGGCGCCCATCCTGCTGCATGACGCCGGCCTTCTCACCGGCCGTCGGTTTACCGCCCATTTTTCGGTCGCCGACGAACTGCCCGACTTCCTCGCCGCCGAGCGCGTCGTGGTCGACGGCCACCTTCTTACCTCCCGCGGCGCCGGCACGTCGCTCGATTTTGCCCTGGCGCTCGTCAAACGCCTCTTCGGCGCCGCAAAGGCGGAGGAAGTGGCCCGTTCGATTTCCGCTTGAAGATTCGTTGCATCAGCAGGGTTGCAAATCCTACGAGCATCCCTTCCCTCTGAATCCCTGGGGGTTACACCCCATAACGTCATCCGAGTGTGATTCTCTGCCCCTCCCCGATCCGGTCGCTTCCGCAAGGACGTGACGGAGCGAAGCTTTTCTAAAACCCCCGTGAGTTCCATCCGCTGATGTGCGGCATAGCCGGAATCGTTGATCCGCAGTGCGCGCGCGAGCTCCGCACCGATTCGGTGGCGCGAATGTGCGCCGCGATGGTCCATCGCGGTCCCGATGACGCCGGGATCGAATCTCCAAACGACGCGACCCTCGGGATGCGCCGGCTCGCCATCTTCGACCCCGCGAACGGCCATCAGCCGATGCGTTCGCCCGACGGCCGGTTCACGCTCGTTTTCAACGGCGCGATCTACAACTTCCGCACCCTGCGCGGCGAACTCGCCGCCACGGGCTGGGCGTTTCGCACGCACTGCGACACCGAGGTCCTCCTCGCCGCTTTCGCCGCCTGGGGCGAGCGCTGCCTCGCGCGCCTGCGCGGGATGTTCGCCTTCGCGGTCTGGGATGCCCGAGAGGCCACGCTCTTTCTCGCCCGCGATCCCTTCGGCATCAAGCCGCTCTACTACCGGCACGATGGCGCGCGACTGATCTTCGCGTCCGAACTCAACGCGCTTCTCGCTTCCGGCCCGTTCGCCGCCGAGATCGATCCGCTCTCGGTCGCCGACTACCTCGCGTGGTTCGCCGTGCCCGCGCCGCGCACAATCTACCGTGACGTCTTCAGTCTGCGACCCGGTGAATGTGCGACCTTTCGCGCGGGTCGCCTCGATATCCGGGCCGCGTGGGGCTTTCACGCGATTCCCCCGACCGCGAAACCTTGCGCCACGCGGGCAGAATTCTCCTCCGAGCTTCGCGCCCGCCTCGAGGATACCATTCGCGCCCACGTCGTCGCGGATGTGCCCGTCGGCGCGTTTCTCTCCGGCGGACTCGACTCTGCGGTCGTCGTCGGCCTGATGACCCGCGCCAGCGGCGCGCGACTTCGGACATTTTCGATCGTCTTCGACGAAAATGATTTTTCTGAAGGCGCCAACGCCGAGGCTACGGCCCGCCATTTCGGCACCGACCACCGACCCCACGTTCTCACAGGCGCGCAAGTCGCCCGCGACCTTGAGCAATGGCTCGCGTCCCTCGACCAACCGACGGGTGACGGAATCAACACCTACTATGCCAGCCAAGCCGCGCGCGCCGGCGGGGTGACTGTCGCGCTCTCCGGCCTCGGGGGCGACGAACTCTTCGGCGGTTACCCGTCGTTCCGCGACCTTCCGCGGCTCAACCGCTGGCTTCCCCTCTGGCGCTCGCTCCCCGGCAGCCTCCGCCGCGGGATCGTCGGCCGCCTTCAGCACGGGGACACCCGCCGCCGGAAACTCGCCGATTTCCTCGGCCGCGCCCGAAACTTTGGCGAACTGAATTCCCTGCAGCGCCGCGTCTTTTCCGAGACCTCGCGTCGCTCCCTCCTCGGCCCCGACGCCCTCGCCGCCCTCGGCACGCGTCCCCCGTTTCACCCGGAATTGTCCGCGCTAACCGCCGACCTCGCCGGCGCCGGTGCCTTCGAAACCATCAGCGCGTGGGAACTGCGCACCTACATGGCCGACGTGCTGCTCCGCGACAGTGACGTCATGAGCATGCACCACTCCCTCGAACTTCGGGTGCCCTTCGTGGATCGCCCGCTGATCGAGTGGCTCTGGCACCAACCTGCCGCCTTCAAATCCGACCCGCTCTACGCAAAGACTCCGCTCAGTGACGCGACCCGCGACCTCCTCCCTCCGGGCCTGGCGAACCGTCGGAAGCAAGGTTTCAGCCTCCCGTTCCCGGTTTGGATGAAACGGGAATTGCGCCCGTTTCTCGACGACACGTTTTCCGACGCGAGCCTGGACCGCAGCAATCTCTTCGCCCGTCCACGTGTGCAGGAGATGTGGCGTGGCTTCCTCGCCAACGACGACACCCGCGAATGGTCCCGCGTCTGGAGCCTCGCCGTGCTCATCGCCTTCGCCAATCGCCGCACGCCAGTCCGCACGGCGCGAACACCTGCGACGCCCCTCCACGTGGCCTCATCCGTCGCTTCCGCTCCCTCTGCTCGCCGCTCGCCGCCCTCCGCTCCGCCCTCCCGCCGCCGCACCATCCGCTCCCGCACTCTCTTGCTTGCGCCGGAGATCTTCGCCTCCGAAGGCGGGATTCCGCGCATCATGCAGGCCTACCTCAAGGCGCTCTGCGACCTCGCCGGACCAAACGGCGCGGTGCGCCTGCTCGCGCTGAACGACGACGCCGTCTCCTCCAGTGACATCCGCCGCTCGGCCAACGACGCCCTCGAAGACTGGTTCGTCTGCGCACGCGACAAGACCCGCTTCGTCCGCGCCGCCCTCCGCATGGGCCGGCGCTGCGATCGCCTGATTTGCGGGCACATCGGCCAACTCCCCGTGGCGTGGCTCGCGCGACGGCTAAATCCCCGGCTCCGCTACTACCTCGTCGCCCACGGCATCGAAGTCTGGCGCCCGTTCACCATGATCGAACGCGTCGCCCTCCGCGGCGCCGAAAAAATCCTCTGCGTGAGCGACTACACCCGCCGCGAACTCCTGAAAAATTGCGCCCTGCCGGAAGGTCGCGCCGTTGTACTTCACAACGCCCTCGACCCGTGGTTTGAGATTGCCCGCGGCGCGCCCCTCGCCGAGTGCCCGCCCGTCATCCTCTCGGTCACCCGTCTGACCTACGCCGACCGCTACAAGGGTGTGCAACACCTCATCGAGGCCATGCCGGCCATCCGTGCGGCCGTTCCCGGCGCCATCCTCCGCATCATCGGCCGCGGCGACGACCTGCCGCGCCTCCAATCCGTCCGCAACGAGCTCGGACTCACGACCGCCGTGGAGTTCCTCGGCTACGTCGACGACAAACGCCTCGCTGCTGAAATGCGCACCTGCCGCCTCTTCGCCCTCCCCAGCAAGAAAGAAGGTTTCGGCTTGGTCTTCCTCGAGGCGATGGCCCACAGCCGCCCCTGCCTCGGCGCCCGCGCCGGCGGCGTTCCCGAAGTGATCACCGATGAGACCGGCGCCCTGGTCGACTACGGCGACGTCCCCGCTATCGCCGCCGCCGCCGCCATCGCCCTGCGCCGCAACTGGGACGAAAGCGCCCTCCTCGCCCGCGCCACCCACTTTTCCTATTCGCCATTCAAGGAGCGCCTCGCCTCACTGATTGCCCCATGAGCGCCCCGACCAACCCGCGCTCTTCGGCTGCGCTGCCCGAGATCACACTCGAAGATGGTGGCTCCTCCGGACACTACTGGCCCGACCTATGGCGCTATCGCGAACTTGCCGGATTTCTCGCCTGGCGCGATATCAAGGTTCGCTATAAGCAGGCCGCCTTAGGTGTGGCGTGGGCGGTCATCCAGCCGGCGGTGCAGACAATTCTGCTCACGTTTGTCTTTGGCAAACTCGCGAAAATGCCCGACGGCGGTATACCCTATCCGCTCCTCGTCCTCACTGGCCTCCTGCCGTGGCAGCTTTTCACCTCCGCGTTCAGCGGCGCGGGCAACAGCCTCGTCGGCAATTCCCACCTCATCAGTAAGGTCTACTTCCCGCGCTTGCTGGTACCACTGTCCTGTCTCGCCGTCGCGTTGGTAGATTTCGGAGTCATGCTCGCCCTGGCCCTGCCCGTCATTTTCATTTTCGGCGGAGCCCCCGGTTGGCAACTCCTGCTCTTGCCCCTCTTCGTGCTCCTTGCCCTTGTCATTGCCTTCGGTGCCGGACTCTGGATCACCGCGCTGACCGTTAAGTATCGTGATTTCCGCTTCATCACGCCGTTCATTTTACAGGTGGGCGTGTTCGTCACTCCCGTCGGTTTCCGCACCGACTTCCTGCCGAACTGGCGCGACCTCCTCGCCCTGAATCCCCTCGCCGGCGTCGTCGACGGCGTTCGCTGGTGCCTCCTTGGCGGCCGCACCGAGCTCTACCTGCCAGGACTCGGCATTTCGTGCCTAGTCGGAGCGATTCTCTTGGTCTCCGGCATCTGGTATTTTCGCCGGACCGAACGCCAGTTCGCCGACGTCATTTGAGCATGTCTCTGCCCGCCATCGAAGTCACCGGTTTGGCCAAGCGCTATGTGATCGAGCACGAGTCGCAGCATGACAATCTGCGCGACACGCTCCATCACGTCGCCCGCAAAGTGTGGCGGCGCGTCCGTTGGGGCACCGGCTTCGAGCGCGAAGAATTCTGGGCTCTCCGCGATGTTTCGTTTTCGGTCCAGCCCGGCGAAGTCATGGGCATCATCGGACGCAATGGCGCGGGGAAATCTACTCTCCTCAAAGTCCTTTCCCGCATCACCGATCCGACCGCCGGCCGCGTCACCCTGCGCGGCCGCGTGGCCTCCCTCCTCGAAGTCGGCACGGGCTTCCACCCGGACCTCACCGGCCGGGAAAACATTTTCCTCAACGGCGCAATCCTCGGCATGTCCCGCGTTGAAATCCGCCGCAAGTTCGACGAGATCGTCGCCTTCGCCGAGGTGGAAAAATTCATCGACACACCCGTGAAGCGTTACTCCAGCGGCATGTATGTCCGTCTCGCCTTTGCCGTCGCCGCCCACCTCGACCCGGAGATTCTCATCCTCGACGAGGTGCTCGCCGTCGGCGACGCCCAGTTCCAAAAAAAGTGCCTCGCCAAGATGGACCAGGTTTCTCGCACCGAGGGCCGGACCGTTCTCTTCGTCAGCCACAACGTGGCGGCGGTCAAACAGCTCACAACCCGCTGCGTTTACCTCGTCCGCGGCGAGGTCGCCGCCGTCGGCCCGACGAACCAGGTGCTCGATGCCTACGCCCGCGCCGGCGAAACCGGACCGCTCGGCTCCAAAGGCAAACACGCCACCGTCGTCGAGGCCCATCTCGTCGATCGTGACGGACTGCGCGTGGGCGTGCACGGCGGCGGCAAGGAAGTTTTCATCGAACTCGTGGTCGAAACCGACGGCCACCCGCACTCGTCGGTCGAATGCTACCTCACCGATCTGGAAGGCGTCCGACTGGGCATTTACAGTCCGGGACATTTCTCGGCTTGGCGACTGCCCTCCCGCGCCGGCCGGCACTGTCTCCGGCTTCCCCTTGCCCTCCCGCCGCTCGCCACGGGCAATTATGGATTTGACGTGGCCACCACCGACCACGGCTCCGGCCACGATCACTATTTGGCGGAAGCCATCGTTTTCGAAAGTTCCTCGCTCCTAAACTTCCCCGCCAAGTGGGAACTTCGCAAAGAATACGCCTCAGGCTATGTGATCCTCGACGCCGGGGTGCCGCAGCTCGTTTCCCCGTCGGCCTGATCCGTCCTTCCCTCTACCCACCCGCGCCATGCCCACGCTCTTTCAATTCGCCAAGCACGAACTCAATCTCGCTTGGCGTCGCTGGCAGATCCACCGCTCGGCCATTCCCACCGGACTCGCCGACTCGGCCTGGTTGCTCCACGGCTTGGTCCGTTCCCTAAAGCCTCGGAACTGCGTCGAAATTGGTTCGGCCTGCGGCCACTCCACCTGCCTCATTGGGCTAGCGCTGAAACAAAATCTCCGTGGCCGGCTCTGGGCCGTCGATCCGCACGAACCCACGCTCTGGAACGACGGTCGTCCGCAAAACACCTTTAACACCTACGACACGCTCCGTCGCAACCTCCGGCGCGCCGGCGTCGCCGACTACGTCGAAATCGTGCGACAACGCACCGCCGCCGCGGCCGCCACACTGCCTGCAGAGTTCGACTTCGCCTTCATCGATGGCGATCACAGCTACGAGGGTGTGAAGCAAGATTGGGAGATCCTACTCCCTCGCATGACCGAGTTCAGCGTCGTGATTTTTCACGACACAATGTGGGACTGTCACGTCGACGATCCATTGTATCGGCAGTGGCGTCGCGAAGGGATGGGCGTTCCCCGATTCATGGAAGAGCTTCGCACCGCCGGCTACCCCGTAATCACCGTCGATCAGAACTGGGGCTTGACCTTGGTCCAGCCGACGAAACACGGAAACTCGTTCCTCCTTCCCGCATGAGCCGCCTCCACGCCCTCTACCGCCGCCTGCCCCTCGTCCGGGAACTCGACCGCCTCCTCGCCCGGACCGAACGCGCCGACGCCGCGTCGCGCGACGAGCTCCGCGCCCTCCGCTCCGCCTTCGCCCGCGATTTCGCCGCGCGCCTGCGCGACGAGAAGGCAGCGCGCGAGGGGCCGCTGAGCCTGCATCGCTTCGAACACGCGGTCTGCTCCCAACAAGGCGAGGACGGCGTGCTCCTCGAGATTTTCCGCCGCATCGGCGAGGACGCGCGGACCTTCGTCGAGGTCGGCATCGGCGATGGCGTGGAAAACAACACCGCCTTCCTCCACAGCCTCGGCTGGACCGGCGCCTGGATCGACGCCCAACCGTTGCCCGTCGCGCCGCCGCCGGGCCTGCGTTTCCACCGCTCGTTTGTCACACGCGAAACCATCGCCGCCCTTTTCACCGAACTAGCCATTCCCCTCGAGGTGGACCTCTGCTCCCTCGATATTGATCAAAACACCTACTACGTCTGGGAGGCCCTCGTCGCATGGCGGCCGCGAGTCGTCGTCGTCGAATACAACGCCGCGCTCCCGCCCACCGTCGATTGGAAGGTCACCTACGACGGCGCGCGTGTCTGGGACGGCACGATCAATTTCGGCGCGAGCCTCAAAGCCTACGAAATCCTCGGCCGCCGCCTCGGCTACGCGCTCGTTCACTGCGAGATCAGCGGCGCCAACGCCTTCTTCGTCCGCGCCGATCTCGCCGGCGATCTTTTCCTCGGCCCCTTCGACGCCGAAACCCACTACGAACCCCCGCGCTACAGCCTCGACCAAACCCCGGGCCACCGACGCGCGCGCCTCGATCGCTTGACCGCTCGCTGACCGGCCTCGCGCCTCCCTCGCCCCGCCTCATGCATCTGCCTCCGATTCCTCCCCGACCGCCGTCCTTCGCACGCCGGCTCGCCAAGTTCGTTTTTTTCCTCTCGCGCGGCCACGCCCCCGGCTTGGCCTGGTGGCTCGCCCTCCACGATGCGACCAAGCACCAGAACTACCTCGCGATCTCCCGGGCCGCGTTGGTGTCGGCCGTCTCCGCCGATCCCTCGTGGGCCGACCTTGTCGCCGCCGATGGTCACCTCCGCAGCCGCGCTCTCGACCTCGAATTTATCGGCGACGATTCCGTCGCCCGCGGCTACCTTACGCTCCTCGCGCTCTCTCCGCTCGGCTGGAGCTTCACGCGCGGTGGCCCGGGCGTCGTGCTCGCCCGCCAGGACTCGCTCCAACTCCGCCTCACCACCGACGAAGAGTTCAACATGCTCGGCGAGATATTCCTCGAAGGCTGCTACGACCTTCGCATGCCCGGCGAGTGGCACGTCGTCGATATCGGGGCCAACGTCGGCATGGCCGCCCTGTTCTTCGCTCAACACGCGTGGTGCCGTCGCGTCGTTTCCTTTGAGCCTTTCGCGCCGACCGCACTCGCCTACGAGTCCAACCTCGCGCTAAACCCCGCCCTCGCCCCCAAGATAACCCTCGTGCGCCAAGCCCTCGGCGAAACGGAATCCACCCTAGAGGTCGACTACGATCCCGCGCTGCGCGGTAGCATGTCGCTCTCCGGCGTCGGTGCGTGGCGCGGTTCGGCTGCCGCCACGCAGCGTGTCAGTATTCAAGTGGTCCGGGCGAGCGACGCTCTCGCTCCTGTTTTCGCAACCCTCGGCTCCTGCAGGCTACTCGGTAAGATTGACTGCGAAGGCAGCGAGTATCCCATCTTCCGGGAACTCGAGCAGAGCGGTGCCCTCGACCGATTCTCCGCCTTTGTCATCGAGTGGCATGGCAATGGCCCCGACGAAATCGTCCGCACGTTGCAGCGCCACGGTTTCGCCCTCCACGTCTCGCCGTTGTCCACCGACCACCGCACCCTCGGCCTGATTTACGCCACGCGGTTGGATCGCCCGCCCGCCCGCTGACTATGCCGAGCCTCTCCGGCGTGCGCGTTCGTCTCTGGTCGGCTTTCGTCCTCCAGCCCGAAAGAATATTCTACGCCAATGGCGGCATTGGCGACGAACTCATGGTCACGGCCATCGCGGCCGCCGCCCGCGCCGCCGGCCGGCCAATCCATATCATCGCGACGTATCCGGATTTCTGGATCGGGAACACCGCCCCCGCCTCACTTCAGACCGACGTCGAACGCTGGCACTACGCCAGTTTGCGCGGCTGGATCCGCACTCGGATAATTCATCTGGGTTACAAAACCGGAGCCCCGGGCCACATCGCCGAGCAAATGGCCGCACACACGGGAATCGCGCTGCGCGCCGGCTGGCGCCCCGTATTTAACTTTTCCAACTCTGCCCAGCCCCCCGCACGCGACCCCAAGCTGATCGTGGTCCAAAATTCCTGCAGCGGCGCCCGCTACTCCGCCTCCACGAAAGAATGGCCCCAGGAACGGTGGCTGGCCCTCTCGCGCCGTCTCAGCCCCGACTTGCAACTCGTGCAGATCGGCACGCCCTCCGATCCGCCGCTCGCAGGTGCGCGTGACCTACGGGGTCGGACCACCCTGCGGGAAGCGGCCAAACTGCTCTCCAGCTCGGCCCTTTTCCTCGGCCTCGAATCCGGCCTGCAGCACATCGCCGCCGCGACTCTCACGCCGTCCGTCATCATATTTGGCGGTCGTAGCCACCCGACCAAGACCGGGTACCCCTTCAACGTGAACCTCACCCGCTCCCCCGCCTGTGTCGGCTGCGGCCTGAACTCGGGCTGCACGCACGAAATGGTCTGCATGGATATCCCCGTCGACGAAGTCGAATCGGCGGTTCGTCAGAGCTTGGCTGGGCTGAACCACCCCCGCATCGGCGCCGATGCTCCATGAGCATCCTCCGCATCCCGCTTGCGCCTGACACAATTCGGCCGCCCACCCGTGACCCCGCCCTCGAGGGCCTGCGCGGCGCGGCGGCGTTGGCGGTCCTCTACGCGCACCTGACGTCCCCGATGATCCGCCCCGATGGCGGCGGCGTGCTCGACCCTGCCTACTCACCGCCCCCCATTTGGTGGTGGTTTCAGGGTGGTTCCCTCGCCGTTCTGATTTTTTTCCTGCTGTCCGGTCACGTCATCGGACTCTCGCTGCTTCACCCATTCTCAAAGTCCGACATTCCGAGCTACTTTCGCCGACGAGCCGTCCGCATTCTCCCCATTTATCTCGTCGCCGTCGCGCTCGGTTTGGCCGCCTCCCCAGATTTTCCGTTGGGCAATGCCGTCGGACATCTGCTTTTCCTGCAATCCGACGGACCAAGCCCTTGGATTGCCCTGCTCCCGGCGAACCCCAATCTCTGGAGCCTCGCCTATGAGGCGGTGTTCTACCTCGTCTTTCCCCTCCTCTGGATCGCCCGTCCGCCGCTCGGCCTGACACTATTGGCCAGCGCCGCGCTGTGCGCTCTGCCCAAGTTTTGGCCGAGCTTCCCGTCCTTCCCCGCTGCCCTCTTTGGCGGCCTCGCCGTTTGGATCGTTGGTCTCGCCTCTGCTTGGATAATCCATCCTTCCACCGCGCGGACGTCGAGCAATCACCCTTGGCCGTCGCTGTTGCTCCTCGCGCTAGCCACATGGCAGATCGATCCCGGCACGGTCGTTCTTCGCCGGTTGGGCCTCGACACCTCTTCCTTTGCCGGCTTCGAACTCCAGCACTACGCCTCCATTCCGGTTCTTTGGTGCCTTTTGCTCATCATTGCCCAACGCACCATCCCGTGCCCACGTCTCCTGGCAAGCCTGTGCTGGGGCATTCCCGGGAGCGCCTTGGCGTGGCGCTGCGCTGCCGGTTCCCTTCCTCAAGAACTTTGGGTTCCCAGCGGCTTTGTCGCTGTTGCTGTCATCCTTCGCAACTGGTCGCCCGGACTTGGTTTCTGGCGCTGGCTGGCACCAGTCGGCGCCATTTCCTATGGACTGTATGCCATCGCATTTCCGCTTCAGGTCATCATCCGCTCCTCATTCCCTGCGTTTTCCGGCTCCGCCCTGACTTGGTTCACCCGTTTGAGCGTGACCGTCGCGCTCGCCTTTGCGTGTGCGTCATTGCTTGAACGGCGCCTTCAGCCTCGCATCAATGCGATCTTCCGCTGAACCATTACAAATGTCGGTCAGCTTGCTCATCCCCTGTTTCAACGCTTCCGGCTACCTCGCTGACTTGGCCGCCAGCATCCGTGCGCAAGCACTCCCGTTCGACTCAGTCCTGTGCTACGACGACGGCTCGACCGACGACACGCTCGCCGTCGCGACTCAACATGGATTGCCCATCGTTGCCGGCGGCACCAACCGCGGCGTGGCCCACGCCCGAAACGAACTGGCCCGCCGCGCCACTGGCGAATGGCTTCATTTTCAGGACGCCGACGATCCTCTGCTTCCCGAATTCCTCGCCGTCATGCGCCCATTGCTGCGCCCCGACATCGATGTCGCCGTTTGCGACACCGACTGGATCCATGCCGACACCGGGACCCGTGTCATTGCCTGGCGTTACCCCTCCGGTCCACTCCGCGCAAACCCTCTCCTGGTCAACCTTCGTCAAGGTATCGGCTGCAACACGATGATCGTTCGCCGCGCCGCGCTCCTCAACATCGGCGGATTCGATGAGTCGCTCCGGATTTGGGAGGATGCCGACCTCCACATCCGCCTTGCAGCCGCCGGGGCTCGCTACTGCTCCCTCGATGCCGTCGCCGCCATCTCGCTCCGCCGCACGCAGTCGCTCAGTCACGACTATCGTGCATCCTGGGGCTTCCGTCTCAGCGCCTTGGAGCGCTATGCGACCACCCTCCCTGCCCGTGTCCGTCCCGAACTCGCCGCGCAAGCGGAACAAGCCGCAGCCGCCCTTTGCCACCATCGCGATTTTCCCAGCGCCCGCCGCGCCCTCGCCCTGAACCATTCCCTCGGCGGCCGGGCTCCGACATCGCACCATCCGCTGATCCGCGCGCTGCGCCGTCTTGCCGGCCCCTGGACGGCCCTTCGCGTCCAACAACTCCTCCGCTCCGTCCGCTGATCCCGCTCCGTCGCCCGACTCGTGACTTCCCCCGCTCCTCGCTCCCTCGGCCGCGTGCTGCAGTTCGCCCTGCTCCTCGCTCCTGTCGCCGGGTTCGCCTTCGTCATCGCCCACCACGCCACCGACATTCCCCGCGACGACGATACTTTCTCGATCCTTCCCTTTCTGGTCCAGTGGACCGACTCACCCGCTTGGGGCACGCGCCTCGGCCTCCTCTTCGAACAATATTTTAGCCATCGCATTGTTCTCACGAAATGTGCTGCGGCCGCCGTTCTCTCCCTCGCCGGTTACTGCGATTTCGTGGTGCTCCAATCGCTCGGCTGGCTCGCCTGGCTCGGCGTGTCTGCGCTACTCCTGCATTCTTTCGACCGTGTTCGCCTCGCTCCTTGGTGTGGCCTGCCCGTCATGCTAATTCTGATGCAGCCGCAGGGTGCAACCAATTTTCTCATCGCGATGCAGTCTGTGGGAAACCTCGGCGGGCTCGTGATTTCGCTGGGCGCTCTGGCGGCTTGCTTGCGCCCCGGTCGCCCGACCTTTGCTCTGTCGCTCACGCTCGCGCTCCTCGCCCCCCTCGCCTCTGTCAACGGCTTGCTCGTCTTTCCCATCGCTGCCGTCGGTCTCGCTCTCCATGGCCTCCGCCGCCGCAGTCTCGTCTTCGCGCTTTCCGGCACTGCTGTCTGGGCCGCTTTCTTCCTGAGTTACGCCAACCCCCAGGCCCCGTTTCGCCTCCTCGAATTCCTTCAAAATGCCGCCGTGATGGTGGGGGCCCCCCTCATGTTTGGCACCCTTGGCACCGGCTTCGCTACGCTCGCCGGAGGGGCTATCCTCGCCATCACGTCCATTGTCTTGCTTGCCTCCATCTGGCACCGCCGCCCGCCCACCCTCGCCCTGTTTCTGCTCTTCGTGACCCTGAGCGTCGCAATGGCGGCGCGCGGTCGGATCGGCTGGGGACCGGACTACATGGACCAAGATCGCTATCGCGTTTACGGTTTGCTCTCGCTCGCGCTGCTCTACCTCCTGCTGCTCGACCGCGTGCCCGTCGCTCGCCAGCGCCCTGTGGTCGCGGGTGCCGTCGTCGCTGCCGCGGGCTTCTGTTTCCTCTCCTACGCGGGTCATCTTCCGCGGGTCACCACGCAATTTCGCTGGACCCAGGCCATGGTCCTCAACCTCCAGTTGGAGCGTGACTACTTCAAGAGCACGACTTCCCTCTGGCCCGAAGCTCAAATCCAGTGGCGAGCCTCCATCGCCCGCGGACTTATCCGCCCGCCCGCCCCGCTCTCGACCGCCGACCTCGCGTTGATCGCTGACTTGAATCGCCCAACTCCCGCCGGCGCCCTGGAATTCTCCGCGACCGCCACGTCCGCCTTTTGTGGTTACGGACTGATGGCCGCGCCCGTTCCCGGTAAAGCACCGCCAGATTTTGCGGTCATCCTGCACGATGGCCGGCCCCTCGTCCTGCCCGTGGATATTTTCCGCTCGCGGCTCGCTGAGTTGGCCAGCAGACGGTCGTTCTACAGTGATCGTTTTCAAGTCCTGCTGCCCGAGCTGCTCCACCGAAGCGGATCCCACCCGCTCTTCGGACTCGCCCGCCAAGCCAACGGAAACCTTGCGGTGGTCTGGCAAGGTCGGGCCTCGTTGCCCTGAAGACCGTTGATGCCCGCCCAACCGAAAAACACCCCATGACCCCTCCCCGCTCGGTCGTCGTTGGCATTGGCGGCCTTCTTGGCCACGACGCCAATGCCGCCCTCATCGTCGACGGTCGGCTTATCGCCTCTTCGCAGGAAGAACGCCACAGCCGTATCAAGCACGATGGCTCGTTCCCTTCCGGCGCGATTGCCGATTGCCTCCACCTGGCCGGCCTCTCGTCCCGCGACGTCACCGACGTTGTCTTCGCGGAGAAGGCGCTGCAAAGCCGCTTTTTCGATCTCACCGGTCGCCCGGGGAACGCCCTCAGCCGCGCCCTGGGGTGTTTGCTGCCGGAAGCCTTGGGCAGTCTGTATCTTCAAAAGGCCCGCGCGCTCCTTCCCTCCGCCCGCTTCCACCACGCGTGGCATCATCTCTCCCATGTCGCCGGAGCGTTTCACACTTCGCCGTTCGAACGCGCGGCTTTCCTCTGCATCGACGGAAAGGGCGAAGACTACTCCGCCAGCGCCGGCGTCATCGGGCCCGATCGCCTCGAATTGCTCTGGGAGCAGCCCTACGAAAACGGACTCGGGATGTTCTACACTCTCGTCACCTATTACCTGGGATTTCTGTCTTTCGGTTCTGAATACAAAGTCATGGGGCTCGCCCCTTACGGCACCCCTCGCTACGTCGCCGAGCTCGCCCGCCTCTTCACCACCGACGAACAGGGCGGATTCCGTCTCCACCGCGAAGTTCGCTTCAATTGGGCCTCCCTGATGGACGCACTTCCGTGGATCGCGGCCACGACCGGCCTGCCCGCCCGTGAAGCATCGGCCCCGCTCGATCAGGTTCATATCGATCTGGCGTGCTCTCTTCAGCGAATTTTTGAGGATGAAGTGTTCAAGATGGCCCGGTTCCTCCGTGCCCAAACCGGCGAGGAAAACATCCTTTTTTGCGGTGGCTGCGCCCAAAATTGCGTCGCCGCCGGCAAACTTCGTTCCCTCCAGATCTTTTCTTCCGTTTTTAACTCACCCGTCGGCGGCGACATGGGCTCAGCGCTCGGCGCCGCTCTCCTCTTCGAACGTCAACGGCGCCCCCGGGCACCATTCAAGATCGACGCCCGGGGCTTTTACCTCGGCGGCGAACCGGGTCCGATCCCTCCTGCGGCCCAGCCCTACCGCGTGTCGCTCCCCCGTGACAGCGACCTTCACACCTACATCGCCTCCCAGCTCGCCACCGGAAAAATCGTGGCCGTCGTGCGCGGGGGCATGGAGCTCGGCGCCCGTGCCCTCGGCGCCCGCTCCATTTTTGCGGATCCCCGCGCCCCCGGTATGCAGTCGCGCCTCAACCTCGCGGTAAAATTTCGCGAATCGTTCCGCCCCTTCGCCCCCGCCATCCTCGCCTCCCACGTCGGCGACTGGTTCGATTCCTCCGCCGAATCGGATTACATGAACTATACGGCCTATCTCCGTCCCGAGCTGCGCGCACCGCTGCCGGCGCATTTCTCGAACCTCCGCGAGCGCCTCGACTTCCCTCGCTGCTCCATCCCCAGCGTGATCCACGTCGATTTTTCCGCCCGCCTGCAAACGATTCGCCCCGAAGTTCATCCCGACTTTCATCGCTTTATCACCGCTTTCCACGCCCTCACCGGCGTGCCGATTTTGATCAACACGTCCTTCAACGTCGCCGGCCAACCCATCGTTCGCACCGCCGCCGAGGGCTGGGACTGTTTCGTCAATACCGACATCGACCTCCTGGTCCTCAACGACGAGATCTTTCGCAATCCCCAGGAAAAAACCCGCGAGCAAAAACTCGCCTGGCTCGACCAGTTCGCTCGCTCCGCATGAAATTTCTCGTCGCCCTCCTTCGCTTTTTTTCCCGTCCCGCCCAACCTGGCTGGAAACGCAGCACCCGACCTGCCTCCGATCTTCGCTGCCGGTAATTCGGCCGGCCCCTGCCCCCCCGCCTCCATCCGCGCTGCCGTGACAATTCCGTCCCAAGCACCGTCATCCGCCGCAGTTTTACCGCCTGACGAGTGCCACCGCCTATCCGCGCGGTTTTTCGCAGTCGGCCGCCGTGTCGCCTCTTGGTTCCGCATCGTGCTCGCGCGTTCGACCGGCGCGGAAGTCGGCGCGGGCGGCGCCTCCTCTTTCGGTAGCGACGCTCAACTCCGTCCCGCTTCCGCCTGCCGCGGACGCCTTTCGCTCGGTTCTCGCTGCCAGCTCGAAAGCGGCGGCGTCCTCCATCCCTTCGGCGGCTCCAGTGGTCTGGCTCAGCATGTTTACCTCGCCCCCTTCACCGTCACTTTCGGCCACGTCGGAGTCTCCCTTGGCCACGATAAGCTCATCGCGATGCTCGGCCGCATCCTGTCGTCCAATCACGCTGTGCCTCCGCCCGGCAAGATCATGCGTTCCGTCGGAGACATCATATTCCCAACCCACATCGGAAACGACGTTTGGCTCGGTGCCGGCGTCACCGTGCTCGGTGGCGTAACCATCGGCGACGGTTGCGTCATCGGAGCCGGCGCCGTCGTCACCCGCGATCTCCCTGCCGGTTCCTACGCTATGAATGTGCCGGCCACCGTCTGGCGCCAGCGGACCGCCCGTTGACCCGTCCCCATGCACCCTGCCCTCAAACGTCTCGCACTGCGCCTGCTCGTTCACCCCCTCGTCACGCGTCTGTCGTCCCCTCTGCTTGTTTCCCACTACCTCCGGACTCACTCTGCTCGGAAACTTCACCTCGGCGGCGCCGGCCTCACGGGTTGGCTCAACACCGATCTCTTGCCGTCGCATTGGCGCACCGCGCGGCTCGACGCTACCCGCCCGCTACCCTTCGCCGACGCCACCTTCGAGTTTGTTTTCTCGGAGCACATGATCGAGCACGTGCCACTCGACGCGGCGCGCCGGATGCTCGCTGAATCGTTTCGCGTCCTCCGCCCCGGCGGTTGGATTCGGATCGCCACACCCGACCTTGCCCGAATTGTGCGTTTCTACACCGACCCCGATACTCCCGCCCACCAACGTTATTTCAAACGCATCGTGGGCAGCTTCGCCCTCGCCGCCGATCTCCCTCCGCGCACCACCGTGGTCAACAGCCTCTTTTTCCTCCACGGCCACCGTTTCATCTTTGACGAGGCCGCGCTCTCGACCCTGTTCCGCCAGGTCGGGTTTACTGACCTCCGCCGCTGCGAGCCCGACGTCAGCGAGGTTCCCGACCTGAGAGGAATTCACCAACACCACTATGCGATCGGCGTGGAAGCGAACGCGCTCGAAACCCTCGTCCTCGAAGCCCGTCGACCCTAGACGCCCCCCTTCCCTCTCCAGCCCCCTTCCTCACCCATGGCCGACGAACGCATCAACCCCGGCGATCCTGGCTGGCGCCTCTATGGACTCCAGCACCTGCAACGTTACCAATTCGCGCTCGAGCGCGTGCGCGACCGCTGCGTGCTCGATCTCGCCTGCGGTGTCGGCTACGGCAGCTTTATCCTTAGCCAGACCGCCACCTCCTGCCTCGGGATCGACCTCTCGCCTGCCGCCATCGCTCACGCCCAAACTACCTACCGACGCGCCAATCTCTCCTACCGGGCCGGCGACGCGCTCACCCCGCTGGCCTCCGACGCCAGTTTTGATGCCGTCGTCTCCTTCGAGACGATCGAACACCTCCCGGATCCCCGCGCCTTCCTCACCAACCTCCACCGCCTCCTGCGTCCGGGTGGATTGCTTGTGATCAGTGCCCCCAACGCGCTTCAGTTTACCCGCTCCACACGCCCGCGCGCCAACGAGTTTCACTTGTCCGAGCCTGACCACGCCGAGTTTGTCGGCTGGCTCGAACCCTCCTTCGAAATCCGCGAGGAATGGGAACAGTCGCCTGTGCTTCCCGCGCTTTCCCAGCCCGCCTTCGCTGAGTGGCAACGCGAACTGGTGGATCGCCGCCTCCGCGTTCGTCGCCTCGCCGCCACCCCTCTCCGCTGGCTGGAGGCCGCCGAACGCGCCTGCCGTCGCGCCCTCGGCAAGGATCTTCCCGTTGTCCCGGCGGATGAACCGGACGACACCGTCGGCTTTAGTCTCGCTGCGATCTATCCGTTGCTCCCCGAACGTCGGACCACCTGCGCCCAGTTCATTTTCGTCTGCCGTCGGCGCGATCTTCCGGCAGCCGACGCGCGTCCATGAGCGCACCACTCCTCAGCGTACTCATCTGCACCCACAACCCGCGCGTCGACTTCCTCGCCCGCACCCTGGCGAGCCTCCGTGCGCAGACCTTGCCTTCTTCCGCGTGGGAACTGCTCCTGATCGACAACGCCTCCTCGGTTGCTCTCGCGCCTGATGCCGCCAGCCTCGGCCATCCAAGCGCTCGGATCATCGCCGAACCCGAAGTGGGCCTCACCGCCGCGCGGCTCCGCGGCATCGAAGAAGCCCGCGCCGCCGTCCTCGTCTTTGTCGACGACGACAACATCCTGGCGCCCGACTACCTCGCCCGTGTCCTGGCGCTCTCGCAGGGCTGGCCCATGCTCGGAGTGTGGGGCTGCGGTCACTATTCACCCGAATGGGAAATCGCCCCGCCCGCCGCGTTCTCCGACTATATCCGCTACCTCGCCGTCCATCGCGCCCCGCGCGACCGCTGGTCGAATCAACCGTTTGACTACGCCGCGACCCCCGCCGGTGCCGGCCTCTGCGTGCGCGCGCCCGTTGCCCGGCAGTATGCCCACCACGTCCGCACCGATCCCCGCCGCAAACTCCTCGGCCGCACCGGCGGCAATCTCGCCGGATGCGAGGACTTCGATCTCGCCCTCACCGCCACCGATCTTGGCCTCGGCACCGGCGTCTTCACGGAGCTGGCGATGACGCATCTGATGCCGCGCAACCGCATCGAGGAACCCTACCTTCTGCGCCTCGTCGAAGGTCACGCCTGCTCGACCGTGATTCTCATGGCGCTCCGCGATCAAAATCTGCATCCGCCCCGCCGCCACCTCCTCGCTCGCCTTCGCGAATGGCGCCTGCGCCGGTCCCTCGCTCCCGTAAACCTGAAAATTCACGACGCCCGCCGCCGCGGCGAACGCACTGCTTGGACTCTCCTGGCTGCTGCGCCGGCCCCACGCGTCTCGCTTACTCCATGACGCCAGCTCTCCCCCTGGCTCCCGCACCCTCCCTTCGCGACCGGCTCCTCGCGGTCTGGTGGCGCCGCCGCTGGCGGGGTTTCGTCACGCTCCGCCGCCTCCTTCCCCGCGGTGCGTTCGGCGATTCCCTCCTCTTTCCCGCTGGCCACGGATCCGTCTTCCAACTCGATCCGCTCGCCTACATCGACGGTCTCGTCGTCCACGAGGGCTTCTACGAGTCCGAGGTTCTCGACGCCCTCCGGGCCCGCCTCCGCCCCGGCTCCGTGCTGTGGGATATCGGCGCCAATTTCGGCCTCCATTCCACGACCCTTGCCCGTCTCGTGCCCGCCGCTACCGTCATCGCCTTCGAGCCCAACCCCAGCGAGCACGCCCGCCTCCTCCGCCACCGGTCGTGGAACGCCCCCCACCTCATCACCTCCTCGCTCGCCCTTTCCGACACCACCGGCCTCCTCCCGCTCCACCTCGGTCCGGCTGGAAATTCCGGCATGACCACCCTTGCGCCGTGGTCACACGCCTCCTACTCCGGCACGGTCCTGGTCGCCACCACCACCGGCGACTCCCTCATCGCCGCCGGTTCCCTTCCGGCTCCGACCCTCATTAAGCTCGACGTCGAAGGCC
>JBIKOK010000284.1:0-8098 GCA_044358025.1 Opitutaceae bacterium
CCCCGCAGACTGTTCCGCCCCGCCCCCCATGCTTCGGAGAATCACGCCTTTCAATTTATCGCGCTCACGCCTGCCCGCGACCGTGCTCCGGGTGTGCGTCGTCCTCTCCACAGCGACGGCCCTCGGGTTCGGCGCATCGGCTCCGTCCGGCCCGCCCTCCGCACCGACCACAGAGCGCGCCCCCGACGCCTCCTTGATCACCGCCTACTGCCTCGATTGCCACAACGCCGACACGAAAAAAGGCGATCTCTCCCTCGCAGGCCTCGACGCCCGCAACCCCGCTCACCTCGCCGCCCAACCCGCCCTGTGGGAAAAAGTCCTCCGCAAACTCGACCACCGCCAGATGCCGCCCATCGGCGAGCCCCGCCCCGACCCCGCCACCTACGCCGCCGCCGTCACCGAACTCCAAACCGCCCTCGACCGCCTCGCCGCCGCCGCGCCCCACCCCGGCCGCACCGACACCTTTCGCCGCCTCAACCGCACCGAATACCAAAACGCCGTCCGCGATCTCCTCGGCGTCTCCATCGACGCCACCGCGCTCCTCCCCAACGACGAACCCAGCCACGGCTTCGACAACGTCGCCGTCGGCAACCTCTCGCCCACCCTCCTCGACCGCTACGTTTCCGCCGCGACGAAAATCGCCCGCCTCGCCGTCGGCTCGCCCGGCAAATCCCCCGGCGGCGACACCTTTCGCATCCGCCCCGATGTCACCCAGGAGGAACACGTCGCGGGCCTGCCCCTCGGCACCCGCGGCGGCCTCTTGATCCCGTATCTTTTCTCGCAGGACGGCGATTACGAGGTCCAGGTCCGACTCCAACGCGACCGCAACGAGCAGGTCGAGGGCCTCAAACGCCCGCACGACCTCGAACTCCTGGTCGACCGCGACCGCATCGCCCTCGCCACCGTCAAGCCGCCCGGCGCCGACAAAAACGCCGAAGCCGTCGATCAACACCTCACGTTTCGTTTCCCCGTCAAGGCCGGCCTCCACGACGTCGGCGTCACGTTTCCCAAAGACCCGTCCGCCGTCCTCGAAAACGAGCGCGCCCCGCTCGCCGCGCGCTTCAACATGCACCGCCACCCGCGCACCGCGCCCGCCGTTTTCCAGGTCACGATCACCGGCCCCTTCAACGCCCAGGGCGCCGGCGACACCCCCAGCCGCCGCCTCCTCTTCGGCAGCCTCGCCTCCTCTCTCCCTCCCTCCGGCTCCCCTGCTTCGTCCGCCACACCCAGCGCCTCCGCCCCCACCGCAGACGCCCAAGCCCGCACCATCCTCGCCCCCCTCCTCCGCCGCGCCTACCGCCGCCCCATCACCGACGAAGACCTCCGTAAACCGCTCGAATTTTTCCGCGCCGGCCGCGACGAGTTTCTCGCCACCGCTACCTCATCCTCCTCCTTAAACTCCCCGCTTCAAACTTCCCACTCGCTCGCGTCAGCGAGCGTCGAGGCCGGCATCGAGAACGCCCTCAGCGCCATCCTTGTCTCCCCGCAGTTTCTCTTCCGCCTCGAGACCGATCCCGCCGGGCTCGCCCCGGGCACCGCCTACCGCGTAAGCGAATTCGAACTCGCCTCCCGCCTCTCGTTCTTCCTCTGGGGCAGCCTCCCCGACGACGCCCTCCTCGACGCCGCCGAGCGCGGCGAATTGCGCCAGCCCGGGAAACTCGACGCCCATGTCCGCCGCCTGTTGGCCGACGACCGCGCGAAAAACCTCGTCAACAATTTCGCCGCCCAATGGCTCCACCTCCGCGGCCTCGCCGCGATCACCCCCGACGCGCGGCGGTTCATCGACTTCGACGAAAACCTCCGCCAGTCCATGCGCCGCGAGACCGAAGTTTTCTTCGAGCACATCATCCGCGCCGACCGCCCGATCACCGAACTCCTCAGCGCCGACTACACGTTTCTCGACGAACGTCTCGCCCGCCACTACGGCGTGCCGCACGTCTTCGGCAGCCAGTTCCGCCGCGTCTCCTTCGCCGACGATCCCGCCCGCCAGCGCGGCGGTCTCCTCCGCCACGGCAGCATCCTCACCGTCACCTCCTACGCCACGCGCACCTCGCCCGTGATTCGCGGCCATTGGATCCTCGCCAATCTCGCCGGCGAGCCCCCGCCCCCGCCGCCCCCGAACGTGCCCTCCCTCGACGCCAACGTCGTCTCCGCCTCGCTCCCCATCCGTCAGCGCCTCGCCCAACACCGCGAAAATCCCGCCTGCGCCAGCTGTCACGACGTCATGGATCCCGTCGGCTTCGCGCTCGAAAATTTCGACGCCGTCGGCCGTTGGCGGACCGAAGAAGACCATAAAACCGTCGATGCCAGCGGCGGTCTCGCCGACGGCAGTAAATTCGAGGGCGTCGCCGGACTCGAGCGCGCCCTCCTCGCCCGCCCCGAACTCTTCGCCGGCACCTTCACCGAAAAACTCCTCACCTTCGCCCTCGGCCGCGGCGTCGAGCCCTCCGATGCCCCCGCCCTCCGCTCCATCGTGCGCCACGCCCAGGCCGACCACTACCGCTTCTCCGCCCTCGTCGTCGGCCTCGTTAACAGCGTCCCCTTCCAACAACGCGCCGCCCCCTAACGCCTTCCCCGTCCCCCTCTCCCCCTCTCTCATTCCCTCCTTCTCTCTCCGCAAATGAGCTCCTTCCTCACCCGTCAGGCCCTCCCCCGTCGCACCTTCCTCCGTGGCCTGGGCGCCACGCTCTCCCTCCCGCTCCTCGACGCGATGATCCCCGCCGCCACCGCCGCGCCGCTCACCGCCGCCCGACCCACCCGCCGCCTCGGTTACGTCTTCATGCCCATGGGCTGCGACCAGTCGCGTTGGACCCCCTCCGCCCCCGACGGCACCCTCTCCACCCTCTCGCCGATCCTCGAATCTCTCGCGCCCCACCGCGACCAGCTCACCGTTCTCACCAACATGGAGCTGCGCAACGCCTACCCCGGCTCGCACGCCACCTCCAATTCTTCCTTCCTCAGCGCCGCCAAAGCCAAACACACCGAGAGTAACGACTACTACCTCGCCACCACCGCCGACCAACTCGCCGCCCAACAGATCGGCCAGGCCACCCAGCTCCCGTCCCTCGAGCTCGCGATGGACATGCTTCAGACCACCGGCCAGTGCGACAACGGCTACGCCTGCGTTTACCAAAACAACCTCTCCTGGTCCTCACCCACCACGCCCCTCCCCTACGAGGCCCACCCGCGCGTCGTCTTCGAACGCCTCTTCGGCGAAGGCGGCAGCGTCGCCGAACGCCGCGCCGCCCTCCGCAAACGCGCCAGCCTCCTTGACTGGGTCACCGAAGACATCGCCAGCCTCAAACGCCGCCTCGGCCCCGCCGACCAGGCCAAGGTCGCCGAATACCTCGACACCGTCCGCGAGGTCGAGCGCCGTATCCAGAAAGCCGAGGCCGACGTCGCGAAAAACAATCTCCCCGCCGACCTCGACCGCCCCCTCGGCGTCCCCGCCGCCTACACCGATCACGCGAAGCTCATGCTCGACCTCCAGGTCCTCGCCTTCCAGGGCGACATCACCCGCGTCATCACCTTCCAGCTCGCCCGCGAGACCAGCAACCGCACCTACGCCGCCGAGACCGGCGTCGCCGATCCCCACCACCCCCTCTCCCACCACGGCAACGACCCGGAAAAAATCGCCCGCATGGCGAAAATCAACGCCTTCCACGTCTCGCTCTTCGCCTACTATCTCGACCGCCTCAAAGCCACCCCCGACGGCGACGGCACCCTCCTGGACCACACGATGCTCCTCTTCGGATCCGGCATTGGAAATCCGAACATCCACGACCACACCAATCTCCCCACCCTCGTCGCCGGCGGCAAAGCCTATGGCCTCAAAGGCAACCGTCACCTCCGCTACAAAGACCCGGTCCCGCTCGCGAATTTGCACCTCACCCTCCTCGACAAAGCCGGCGTGAACATCGACTCCTTCGCCGACAGCACCGGCAAAGTCACCGACCTCTTCCGGCCGCTGACGGTGTGAGGGCACCACAATCGTCGCAAGAATCGAGAGTCAGCGACAACCCATGCGCCCGGCCACCAGAGTATCTCTCCTCGTCACGATGGGCCTCTTCTCGTTTCGATTGGGTTCGCGTTCAAAGGCTCATTCTCCAGCACCAAAGAAGAACCCAGCCGATCGCGGACGCGAGTTGCGGCAGTTGATGCTGACCACCCCCGCCGCTCTGTCGTCCAATCCTGCTCGCCCGTTGCTCACGTTGACCCACCGAGGCAGCCACGCCACCTTCCCTCCATGTCGAACCAACCGCTGACCACCGCCGCGATGGCGCTTCCTCTCGCCGAGCGCGAATCGCTCGCGCAGTCCCTTTGGCAGAGCATCGACTCCGGCTTGGCCGACACCACCGAGCGCGACGCCGTGCGGACCGCCCTCAATCGCGACGCCGAACTCACTTCCGACGCCACGATGGGACGGACCCACGAAGAGGTGATGCAGGCGGCGCGGCGTGCCATCGGATGCACCTGATCTACCATCCCGAGGCCGAGGCTGAGGTCATCGACGCGGCTCGGTCTTACAAGCGACAGGTGCCAACGCTCGGCGCCCAATTCCTCGACGCCGTCGATGTTGCCGCCTCAATCATTCTCGAGGCGCCCGCGCGCTGGCGGATCGTCGAGGCTGATATTCGCCGCTCTCTGATGCCGCGATTTCCGTTTGGCCTCTACGACCGGATTCTGCCGGACCACGTCCGCATCCTCACGGTGAAGCACCACAGCCGCCACCCGGACTACTGGCGCTCGCGACGCTCCGAGTGAGCCGCGGATTTTTCAGATTTTCTCCATGAACGACCGAGCCACAGTGCCACCGAGAACAACCCCACGCCGCCCTTCCACCGCGCCTCCGTGTCTCCGGGGTTCTGTCCTCCGCGCCCTCCCCGCACGCCCCCTCCGCCGCCGGTCTCCTTGGTGTTGCATGGGAGGCTGGATGTTGGCGCTTGGCGCTTTCCTCCCCGCGCCCGCTTCCGCCGCACCCGCCACCGCCCCTCTCGCCGACGCCGTCGAACACCGCGACACCAGCGCGATCCGCACCCTCCTCGCCGACTCCGCCGTCAACACCCCGCAACCCGACGGCACCACCGCCCTCCACTGGGCCGCGCGCCACGACGACCTCCCCTCCGCCCAATCGCTTCTCGCCGCCAAGGCCAATCCCAACGCCCAAAACCGCTACGGCGTCACCCCGCTCTCCCTCGCCTGCACCAACGGCTCCGCGCCCTTCGTCACGCTCCTCCTCGACGCCGGCGCCGATGCCAACCTCGCCCTCCGCGGCGGCGAGACGCCGCTCATGACCGCCGCCCGCACCGGCCGCCTCGCCGTCGTGTCCGCCCTCCTCGCGAAGGGCGCCCGCGTCGACGACAAGCTCACCGCCGGCGGCCAGACCGCCCTCATGTGGGCCGCCCATCACGGCCACGCCGCCGTCGTCGCCGCCCTCCTCGCCGCCGGCGCCGATTTCCGTAAACCCGTCGACACCGGCTTCACGCCGCTTCTCTTCGCCGCCCGCACCGGCCGCGCCGACGTCATCCGCGTCCTCCTCCAAGCCGGCGTCGACGTCAACGAAGCCACCAAGCCCGCGAAAAAAGGCACCAACAAGCAGCCCCGCGCCGGCACCAGCGCACTCATCATCGCCGTCGAAAACGGCCACTTCGAGCTCGCCGCGCAGCTCCTCGACCTCGGCGCCAACCCCAACGACCTCCGCTCCGGATTCGCCCCGCTCCACGTCCTCACCTGGGTCCGCAAGCCCGACAGCGGCGAAGACGACGGCCAACCCATCCCCGACGGCTCCGGCCTCTACACCAGCGAGGAACTCATCCGCAAACTCGTCGCCCAAGGCGCCGACGTAAACCTCCGCCTCACCGGCGGCCCCTCCGGCGGCGGTCGCATCGCGCGCAAGGGCTGCACCCCTTTTCTCCTCGCCGCCGACACCGCCGACACCCCCTACCTCAAACTCCTCCGCTCCCTCGGCGCCGACCCCACCCTCACCAACGCCGACGGCTGCACCGCCCTCATGGCCGCCGCCGGCCTCGGCACGCGCGCCGTCGAAGAGGAAGCCGGCACCGAAGAGGACGCCGTCGAAGCCGTCACTTACCTCCTCTCGCTCGGCGCGGACCTCAACGCCGTGTCGAACCTCGGCGACACCGCCATGCACGGTGCCGCCTTCGCGAATTTCCCGAAGGTCATCCAACTCCTCGACGCCAAAGGCGCGAAGCTCGAAGTCTGGAACCAGAAAAACCAAAAGGGGTGGACGCCGCTGCTCGTCGCCGAAGGCCACCGCTACGGCAATTTCAAACCCGGCTTTTCCACCATTGCCGCCTTCCACGACGTCCTTCGCTCCCACGGCCTCACCCCGCCGCCCCCGACGCCCCCGGTCCCCGTCAAAGGTTACGGAACGCCGTAGTCGGCGACCGGTTCCGCCGCAAAACCGGGTCTCTGACCCACCTTGGTTCGTTTTCGCCCCCTCCCCCACCGGTCTCCCCACCAAAGGACCCCGGCCACTGCCTGGGCGCAGCTCACTGTCCTGCCCACACCGCCCGAGGTGGGGCGCGGATCCCGAGGCGGGCCGGCCGCTCCGCGGGCGGCCGAGCGCAGGTCGTCGCCTGACTCGTTGAGCCGCGCGCGGCGCGCACGGCCCACCCCGGGGAAACCGAGCGCGGCAAGAAATGGAGATGCCCCCCCAAACTCCTGCCCCACCACCGCCGTGCTTGCGGTGACCGCCTCCGCCACCACGCTCCCACCCGATGTCCCCGGCCGACCGATCGCGTTCGCGCAATCACCTTTTCTTTGCCGCCTTTGTCGCGTCCGCCGGACTTGCGCTCACGTGGTGGCTCTGGCGGGAGGCCGGTGTGCGGGAAGACTTCCGGCGCGGCGCCGAATTCGACCGTCAGGTCACCGCCCGCCACGCCCTCATTCGCGAGACGCTCTCGGGCTACGAAGATAGCCTCCTCGCGCTCCGGCTCCTCCTCTCTTACCACCCGACCATCAATCGCCGCGAGTTCGCCGACGCCGTCGAGCAACAGCTCGCCCGGCACCCCGGGTTTCTCGGCGTCCAGTGGGCCCCCGCCGTCTCCGCGGCCGATCGGCCCGCCTGGGAAAAGGCCCACGCCGACGCCATCCCCGCCGGCATTCGCGAACGGGTGCGCGGCGGTACCGAAGCGCCGGCGGCTGCCCGTGCCCTCTATTTCCCCATCACCTTTGCCGAACCGCTGGCCACCAACCGCAACGTCCTCGGTTCCGACGCCGCCGCGAGCCCCCTCCGGGCCGATATCACCCGCGCCCAAACCAGCCCCACCTGCGTCATCAGCGGCCTGCTCAAGCTCGTCTACGAATCGGGCCCGAACGACGGCGTGGTCATGCTGTGCGGCGTCTCACCGCCGGCCCTCGCGCCCAACCCATCTCCCGCAAACGTCGGCGTGTTGCTCGGCATTTTTCGCGTGGCCGACCTCTTGGCCCAACCGTGGAATCGTGCCCCGGGCCGCCAGCTCGACGTACTCTTTCTTGACGAGTCGGCAACGCGACCGGACCGCCGTCTCCTTTTCTCCCATCAGGTCTCCGGCGACCAGCCTCCCACCGAAGCCCACTTTCGCCTCGGGCTGCATCGCGACATCCCGCTTCAGATCGCCGGCCGCAACTGGCGCATCCTCTACCGCCCCGCCGGCGAGGACGCCGCGGCCGAGTCGTCCGCGCTCCCGCGCATCGTGCTGATTTCCGGCCTGGTCATCACCACCCTCGGCACCGGGTTTCTGGTTACCCGCCTCCGCCATACCCGGCAGATTGAACAGGCAGTGCGGGAGCGCACCGCCGAACTGAGCGAAAGCCGCCGCCAATTGAGCAGCCTCATGCACTCGCTGCCGGGCATGGCCTATCGCGGCCACTACGAAGCCGCATTCACGGTGCGCTATGCCAGCGAAGGCGCCACCGACCTCACCGGCTGGAGGCCCGAAGAGTTCGTTTCGGGCGCCGTCCGGTTTCGCGACATCGTGCATCCCGACGATCTGGTCGCGGTCCGCGAAACCACCCACGTCGCCCTGCGCGAGCGCGCGGATTTCCACCATGAGTTTCGCATCCGCACCCGCGACGGCCGGGAAAAATGGGTGCG
>JBIKOK010000076.1:0-26597 GCA_044358025.1 Opitutaceae bacterium
CGGCCCCCAGGGTCTCCTCTACGGCGCCAGCGGCGCCGGCGGGACCGTCAACATCGTCTCCAAGCGCGCCACCTTCAACCGCACCTCTGGCCGCACCGATTTCCGCATCGACCAACACGGCTCGAAACAACTCCTCTTCGACTACAACTGGGGCACCGAAAACGTCGCCGTCCGCGTCGCCCTCCTCAACGACCACCAGCTCTACCGCCGCGTCTTCATCGGCTACGACACCAAGGGCATCTACAGCCAGATCGCCGTCCGCCTCGCCCCCCTCCGCACCGTCGTCCGCCTCATCGCCGGCCAGACGGAAAACACCCGCGTGCTGAATTCGAATCAGGAAAACATCGCCTTCACCAACGCCGCCACCGATCCGCGCCACAACTACGGCCTCGCCTACCTCCTCCGCAACAACATGGCCGGCGCCAACGACCCCATCACCGGCAACCCCTACCCCCGCGGCGCCATCGCCAACGGCAAACTCAATTGGGATAATATTAACTCCTGGGCCGGCACCGCCGCCTCCGAATACGTCACCAACAAATACTTCATCGGCACCGCCGAGACCGTCTGGACCCCGTGGCTCGCGACGCAGTTTTCCCTCCTCTACAACGACGCCCCCACCGATCGCGCCAACGGCGGGATCGCCAACCTCAGCGCCCCGCTCCTCAACGGCAATCCGCTCACCGTCTGGGCCAACGGCGGCACCCTCGCCGACACCGAGCAGCCCACCCGCCGCTGGGCCACCCGCGGCTCCGCCATTCTCACCAACGAGCTCTTCGGCCAACGCGCCCGCAGCCAGACCCTCGTCGGCTACGACATCGACTGGGCCGACACCGGTCCCACCGACTACGGCTACTTCCTCGCCGACGCCAATTTCAACGTCGTCTACAACCCCGCCGTTCCTTCCAACCTCGGCCGCACGCCCATGCCCCGCCTTTGGTGGTCCGTGCAAGACGGCCCGGTCAAAGATCCCCTCGGCCGCGGCGGCTGGAAAACTCCGCGCGTCACCTCCGGCGGACAAAACTACGTCCGCATGGCCAACAACCCCCGCGACCCGGGCTGGGTCCGCCCCAACAATCCCCTCGGCCTCGCCAGCCTCGCGGGCAACCCCGGCGTCTCGGGCCAGAACAACGACGGCCACCACTGGGAAAGCCGCACCGCCGGCGCCTACGCCGCCAACAACACCGGCTGGTTCAACAACCGCGTCTTCACCCTCGTCGGCCTCCGCGCCAACGAGAGTTTCAAGCGCACGCCCAACCTCTCCACCCTCGCCTCCGCTCCGCCCTGGGCCGAATCCAACAAAACCAACAAGAGCTACAACCTCGGCATCAACGGCGCCATCCGCCCGTGGTTGAATGCCTACTACAGCTTCTCGAGCACGTATAACACGCCCCTCGTCAACGCCAACGACCCGCTCGGCAATCCCCCCGCCACGTCCAGCGGCGTCGGCCAGGAAATCGGTCTCAAGTTCGGCGACGAGCGCGGCCGCATCTCCGGCTCCGTCCAGTATTACACCACCAACTCCAAAGATGAGATGATCAACGCCGGCACCGGCGTCCGCGATCTCGTCAACCCCACCGGTCTCAACGGTTCCTACGACGGCCCCGCGGGTTTCAAGAACCAATGGGTCAACCTCGACCGCACCACCCGCGGCATCGAAGTGATCCTCACCGCCAATCCCACGCGCAACTGGAAGGTCCGCCT
Source organism: Opitutaceae bacterium (assembly GCA_044358025.1). Taxonomy (GTDB): domain Bacteria; phylum Verrucomicrobiota; class Verrucomicrobiia; order Opitutales; family Opitutaceae; genus GAS368. The sequence goes on from JBIKOK010000076.1 coordinate 1,705, forward strand.
CGCCGCCACCACCTCCGACGGCCAAAACCTCACCGACAAAAAATACCCGCTCCTCTGGAATGACGATTTCTCCGTGCGCAACGGCACCGTCACCTACCAGAACGGCACACCCCTCCTCGTCCCGACCACGCCCACCGTCATCACGCCCACGATCACCACGCTGAATCGCCAGGTCGATCCCGCCGCCCTCCAGGCCCAGGTCGGCGGCACCTGGGAGCCGCTCACGCTCGCGATGATGAACGACCGCACCCATCCCTACTGGGCCACCCCCGCCGACGACAACGGCCGCCTCCAGACGAGCAACCTCCGCCGCGTCCTCCAATTTTTCGTCGGCTCCAACGGCAGCGCCCTCACCGGCAAAACCGGCCGCTCCACCTCCGATATTCCCTACACGTGGTCCGACCCCAACGGCACCAAGGGCGAAACCGTCGTCGCGAAGAAGGGCGAGAACACCGTCGGCTACGCCCAATACGTTTTCTCGATGACCAACAGCTACAGCTTCACCGGCGACCATTTCCTCAAAGGCGTCAGCGTCGGCGGCACTGTCGGCGTCGGCCTGAAGAACCGCACGTTCTACTACAACATTCCCGGCGGTGGCCGCGAACTTTTCAGTTCCCCCGACACGTGGCAGGCCAACGCCTTCGTCTCCTACCGCCGCAAACTCGGCAAACGCTTTGGCTTCTCCAGCCAGGTCAACATCACCAACGTTTTTAACCACTACGTCTTCGGCACCCTCCCCAACAACGGCTCCGGCTACACCAATCCCGCCAACCTCGGCGTCAGCTTCTACGGCCAACCGCGCCTGTATGTTTGGACGAACTCCCTGAGCTTCTGATTCGGCCGCGATCATCGCGCCACGCCGCCCGCCGACTACACCGCCGGCCTCACGCAGATCCTCACCCGCCTCCCGTGCACCGGCGCGAATCGCTTCCGGACCTCCCCGCCCCCATCCCCGGCGACGCCGCGAAAAAGTAAAGCGCCGCCGCCCTCACGGCGAAACACGTCGGCAAGAATCGGTGTTAAATCTCGGCCTCACTCCGGAGATAACCCTGGTTGCCCCCCATCATGTCCCCTGCCGAGACCGAGTTGCATGACCGTTTCCTGCGCTTGTTCACCACGAACGAAGAGGCGGTCCGCGCATTTGTGCGACGCTTGGTGCCGGCGCGGGCGGATGCGGATGACGTCATGCAGGAGGTCTCCATCGTGCTATGGAAAAAGTTCGGCGCGTTTCACGCGGGCACGGATTTCCGCGCCTGGGCCTTCGGCGTGGCGCGATTCGAGGTCCTCGCTTGGCTGCGCGACAAGGGCCGCGACCGTCTCGTTCTCGACGAAGGCGTGGCCCTCAAGCTCGCGCACGAGGCGGAGGCGCTCGAGCCCGCGCTCTCGCGCCAACGCGCAGCGCTGCAACGTTGCATGGAACGCGTCCCGGAGGAGCAGCGCTCGCTCCTCTTGCGCGCCTACCAGCCCGAGGCACGTATCCAAGACGTGGCCGCGATCAGCGGCCGCACCGTCGCCGGCTTCTATCAATGGCTGCATCGTATGCGAAAGACGCTGCTGGACTGCATCCACGCCACCCTCGCACGGGAGGCTTCGCCGTGAACGCGGACCTCGATCGGCTTTCTCAGCGCTACCTCGCCGGCACCATGGATGCGGAGGGCATGACGCGGCTGAACGCGATCCTTGCGGTCGATGCCGACGCGCGGCGCCGTTTTGCCGAGCAGATGAACTTGGACTCCGCCCTCGCCACGCAGGCGACGGGCTGGCGTACAGAACACACCACCCCGCTTCCCTCTCGCCCGGCGGGGCGCGGGCGTTTCCCTCGAACGGCAGCGCTCCTCGCGGCCGCGGCGGCCTGCGTCGCGCTCGCCACCTGGAGGTTCACTTCAAGGGACTTCGCCACCGTAGAAAATGTCGCCGGCTTCACGCAGCTGGTCCCGGGATCTCGCCTCCACGGCGACCGCCACGAAATGCCAGCTGGCACTCTGGCGCTCGTCACCGCCCAAGGCGCCCGCGTGGTGATCGAGGCGCCGGCGGTGTTTCAGTTCGAGTCCGCCCAACGCCTGCGCCTCATTCGCGGCCGCCTGTCCGCCGCAGTGCCGCCCGCCGCCCAGGGCTTCACCGTGATCACGCCCTCGGGCACCGCGGTGGACCTCGGCACGCGCTTCGGCGTGGACGTGCCGGCCACGGGCGACGCCGAGGTCCATGTCTTCGAAGGCGAGGTCATCGCCCACGCCCCGCACGATCGGCGCAGCCTGCGCACGGGCGATGCGGTGACGATGACCACGGCCGGCCACGCTGCGCGCGAAACGCGCTCCGCCGCCTTCATTCAATCGGACGAGGTCCACGACCTCACCGCCGGCCTCGCCGCCGGCCAGCGCGCCCGCTCCGCCGCCGCGCTCGCGCAACTCCGCGCCGATGCGGCCCTCATCGCGCTGCTCGATTTCGAAACCGACGGCGGCGCCGGCTCGTTTCGCACCGTCCAGGGCCGTTGGCCCGGATCGCGCGCCCCGGAATTCGTGGAGGTGGGCGACCATTTGCAACTCGACCTCGGGGGCGAACGCTCCTGGCCGCGCCTCACCCTCGCCGCCTGGGTACGCCTCGACCGGCTCGACGCCCCTTACCAATCGTTGCTGCACACCGACGGCTGGGCGGCGAGCAACCCCGGCCAGGTCCATTGGATGGTGAACCGTTTCTCCACGATGCGCCTCGCCCTCAAGGGCAACACCCTCGCCCCCGGATCCCCGGAACCGGACAGTTTCCCCGACTCACGCACCCCCGTGCTCCCGGAGGTCGGACGCTGGGTGCATCTTGCCGTGGTCTACGATTCCGCGGCGCGGACGACACGATTTTTCCTCAACGGCCGTTTCGACAGCGAGAGCCGCGAAGCCACCGCACATCCCGCCCGCCTCGGCCCCGCGCAGATCGGCAACTGGAATCGCACCGATCGCAAACTCAGCGGCCGCGTCGACGAGCTGCTCATCCTCGGCCGCGCCATGCCCGACCCCGAAATCCGCGCGCTCTTCGAAGCCGGCAATCCCTATCGATGAAAAGTCTCATCCGCCTGCTCGCTCTGCTCATCGCTCTCCCCGCCGCCGCCGCACCGGTGGACTTCGCGCGCGACGTGCGTCCGATTTTCGACCAGCACTGCACCGAATGCCACGGCGAGAAGAAGCAAAAGTCCGGGCTCCGTCTCGATGTGAAGGCCGCGGCGTTCAAGGGCGGCGACGGCGAAGGGCCGGGCATCGTCGCGGGCCACGCGAAGGACAGCCCACTCATTCGCTTCGTGACGAGCGCGGATCCGGAGCAACGCATGCCGCCGAAGGGGGACGGCCTGACGCCGGCGGAAATCGCGACGCTCACGCGCTGGATCGACGAGGGTGCGCCGTGGCCCGACGGCGTCGACCGCGTGAAACTCGCCGACCCGCGCGACCATTGGTCGTTCAAGCCGCTCGCGGTGCCTCCGGGCCAACACTCCATCGATTCCTTCATCGCGGCCAAGCTCGGTGAACACGGTCTCCGGCCGGCGCCCCCGGCAAGTCCGGCGGCGTGGCTGCGGCGCGTCACATTCGACCTCACCGGGTTGCCGCCCACGCCGGACGAGATCGCGAATTTCACGCAAACGCCCCAGCCCGACTACCCCGCCGCCGTGGATCGCCTGCTCGCCTCCCCGCGCTACGGCGAGCGCTGGGCGCAGCACTGGCTCGACGTGGTCCGCTACGCCGACACGCACGGCTTCGAGGTCAACACCGAGCGGCCCAACGCCTGGCCCTACCGCGACTACGTCATCCGCGCCTTCAACGCCGACACGCCCTACGACCGCTTCATCCGCGAGCAGATCGCCGGCGATGCGCTGGACCCGGAGGCGGATGCCGCCACCGGTTTTCTGCTCACCGCCTCGGTGTTGCTGCCCGGCCAGATCGGGAAGGACGCTCCTTCCATCCGGCTCGCGCGGCAGGACTCGCTCGACGAGATCGTGACCAATATCGGCCAGACCTTTCTCGGCCTGAGCGTGAGCTGCGCCCGTTGCCATGACCACAAGTTCGATCCCATCACGGCAAAGGACTACTACGCGATGCAGGCCTTCGTCGCGGGCGTGGACTACGCCGACCGCGAACTCCGCAGCGCCGATGCGCTGGCCCGAAAACGCGAGGCCGCCCCGTTGCGCGCCCAGATCCCACCGATCGACGGGCGCCTCGCGCAACTCGTCCCGCTCGCCCGTCCGGGCACGACGCGCCGCGTGACCGACGCCGCGGGCAACACCGAGACGTTCGCCCCCGTCGAGGCGAAGTTCGTGCGCTTCACCATCCACGACGCGAACGCCCATCCGACGCTCGGCGTCATCGAGCCGTGCCTCGACGAGTTCGAAATTTTCACCGACGAGCCGGAGCCGCGCAACGTCGCCCTCGCCGCGCACGGCACAAAGGTCACCGCCTCCGGCAGCAAAAATTCCACGGCGCACACGCTCCCGTTCATCCACGACGGGCGGTTCGGCGACGCGCGCAGCTGGATGTCCGCCACCAAGGGCCGCGGCTGGGTGATGTTCGAGCTGCCCGCGCCCGCGCGCATCGCCAAGGTTGTCTGGAGCCGCGACCGCACGGGGCGCTACCCGGATCGGCTCGCGACCGCGTTCACCCTGGAGGCGGGGCTCGCCCCGGATCGGATGGCCGTCGTCGCCGAGGCCGTGCCCCTCCGTCCCACCGTCGGCGCCGGCCCGATCAACACCGACCGCTTCGCACCCGTGCGCGCGAAGCGGCTGCGGTTTACCATCCTCGCCACCAACAGCCTCGAGCCCTGTCTCGACGAACTCGAGGTGTTCGACACCGCCGGCCGCAACGTCGCCCTCGCGAGCCTCGGCACCAAGGTCGCGACCTCCGGCAACACCATCGTGGCCGATCGCCACGAGCCCGATTTCGTCAACGACGGCCTCCACGGCAACGAGCGCAGCTGGCTCGGCGACGAGCCCGGCCGCGGCTGGGTCGAGCTGGAGTTCCCCGCGGAGCACGAGATCGTGCGCGTCCTCTGGAGCCGCGATCGCGAGGGCAAGCTCGTCGACCGCCTGCCCGTCGCCTATCGCATCGAAGTCGCGACCGGCGAGGCGTGGACGGTCGTCGCGGATTCCACCGACCGGCGGCCGCACGTGGCCGGCGAGGGCCGCGGACCGGGTTTCACCGTGGCCGGTCTCTCACCCGAGGACACCGAGACGGCGAACCGCCTCCTCCGCGAAAAGGCCGCGCTCGAGGCGAAAATCAAGGCCACCGAGTCCGGCCAGCTGGCCTTCGCCGGCAAGTTTCGCGCGCCCGACGAGATTCGCCTGCTCGCGCGCGGCGATCCCGAGCAGCCAAAGGAGACCGTCGCACCCGCCGTGCCCGTCGCGCTGGGCGATCTGCGGCTCGCTCCCGAAACCCCCGAGCAGGACCGGCGCCGTGCGCTCGCCGACTGGATCACACGGCCGGAGAATCCCCTGACGGCGCGCGTGATGGTGAACCGCGTCTGGCAGGGCCATTTCGGCGCGGGGCTGGTCGAGACGCCGAGCGATTTCGGGCACAGCGGGGCCAAACCGACCCACCCCGCCTTGCTCGACTGGCTCGCCACCGAGTTCATCCGCAGCGGCTGGAGCGTGAAGCGCCTGCACCGGTTGATCGTGCTCAGCACCACCTACCGGCAGTCGTCGCAGATCACCGCTGCCGCCGCGGCGCAGGATGCCGAGGTGCGCCTGCTGTGGCGTTTCCCTGCGCGGCGCATCGAGGCGGAGAGCGTGCGCGACTCGATGCTCGCCGTGAGCGGCCGGCTCGACCTCCGGATGTTCGGCCGCGGCTTCGATTTGTTCGACAAGCGCGGCGGCCTTTCCGGCTTCAAACCCGTGGAGACCCTCACGCCCGCGAACCAGCGCCGCATGATCTACGCGCACAAGGTGCGCCGCGAGACCGAGGCGGTGTTCGGCGCCTTCGACTGCCCCGACGCCGGGCAGAGCACCGCGCGCCGGCGCGAATCGACCACTCCAATTCAGGCGCTGAACCTCTTCAACAGCCGCTTCACCCTCGAGACCGCCGCGGCGTTGGCCGCGCGCCTCCACCAGGACGTCGGCGCCGATCCCTCGCGCCAGATCGTGCGCGCCTACGAACTCGCGTTCTCGCGGACACCCACCGCCGATGAGCTTCGCGCGGCAGAGCCCATCGTGCGCGCGCACGGTCTCGCCCCGCTCGGCCGCGCACTTTTCAACAGCAACGAATTCCTCTTTCTCCCATGAGTCTCCTTTCGCCTCACCCGCTGCTCGACCGCCGCCAGTTCCTCTCGAACTCCGCGACCGCGCTCGGCTCGATCGCCCTCGCCAGCATGCTCGGGCGCGACGGCCTGCTCGCCTCGCCGGCGATCAACCTGGCCAGGCCCTACGCCCCGCGGCCGCCGCATTTCCCCGCCAAGGCCAAGAACGTCGTCGTGATTTTCTGCGCCGGCGCCGTCAGCCAACTGGAGACCTGGGACTACAAACCGGAGCTGATCAAATGGGACGGCCAGCCGTTGCCGGGCGGACCCGCCGTGACCTTTCAAGGCCCCGCGGGCGATCTCGCGCGCCCCCAGTATGCGTTTCGCCCCCGCGGCCGTTCGGGAAAAATGGTCAGCGACCTGATCCCGCATCTCGCGGAACTGACCGACGACTTTGCGTTCGTGCATTCGCTCACCAGCAAGTCGAACACCCACGGACCGGCGGAGAATTTTCTCTCGACCGGCTTCGTGCTGGATGGCTTCCCCTCCCTTGGCTCGTGGGTGACCTACGCGCTCGGCAGCGAGAACCAGGATCTTCCCGCCTATGTCTCGCTCCCCGACCCCCGCGGCGTGCCCCAAAACGGCTCCAACAACTGGGGCCCCGGCTTTCTCCCGGCGACGTTCCAGGGCACGACGTTGAGTTCAAAGGAACCGGTGCGCCATCTCGCCGCCTCGGGAATTTCGACCGAGGCGGATCGCGCAGCGCGCGCGCTCCTCGGGAAGATGAACGAACGCCATCTCGCCGCCAACCCCGGCGACGGCAAACTCGCCGCCCGCATCGCCAGCTACGAGCTCGCCGCCCGGATGCAGCTCAGCGTGCCCGCCATCGGCGATCTTTCCACCGAGCCCGCCCATGTCCTGAAAATGTATGGCGCCGACGATCCGTCGAACCCGGACAAGGCCGCCTTCGCGAAGAACTGCATCCTCGCGCGCCGGCTCATCGAGAAGGGCGTGCGTTTCGTCCAGCTCTTCAACGGCGCGTATGCCAGCGGCGGCAAACTGAACTGGGACGGCCACAACGCGCTGAAGGAGCAATACGACGTTCACGCGCAGATTCTCGACCAGCCCGCGGCCGCACTCATCCGCGATCTCCGCCAGCGCGGCCTGCTGGAGGAGACCCTCGTGGTGTGGTGCACGGAGTTCGGCCGCATGCCGTTTTTCCAAAAGGGCTCGAAGGGCCGCGATCACAATCCGGACGGCTTTACCTGCTGGATGACCGGCGCCGGGGTCAAGCCGGGCGTCAGCCACGGCGCGACCGACGATCTCGGCCAGAAAGCGGTGCAGGACATTCACCCGCTCTACGATTTCAACGCCACCATCCTGCACCTGCTCGGCCTTGACCACGAGCGCCTCACCTTCGAACACAACGGCGTCCAGCGCCGCCTCACCAACGTCGAGGGCCATGTCATTCGCGAAATGCTCGCCTGAGCTCCCTTGGTCCCCGCAAAGTCCTCCCCGTCCCCCTCTGCCTACCCCATGAAACTCCCCCTCGCGACCGCCTTGGTTGCTCTCGCTCTCTCCCCCGCCGCCTTCGCGCAGCCCGCGCCGCCCACGCCCGCAGCGGGCAGCGCTGCCCTCGCCCCGGCGAGTCTCACCGGCCGCGTGCTGAATCAGGCCACGGCGCGCTTCGTCAACAACGCCCGTGTCGTCGTCAAGGGCACCGCGCTCCAGACGTTCACAGATTCCGCCGGCGTCTTCGTCTTCGAGGGTCTGCCGGCCGGCCCCGTGACCCTCGTCGTTTCGTTCACGAATCTCCCGCCGAAGGAGGCGACCGTGACGCTCGTTTCCGGCCAACGGGCCGAACTCGACGTCTCCCTCGGCACCGCTGCCGGCGCGGCGGTGAAGCTGGACGAGTTCCGCGTCAGCGCCGCCCGCGAGACCGACGCGGAATCGATCGCGGCGAACGAGCAACGCTTCTCCCGCAATCTGAAAAACGTCACCTCGGTCGACGAACTCGGGGAAATCGCGCAAAACAACATCGGCGAATTCGTGAAGTATCTCCCCGGGGTCGGTATTGAGTATCAGGGCAGTGACATCATTCGCCTCACCGTGCGCGGCCTCTCGTCGGACAAAACCGAGATCACCTCCGACGGCCTCGGCGAGGCCTCGGTGTTCGCCGACGAACGCGAAAATACCCGCGCGCCGCGTCTGACGCAGTCGAGCACCGTCGGCATCGCCCGCATCGAGGTGCGCAAGGTCCCCCTGCCCTCCGACAGCGCCAACGCCATGGGCGGTTCGATCAATATGGTCCGCCGCACCGCGTTCGAATACGCCCGGCGCGAAATCAGCGTGAAGGGCTCGATCAACACGAACAGCTATGACCTCACGTTCAACAAGACCGGCGGCCCGGGCGACGAAAACACCCGCAAAGTTCGTCCAAGTTTCGATTTCAGCATCGTGGACCCGCTCAGCAAGAATCTCGGCTACACGTTCGCCGCCGGCTACAGCGATGTGATGATGCCGTGGCACTACGCCGTCCCCGGCTACAATCTCGGCAACGCCGCCAGCGCCGCCAACCCCGTGCCGGGCCAGCCCAGCATCCACAACCCCGCGATGACTTCCGCCCTGCTGCACCAGTCCTATTCCCGGCGTGAACGCATCCCGCTCAGCTTGCGCGTGGACTGGCGCCCGGTGCGCAGCCTGACCCTCACCCCTTTCGCCTCCTACACGCGCCTCAATTCCCTGCATCGCGCGGATGTCCGCTTCACGGCCGCCACCGGCGCCACGACGTTCAACGACAGCACGCGCGTCCTCGGTGCGACCGGCACCGGCACCATGAGCTACGTCAACCCGTTCGAAGCCTGGCGCGACGAATACGCCACCAACACCAACTTCGGCCTCATCGCCAAATGGCGCGCCCACTCCTGGCACATCGAGGGTGCGGCCAACGCGTCCCGCTCCGTCTCCGAGTTCAAAGACACCGAAAACGGGTTCTTCGCCTCCGCCTCGGACCTCGACGGCCGCAATCCCAGCATCACCGGGGTCACCGTCAGTTTCCTCGATCTGAATTGGCGGCTGCCCGGCCGCATCGAAGTGCGCAACGCCCAGGGCAACCTCGTCGATTGGAACAGCGCGGCCAGCTACACGCTCCGCACCGCAACCTCCCGCCCGCGTCTGATTCAGGGCGACGTGCAGTCATCCTACCTGAAGATCAAACGCGATTTCGACACCCGCTTCCCCCTCTCCCTCGAACTGGGCGCGAACTACAAACAGGAAAAGCGCGACCGCAAAAAAATGGATGCCAACACTTGGACCTTTCTCGGCGCCGATGGCAACGCCGCCAGCGCCGACGACAGCGCCCGCGTGATCGCCGCCGACCATTACGCCAAGGCCCCGGACGCCGAAAACGGCTACCCCGCCGTCGAGCACCTCAGCATGGAGAAATACTACAACCTCTTCAAAGCCCACCCGGAGTATTTCCGCTACGAAGAAGCCACTTCCTACCGGCGCAGCGCCGAAAGCGTAAACCAGCTCACCGAAACCATGCAGGCCGTCTACCTCATGGGTGAGTCGCGGCTGTTCACCAATCGCCTCGGCCTCGTCGGTGGCGTCCGCCTCGAAGAGACCGAGGGCTCCGGCCGCGGCTTCTTGCAAACGCCCACCGCCGTGTTTCAAACCAACGCCAACGGCGCCTTCGTGCTCGTCAACGGCCAGCGCGTGCGCAAACCCGAAGCCGGCGCCGCGGGCAGTCTCTCCGAGGCGAAACTCATCTATCACCGCAACGGCTCGCGGGGCGCCGCCTCGCAATCGGGCTACTACCCCAGCCTCCACGCCTCGTGGAACCTGACCGACAACCTGATCTTCAAAACCGCCTGGGCCAGCACCAAGGCGAAACCAGATTTCGCGACAAGCCTCCTCCCCTCCACGACCATTAACCCCAGCAACAATACCGACCCGTCCCTCGGCACCCTGGGCACCGTGACGATCCGCAATCCGCAGCTGAAGCCCTGGGGCGCCGACAACTACGACGGCCGCATCGAATACTACCTGAAGCAGGGCTACGTGGCGGTGGGTTACTACCGGAAATTCATCACGGATTTTATCATCTCTCGCACCGAGTTGCTCGAAACCCCCGCCGAAGCCGCGTCCGTGGGCTTGGACCCGGACTATGTCGGCTGGGCCGCCGCCACGTCGTTCAACGCCGGCAAGGCGATCGTCTCCGGCTGGGAATTCGAGATGCGCCATGCGCTGGATCCGGTGCTCCCCCGGTGGGCGCGCGGCTTCAGCCTGCGCGGTTCGCTCAACCTCTCCGACCCCGACGGCCAACGCGGCGGCTGGGGCTCCATGCATCGGCAAAAGGCGTCCGTCTGGCTCAACTACCAGTCCACCAAGCTGCGGCTCGGCTTTGGCTGGAACTTCGAAGGCCGCCTGGATGGGGCCGTCACCACCCTCGCCGGGCAACCCGGCCAATCCTTCGTCGAGGAGCGCAGCCTGTTCGACGCCACCGCCGAATATCGCCTGACGAAACGCGTCTCCCTCTTCGCGTCCGGCACCAACCTCTTCAACGCGGCGCGCACCAATTCCCGTGAATCCGCCAACCTGCCCAACTGGGCCCGCCTGACCAACGAAAACGCCTTCGGGGCCAATTTCACGCTCGGCGCCAAGGCGTCGTTTTGATCTGCGTCAGCCTTCACCGCCAAGCCCGCCCATGCTCGGATTCACTCTGCACCCACCCACGCTCGGCCTTCTCCGCAACACCGGCTCCGGCTCCACCGTCCCCGCCAACCTCGGCGTCAGTTTCTACGCCCAACCGCGCCGCTCTGCTTGGACGAACTCGCTGACCTCCTGACCCTCTCGCTCCGAATGGCCGCCCCGTTTCCCTCGCGCCGAATTCTCCGCTGGCTGGTGGGGATCGCCGGATCTCTCCCGCTCTGCACCGCATTCCCGGCGTTCGCCGCCGACACCGGGCAGCCCCCCGCCCCCGGCGCCATCCGCGCCCTCGCGCAGGACCACGTCGTCTTCGACGAATCTCCGCCCGGCGGCCCCACCCCCCTCAACACGCCCAGCATTCTCCGCCTGGACGGCGGCCGCTTGGTGGCCGCGAGCGAGCGCAGCGGCGTGAACAGCGAGTGGCGCAAACAGGGCAATCCGTGGGCTCGCCTCGCCACGTCCGACGACGGCGGACTCACTTGGACGATCCGCGCGACACCGAATATTTCCCAAGCGCGCCTCTTCCGGGCCGGCCGTTCGCTCTACTATCTCGGCCACGACGGTGACCTGAAGATCATGCGCTCGGATGATCGCGGCGAACACTGGTCCGCGCCCGCCGATCTCGGGACGAAGAAACCCAATTGGTATGCGACCGCGTGCAACGTCTGGCACGCCAAGGGCAACGTCTACCTCGTGATGGAGCGCCGCCTCTACGAGGACAACCAGTCAGGCTGGACGATCAGCCATCTCGCCCCGGTCCTGCTGCGCGCCCGCGAACAGGACGATCTCACCCAACCTTCCAGCTGGAGTTACTCGTCCGAGCTGGCGTTTGCCGACCTCATCCCCGGCTACCGCCAGAACGACCTCGCGCTCGATTATTTCGGCGTGCCTTTCTTCGCGCAGAAATTTCCGCGGGCGAACCAGGTCTCTCCCGGCCACCCCATGCATCCGATGGGCTGGTTGGAGACCAACGTCGTCCAGATCACCGATCCCCATCACCTGTGGTTCGACCCGCAGCAGCGCACGTTTCATCTCTTTCTCCGCGCCCACACCGGCGGCACCGGCTACGCCGCCATCGCCCAAGTCGTCGAAAACGACGACGGCACAATGACGACCGGCCTCGTCCGCGCACCCTCAGGCAAAACCCAGCTCTTCCTCCCGTTTCCCGGAGGTCAGATGCGCTTCCACGTGCTCTACGACGAGCCGACCAAACTCTACTGGCTCCTCGGCACCCAAGCCACCGACTCGATGACTCGTCCCGACGCGCTGCCGAAAGACCGCTATCAACTCCCCAACAACGAACGGACCCGGCTCGTCCTGCATTTCTCAAAAAACATGGTCGATTGGTGTTTCGCCGGCCTCGTCGCGATCGGCCCCGGCAATCGTGGCGCCCGGCACTACGCCTCGCTGGACATCGACGGCAACGATCTGGTGATCCTCGCGCGCAGCGGCGATGAACGCGCGCAATCCGCGCACAACGGCAACCTCATCACCTTCCATCGCGTCCGGAATTTTCGCTCGTTGGTCTACTGAGTGCCGCGCGCCCGCGCACGCTTCCGCTGGACGACGCCAGCCAACGTCGCCAACACGTTCAACCGTCACCTCCTCGGCCCCCTCCCCCATTAAGACAAGGATTTCAAAGTCCCCGCCACGCTCGCCGTCAGTTTTCACGGCCAGTCGCGGCTGTCTGCCTGAAGCAAATGGAGGCCATCCCGGGCGCCCGGTGAAGTTCGATCCCCCATCATCCGGCCGCCCGGCCGCCGCATTGCTCGGCCGACTCGTCACGGTTGGCGTCCTCCTCCTCGCCCCGGCTCTCGCCTTCGCCGCACCTGATTTCGGGTCGGACGTGCGCCCGATCTTTGAGACGCACTGCTTCAAGTGCCACGGGGCGGAGAAACAAAAGAGCGGCTACCGGCTCGATGTGAAGTCCATCGCGCTCAACGGCGGCGAGGGCAGCGCCCCCAACATCTTGCCGGGTCAAGGGGCCACCAGTCCGCTGGTGAAGTATCTCAAGGGCGAGGTCGATGATCTGAAGATGCCGCCCGAGGGCGATCCGCTCAGCCCCGCGGAAATCGCCACCCTCACCGCCTGGATCGACGCCGGCGCCGTCTGGCCCGACTCCGCCAGCGTCGCCCTCGCCGATCCGCTCGACTGGTGGTCCCTCCGCCCCCTCGCCCCCGTCGCCCCGCCCGCCCCGGCCGGCCATCCCGTCGACGCGTTCATCCACGCCCAACTCGCCGCCCACGGCCTCGCCCCGGCCCCCGCCGCCGACGCGCGCACGCTCATCCGCCGCCTCTCGTTCGATCTCACCGGCCTGCCGCCGTCGCCCGAAGAGATCGCCGCGTTCGCCGCCGACGCCGCCCCCGACGCCTACCTCCGCCTCGTGGAAAAACTCCTCGCCTCCCCCCGCTACGGCGAACGCTGGGCGCGCCACTGGCTCGACGTCGTCCACTACGGCGACACCCACGGCTACGACAAAGACAAGCTCCGCCCCAACGCCTGGCCCTACCGCGATTACGTCGTGCGCGCCCTCAACACCGACAAACCCTACGCGCGTTTCGTACAGGAGCAGATCGCCGGCGACGTCCTCTTCCCCGGCACCGCCGACGGCATCGAGGCCCTCGGTTTCATTTCCGCCGGCCCCTGGGATTTTATCGGCCACGCGGAAGTGCCGGAGTCCAAGACCGACGGGAAAATCGCCCGTCACCTCGACCGCGACGATATGGTCGCGAACACCCTCGGCACGTTTTCCAGCCTCACCGTCCACTGCGCCCAATGCCACAATCATAAATTCGATCCCATCCCGCAGGAGGATTACTATAGCCTCCAGGCCGTTTTTTCCGCCCTCGACCGCACCGATCGCGAATACTACCGCGACGACGCGCGCAACGCCCGCTTCCAGGCGCTCCGCCGCGAGCAGCGCGAAACCGCCGCCGCCCTCGCCGCCCTCGAGGCCCCGCTGCGCGCGGCCGCCGGCGAAGCCTACGCCGAGATCACCCGCCGCCTCGAACGGCCACCCCAAAGCGATCCCGCCAGTCCGGCGAAGCCCAGCCCCAGCCGCGGCTACCACAGCGCCTTGTCGCCCACCCCCGACGCGATGAAATGGGTGCAGGTCGATCTCGGCGAATCCGTCGAAATCAACCGCGCGACCTTGCTGCCCGCGCACGACGACTTCAACGGCATCGGCGCCGGCTTCGGCTTCCCCGTGCGTTTCAAAGTCGAGGCCAGCGACGACCCCGCGTTTCAGACCGGCATCAAACTCCTCTGGCAGCGCTACGACCAGACCTTCATGGCCGATTTTCCGAATCCCGGCCTCATCCCGTTCGCCACCGGCGGAGGCACCGGCGACGGCATCGTCGGCCGCTACGTCCGCGTGACGGTCACCAAACTCGCGCCGCGCAAAGACGACTATATGTTCGCCCTCGCCGAACTGCGGGTCACCGACCGCGCGGGAAAAAATATCGCGCTCGGCCGGCCCGTCACGGCTTTCGACTCGATCGAGTCCGCCCCGCGCTGGAGCAGAGCCAATCTCACCGATGGCGTGGCTCCGTCGGCCCTTTCCGCGGACGAGAAACAGGCGCTTGAGCGGGCGCGCGATGCGCTCCTGCTGGGCCTGGCCGATGAACCGACGAAGCAGCGCCACGCAACGCTGCTCGCGGAGTCGGCCCGAATCGCCGGAGAACTGAAAACGTTTCCGAAACCCGATCTCGTCTACGCGGGCGCCATTCACACCGGGAGCAGCAACTTCAAGGGCACGGGCGCCACGGGCGGTCGGCCGCGCCCGATCCACGTGCTGGCCCGCGGCCAAGTCACCACCCCCGGCAAACCCGTCGGCCCCGGCGCCTTGTCGGCGCTAAATTTTTCGCCCGCCCGTTTCGCGCTTCCGCCGGACGCAGGCGAAGGCGAACGCCGCGCCGCCCTCGCCCGCTGGCTCACCGACCCGAAAAATCCGCTCACCTGGCGCAGCCTCGTGAATCGCGTCTGGCACTACCACTTCGGCCGCGGCCTCGTCGACACGCCGAACGATTTCGGCCGCAACGGCGCCACCCCCACCCACCCCGCACTGCTCGACTGGCTCGCCGCCGAATTCCGCGACCGCGGCGGCTCGCTCAAATCCCTCCACCGCCTCATCGTCACCAGCGCGACCTACCGCCAGGCCGTCATCACCCATCCCGCCGCCGAAAAAATCGATTCCGGCAACTCGCTCCTCTGGCGCCAAAACCGCCGCAAGCTCGAGGCCGAAGCCTTGCGCGACGCCATCCTCGCCGTCAGCGGCAAACTCGATCTCACCATGGGCGGTCCGGGCTGGCAGGACTTCATCATCGAGCGGCCGGAACACTCGCCCCATTTTCGCTACGACCTCGCCAACCCGGATGACGCGGCGACGTGGCGCCGGTCAATCTACCGCTTCGTCGCGCGCTCGCAGACGCAGCCGTGGATGACCTCGATGGATTGCGCGGATCCGTCCATGCGGGTCGACAAGCGCAACGAAAGCCTCTCTCCGCTGCAGGCGCTGGCGATGCTCAACAACGGCTTCATCGTCACGCAGGCGCAGCACGTCGCCGCACGCGTGCGCGCCGAGCGCCCGGACGATCTTTCCGCCCAGGTCGCGCGGGCCCACGCGCTCGCGCTCGGCCGCCCGCCGGACGCGGCCGCCCTCATCTCATTGGTGGCGTTCGCGGAGACCGAAGGCCTGCCCGCGCTCGGCCGGCTCCTGCTCAACCTGAACGAATTCACCTTCGTCGACTGACCATGGCCCACGACTCTCCTTTCCATCGCCCCACGGCGTCCCGGCCGATTTCCCGCCGCGATTTCCTCTGGCAATCCGGCGGCGGTCTCGGGGGCCTCGCGCTCGCCGCGATGCTCGGCCAAGACCGCGCGCTCGCCGCCGACGCACCGGCCCCGGCTGCCCGCCCGCTGCACCATCCGGCGAAGGCGAAACGCGTCGTGCAGTTCTTCATGGCCGGCGCCGCCAGCCACCTCGATCTCTTCGACTACAAACCCGAGCTGATCAAACGCCACGGGCAGCCGAGCGATTTCGGCGAACCGGTGGAAGCGTTTCAAAACGGCCTCGGCCCCTGGCTGCGCCCCCTCTGGGATTTCCAACCCTACGGCCAATCCGGAAAAATGCTCAGCGACGTCGTCGCCCCGCTCGGCAGCGTCGTCGACGACCTCGCCTTCGTCCACAATATGGTCGGTAAGTCCGGCGTCCACAGCGCCGCCACGCTCCTCCAGTCCACCGGTTTTCCACTGCCCGGCTTCCCCGGCGCCGGCTGCTGGGTGAGTTACGGCCTCGGTTCGCTCAACGAAAACCTGCCCACCTTCGTCGTGTTGCCCGATCACCGCGGCTTCGCATCGAACGGCGTGAAAAACTGGGACGCCGCCTTCCTCCCCTCGCAGCACAGCGGCACGATCATTTTCCCGGGGACCGATGCTCCGGTCGCCGATCTTTTCCCCCATGCCGCGGGCAAATTCGTCACCCCCGGCGGCGAGGCCGCGGCGCACCGGCTCATGGCCGACCTCAACCGGCAGCACGCCACGACGCGCGAGGGCGACCAGCGGCTCGACGCCCGTATCCGCAGTTACGAACTCGCCGCGCGCATGCAGCTCGCGGCCCCCGAGGCGCTCAACCTCAAGGCCGAGCCCGCGCACGTCCTGAAACTCTACGGCCTCGACCGCGGCCCGCAGACTTGGCCGAAGGAAATCAGCGCCGACGAGGAAGCGTTTCATTTTTCCCAAAAGTGTCTCGCGGCCCGCCGCCTGCTCGAGCGCGGCGTGCGCTTCGTCCAAATCTGGAGCGGCAACGACAACAGCTTCCCGCGCCGCAATTGGGACTCGCACGAGGACGTGAAACGCGACCACGGCCCGCTCGCGCTCGGCATGGCCCGCGGCGCCACCGCCTTCATCCAAGACCTCAAGCAGCGCGGCCTGCTCGACGACACGCTCATCCTCTGGACCACCGAGTTCGGCCGCATGCCCTCGTCGCAGGGCGGCAAAGGCCGCGACCACAATCCGTTCGTCTTCACCAACTGGCTCTGCGGCGGCGGCATCAAGGGCGGCGTCACCCACGGCGAGAGCGACCTCTGGGGCTACAAGCCCCTCGACCGCACGCGCCCGACCACCGTCTACGATATCCACGCCACGATTCTCCACCAACTCGGGCTCGACCATACGCGCCTCACCTTCCGCCACAACGGCATCGACCGCCGCCTGACCGACGTCCACGGCCACGTGATCAAGCCGCTGATCACCTGACCGGCGCGCCCGGCGGCTCCGTCAGCAGATACGTCATCAGATCCCGCTGCTGCTGGTCCGACAGATTCTGCCACAGCCCCGCCGGCATGAGCGAAATCGGCAGCGCCTTCATCGCCACCACATCGCCGCGCGGGATCGTGCGCTTCGCCCCCGCCACGTCGCCCACCACCAACTGCTGCGGCGTGTCTTCCAAAAGGATGCCCACCGCCGATCCGCCGGCCTGCAGGGAAATCTCGTAGGCGATGCGGTCCGGATTGATCGCCGCACTCGGCTCCAGAATATCCTTCACCACCGAGGCGTAGTCGCGGTGGACCAGATTCGAAAGATCCGGCCCGATCACGCCGCCCTCCCCGCGCATTTGGTGACACGCCGAACACACCGCCTGCTGCCCCGTAAACACCTGCTTGCCTCGCGCCCAATCGCCCCCGGCGATTTCCGGAATGCGTCGCTCGCTCGTCGCCGCTGGCGCGCTCGCCCGCGCCGTCGCCCACGGCAACAACATCCGCCGCACGGGCAGCGCCCGCGCCCGCAGATCCTCCGCCGTCGACCACGTCACGTCGAGCGTCGGCTCCGCACCTTCGGTCGCCATCGTGATTTCAACCGGCACCCAGCCCTGCGCCTTCGACTCCGCCGTCACGCGCACGTCGCCGTCCGCGCGTCGCTCCAGTTTCGCGCTCGGACCCGTTTTCACGTCCACCTTCCCGCTCCCGCGCAATGCCACGGTCACGATCTCCGTCGGATACTCAAAATCCAGTTTCGCCCCCGGCTGGATCGCGGTGCGCAACATCCAGTGCAGATCGAGCTGACCGCGCAGCACGAGCGAACCCGGGGCTTTCATCATCGCAAACAACTGCGCATGTTCCGCGCTCGCCGCGGTGAACTGGCGCGCCACCGTGAGATCCCAATGCGGGAGCCACCCGCGCCACTTCACCGCCCCGGTCCCATCCCGCCACTCGGCTTCGACGCCCGTCAGATCCGTCAGGACGTCGATCGCCGCGTGCTGCGGCAGTGGGTTTTTGGTCCCATCGCTCACTCTCATTTCCCGGCCGCCTTCCGGCAGAGTCACCGCGTAGTTCGTCGCTTCGATCCGCGCCGCCGTGCGCAGCACCACCGAGCGCAAATCCGGAGCGAGCCCCGTCGAGAGCACCGGCACGTCGTAGCGCGCGACCGTGCGTTGGTCTTTCACAACCTGATACCCCGGCGCAAACGACTCGAATCGATCGCCCGCCGCCACCTGCGTGCCCTTCGTGATGCGGCTGTCCTTCGCGAGCGTGCGCCACTGCGCAGGATCGATCGGCCGGTCGAATATCACGCGCGTCTCCGTGGGGCTCGTCGCATAGGCGAGCACCGGTTGCGGCGCCGCTTTCCCGTCATACGAAAGCTTGAAAATCTTCCCCGGCCCCTTCGGCCCCGTGCCCCAGTCCGGGGCTCCGCTGTGACACGCCACCAGCATGTCGCCCTGCGGCGTCGGCACCGCATCGATCACGAGCATCCCCACACACGCGATCAACTCGTTCTTCGCGACATAGCCCGCCGCGGTCTTGACGAGTTTCGTGCGCCAAATTTTTCCGCGCGACTCGCCTGCCACGAAGACATCGCCCCGCCACCACGCCGGCCCAAACGTCGCCGTTCCGCCGGGCGCCGGCTCGTTGAAATGCACGCCGCAAGTCGCCTGGTGCTGCGGGCCGTAGTCGAACACACTCGGTTCATCGATCACGCCCGGCAGATACTTCGGATGCCTCGGCGGAAACCCATAGTGCCGGCCCGCCTCGATGTGCAGCAATTCGTCGAAGGGATTTCCATTCGGGAGCCACGTCGCGCCTTCTTGGTCGCTGCAAAACAGATCGCCCGCGGCATTGAACGCCAGCGACACCGGAAACCGCAGCCCCGTCGAAATGATGTCGCGGCGCTTCCAGTCCGGCGACAACCGGATGATCGTCCCGCGTTCGCTGAACTGATTGTAGTCCGAGGCGCCCGTCACCTTGTTTACGCGGTAGGCGCCGTTCCACGCATCGCAACCGAGGCCGAAGTAGATGTTGCCCGCCGCATCCACCGCGAGGCCGATGGCGTCGAGATTCGAACCGGCCGCCGCGGTCGGCGGGAGCCAGCCGCCCGTCACCGTCTGCAACTCGCCCGTGCCGTCGCCTTTGTCGCGCAGATGCAGCACACGGCCGCGGCTCGCGAGGTAGAGCCCGCGCGGCCCCCACGCCATGCCGATGCTCGGCGGAATTTCGCCGCTCGTGTTGTCGAAAAACACCGTGGCCGTTTCCTCCAGCCCATCTCCGTCCGCATCCTTGAGTTGATAAACAAACCCATCGTAGCCCAACGCGAAGAGCCGCCCGTCGGGCGCATAGACGAGGTTGTTCAGATTGCGCAGCTGCACGGGCAACTCCCGGACCGAAAAACCCGGCACGAGCATCTGCACCGGCGGCGGATTAGCCATCGTCGCCTTCGGCGCGGCGCCACGCAGCGCCAAGCCACACATTGCGACACACCAGCAGGACACCAAAAATCGATTCATGGGGAGGAGGGGGACGCCACGACACTGCCCGCCCGAGTCGGCGTCAACTCCGTCGATGCCCCCGCCCCGTCAGCCCCCATCGCGGTCGCCACGCTCGACCTTTGCCGTAAAACCGCGTTTCAACCTGGCGCCACCTGTGCCATGAAATCGACTTCCCCTCGCGGCGAATCCCCGTCCGATCAAGCCGCCCGCGCCCGGCTCCGCTACCGTCGCACCGCAAATCGCGTCACGGCTGTCGCCTGCCTCCTCGCCGCCGCCGCCGCCATCGCCCTGGCCCTTTGGCTCCCGACGCTCGCCGAGTAGCCCTCCGTCCGCGCTCCGGGCTCGGGCCGAAAAAACCTCCTGCGCCCCGGTTCTTCCGCTCAAAAATTCCCGTTCTCCTCCGCCCTTCCTCCTCCGGTCCGCTCGATCCCGCCCCCGCTCCGCCCGCGCGGCCGGATGATTATTCAGAAAAGATTCTGAAATATTTCTTCGACCCCGGCCCGCGCCGGCCTACCAAGAGACCGCGCCCTGCGTGCGTTTCTCCCCTGATGTACCGCCTCGCCCACCTGCTCGCCCTTTCAGTCTCGTTGTTCACCGTCGCCGCCGCGTCCGCCGCCCCCACCGGGACCGCCGTGGATTTCGCCCGCGAGGTCCAACCCATCCTCGCCGAAAACTGTCTCCACTGCCACGGCCCCGATGCCGCGGACCGCAAGGCCGGTCTCCGCCTCGACACGCGCGACGGCGCCCTCCAGGGCGGCAAGTCCGGCGTCGCCACGATCATCGAGCATAATCCCGCCGACAGCGAACTCATCGCCCGCATCCTCTCCACCGACGAAGAGGACATGATGCCTCCGCCCAAGGAGAAAAAGACGCTCACCGCCGCGCAAATCGACACCCTCCGCCGCTGGATCGCCGAGGGCGCCCCCTACGCCTCCCACTGGGCCTTCACCGCCCCCGTCCAGGCCCCGCTGCCGCGTTCGACCGCTCAACCCTCCGCGCCCCGCGCTCAACTCCCCGCCCACCCCGTCGACGCTTTCATCACCGCGAAACTCCCCGCCGCCGGCCTCGCCGCTTCCGCCCCCGCCGATCCCGCCACCCTCTGCCGCCGCCTGTTCCTCGACCTCACCGGCCTCCCGCCCTCGCCCGCCGACGTCGACGCATTCGTCGTCGCCGCCGCCCAAGGTCTCGCACCCGCCGTCGAAGCCCTCGTCATCCAACTCTTGGCCGGCGCGCGCTACGGCGAAAAATGGGCCCGCGTCTGGCTCGACGCCGCCCGTTACGCCGACAGCAACGGCTACGAAAAGGATCTCCCGCGCGAGCAGTGGGCCTGGCGCGACTGGGTCATCCACGCCCTGAATCGGGACCAGCCCTACGACCAATTCCTCATCGAACAGATCGCCGGCGACCTCCTGCCCCAGCCCACCCAGGACCAGATCGTCGCCACCGGGTTTCTCCGCAACGGCATGATCAACGAAGAGGGCGCCATCATCCCCGAGCAGTTCCGCATCGAGGGCGTCGTCGACCGGCTCGACTGCCTCGGCAAGGCCACCCTCGGCCTCACCCTCCAGTGCGCCCAGTGCCACACACACAAATTCGACCCCATCACCCACGACGACTATTTCGGCATCTTCGCCTTTCTCAACAACACCTACGAAGCCCAGTCGTGGGTCTACACCGCCGAACAGCAGCAACAGATCGCCAAACTCAAAAACGACCTCCGCGCCGTCGACGACCGCCTGAAAAAAGCCGAGCCGCAGTGGTCCGAAAAATTCGCCGCCTGGGAAAAGCAACTCCGCACCGACCACGCCGCCACCTCCTGGACGCCCCTCGTCGCCGCCGAAATGGGCAGCACCAGCGGCCTCAATCACCCCGTGCAACTCGCCGATCGCTCCATCCTCACCGAGGGCCATCCCAGCACGAAGGGCGACATCTTCGTCATCGCCACCCCCGACCTCGCCGGCGCCACCGGCCTGCGCCTCGAAGCCCTCGGCCACGACGATATGCCGTTCGGCGGCCCCGGCCGCAGCCTCTACGGCACCTGGGCCATCTCCGAACTCGAGGTCACCGCCCAACTCCCCGGCACCACCACGTGGGAAAAAGTCGCCCTGAAAAACGCCACCGCCGACTTCTCCGAACCCGCCCGCGCCCTCGAACGCGAGTGGGACGCCGCCTTCGACAAGGAACAGCGCCGCACCCTCGGCCCCGTCGCCTTCCTCATCGACGGCAGCAACGACACCGCCTGGCGCGCCGACCGCGGCCCCGGCCGCCGCAACACCGACTCCGTCGCCGTCGTCCAGTTCGCCACCCCCCTCGCCTTCCCCGCCGGCACCAAACTCCGCTGCCTCCTCCGGTATCATCACAGCGGCGACGACAACGGCCGCCACAACTGCATGCTCGGCCGCTGCCGCCTTTCGCTCACCACCACGCCCGACCCCCGCGCCGCGCCCGTCGACTACGCCGCCGTCCTCGCCCTCGACCCGCCCGCCGACCAACGCACCCCGCGCCAGTCCGACGCGCTCTTCACCGCGTGGCGCGCCAGCGATCCCACCCTGAAAAAATTCGTCACCGAGGCCGACGCCCTCTGGAAAAAATTCCCCGCCCCCTCCACCTCCGTCCTCCACCTCGCCGAACGCTCCCCCGCCGACACCCGCGCCACCCGCCTCCTCGACCGCGGCGCCTGGGACAAACCCCTCCACCCTGTCGCCCCGCACGTGCCCACGGCGCTGCACGCTCTCCCCGCCGACGCCCCCGCGAATCGACTCACCCTCGCCCGCTGGATCGCCGACCGCCGCTCGCCGCTCACCGCCCGCGTCGCCGTGAACCGCGTGTGGCAATCCCTCTTCGGCACCGGCCTCGTCGAGACCGCCGAAGATTTCGGCACCCGCACCCCGGTGCCCCTGCACCAGGACCTGCTCGACTGGCTCGCCGTCGACTTCATGGACCACGGCTGGAGCCAAAAACACCTCGTGCGCACCCTCGTCTCCAGCCGCACTTACCAGCAAACCTCCCGCGCGACGCCCGCGCAGCTCGAACGCGATCCCCGCAACCAGTTTCTCGCCCGCGGCCCCCGTTTCCGCGCCGACGCCGAAGTCGTGCGCGACGTCGCCCTCAGCGTCGCCGGCCTCCTCTCCCCCAAACTCGGCGGCCCGAGCATCTTCCCCCCGATCCCCGAAAACGTCCTCTCCTACAACTACAGCAAAGTCACCTACTGGGACGTCCCCACCGGCCCCGACCGCTACCGCCGCAGCCTCTACGTTTTCCGCAAACGCTCCATGCCCGATCCCATGCTGAGCGCCTTCGACGCCCCCAACGGCGACTTCTCCTGCGTGCGTCGCATTCGCTCGAATACGCCCCTCGCCGCCCTCACCGGTCTCAACGAAACCATTATGGTCGAAGCCGCCCAGGCCTTCGCCCTCCGCCTCTGGCGCGAAGGCGGCCCCACCGACGCCGACCGCGCAACGCACGCTTACCGCCTCGCCACCGCGCGCCCCCCCCGCCCCGCCGAACGCGACGCCGTCGTCCAACTCGTCGCCGCCACCCGCGCCCGCCTCCGCCTGGGCGAACTCAAAGCCGCCGACATCGCCTTCTCGGCCCTCACCCGCCCGCTGGAACTCCCCGCCGACGCCACGCCGATCGACCTCGCCGCCTGGACCATCGCCGCCCGCATCGTCCTCAACCTCGACGAAACCCTCACAAAAAACTGAGCCATGAACCTCTCCGCCGACCTCCGCCTCGCCCACGCCCGCCAGCTCTCCCGCCGTTGGTTCCTCCGCGACTGCGGCGTCGGCCTCGCCGGCATCGCCGCCCACTCTCTCCTCGCGAAGGACTCCGCGCCGCCCCCGCCCTCCGCCGCCACCGCGAAGACCTCCGGCAATCCCCTCGCCGTCAAAGCCCCGCACTTCACCCCGAAGGCCAAACGCGTGATCTACATGTTCCAGGCCGGCGCCCCGAGTCATCTCGAGCTCTTCGACCCCAAACCCGAACTCACCAAACGCGACGGCCAGCTCCCGCCCGCCGAACTCCTCAAGGACTACCGCGCCGCCTTCATCAAACCCAACTCCGCCCTCCTCGGCCCGAAATTCAAATTCGCCCCGCACGGCCGGAGCGGCATCGAACTCAGCGAACTCCTGCCCTACACCGCCAAGATCGTCGACGACCTCTGCGTCGTGCGCTCGATGCAGACCGACGCCGTCAACCACGCGCCCGCGCAGATCTTGATGAACACCGGCTCGCAGCAATTCGGCCGCCCGAGCTTCGGCTCGTGGGCGCTCTACGGCCTCGGCAGCGAAGGCGCCGAGCTGCCGGGCTACGTCGTCCTCACGAGCGCCAAAGGCACCAGCGGCGGCGCCAGCAACTACGGCTGCGGCTTCCTCCCCACCGTCTACGGCGGCATCCCGTTTCGCGGCACCGGCGACCCCGTCCTCTATCTCTCCAACCCCAAGGGCATCGACGCCCCCGCCCAGCGCGCCTCGCTCGACACCCTCCATCGCCTCAACGACCTCGCCCTCGCCGAGGCCGGCGACCCCGAGATCGCCGCCCGCATCGCAAGCTACGAGATGGCCTATCAACTCCAGACGAGCGCCCCCGAGCTCATGGACCTCTCCACGGAGCCCCCGCACATCCTCGAGCTTTACGGCATCAAGGACGTCAAGGAATCCAACTACGCCCGCAACTGCCTCCTCGCCCGCCGCCTCATCGAGCGCGGCGTGCGCTTCGTGCAGCTCTTTCACGAGGCGTGGGACCAACACGGCAACCTCACCAAGGACGTCCAGAAAAACTGCGTCGACACCGACCGCGCCAGCGCCGCCCTCGTCACCGATCTCAAACAGCGCGGTCTCCTCGACGACACCCTCGTCGTCTGGGGCGGCGAGTTCGGCCGCACCCCGATGGTGCAGGGTGGCAACGACGGCCGCGACCACCACAACCGGGGCTTCACCATGTGGCTCGCCGGCGGCGGCCTGAAGCGCGGCCATGTCCACGGCGCCACCGACGACTTCGGCTTCAACGTCACCCAGGACCCCGTGCACGTCCACGATCTCAACGCCACGCTGCTCCACGCCCTTGGCTTCGACCACACGCGTCTCACCTACCGCTTTCAGGGCCGCGACTTCCGTCTCACCGACGTCCACGGCGAAGTCGTCCGCGCCCTCTTCGCGTAAGGTCCGCCTCTCCCCCTCTCCCCGTCTCCCCCTCTCCCCGTCTCCCCCTCTCCCCGTCTCCCCCT
>JBIKOK010000077.1:0-26163 GCA_044358025.1 Opitutaceae bacterium
TCGTGCCGGCGTTGTTGGAGCAGTGGCTGGCGAAGGACGATTTGGCCGGGGCGCGGGCCTTGGGCGAGGAGAGCGGTTGGCTCGTGGCGGCGGACGAAAGCGTCACGAGCGCGGACGATGCGCGGCGCGTGGTGGCGGAGCGCGCGGCGGGGGCGATCAACATCAAACTGATGAAAGGCGGCGTCGCGGCGGCGCTCGACATCGTCGCGGTCGCGAAGGCGGCTGGGCTGAAGCTGATGATCGGCGGCAATGTCGAATCGATCCTCGCGATGACGGGGTCGGCGTGTTTCGCGGCGGGGCAGGGTGGGTTTGATTTTGCGGATCTGGATACGCCCCTGTTCATGGCGGAGAATCCGTTTGCCGGCGGTTTCGCGCTGGACGGCGGGAAGATTTCCGTGGCGCACATCGCGGCCGGCCACGGGGTGACGCCGAAAAATTGAAACGCGCCGGGGGGCCGGGCCTGCGGCGCGTGTTGATTTTGTTTTTTGCCGGTGGGCTCTGGAAGACGGCCGTCGCGGAGGGACCTTACGGTTTTTCGACGGTCAGAAGGGAAATCACCTGCACGACGTCGTCGGTGTCGAGGGCGAGCACGATGGCGCGGCCGATCAGGTCGGCGGATTTGACGGTGCCCTTGAGGGTGACGGTGCCATGGTCGGCATCCACGTTGATCGTGAGGGCGGAGAGTTTGGCGTCACCGACGAGCTTCGCGTTGATCACGGTGACGACCTTGGCGTTGTCGAACATCACGCCGGTCTTCGCGCCCACGGTGGCGGCTTTCGAGCGGACGATGCGGCCGCCTTTGTCGAGGTCGGCTTTGAGGTCGGAAGGCGTGAGCTTCCACTCGGCCAGTTTGTCGGCGACCGCGTCCTTGGCGTCGAGGGCGGCGTCCTTGGTTTTTTCGGCGGCGTTTTTGACGGCGGTTTCGGTTTTTTCGACGAGCGTGGGCGGGGACTTTTCACAGCCGGCGAAGGTGAGACCGAGGATCGGGAGGATGAGGAGGAATTTGTTCATGAGCAGGGAGGGTTGCCCAACACCGACCGTGGGATTGCCCGGTGGTTCGGTTGCGGCCGCCGATTGTGCCAGGGGCGCCCTCCCCGGCGCCGGTTTCGGCGGCGCGCCGGGCAAGCGGGCCGTGGCGGGGCGGTCGAGCCTACCGGCCAATCGCGGGGGTACGGCAGAGGGCGGCGCGCGGCGGAGGCTCGACGGGCGCGCGGCAGGTGATTTGGTGGGATCGTCCCAATCCCGTGCTTTTTCCCTCTTTCCATTATCTATCGCAGGCGGCGCGCCTGATTTTGCTGGGACTGGCCGTGTGTGGCCGGCTCGGCGCGCAGTCGAAGCCTCCGGTTCCGCCGGAGCCGCTGACGGAGGCCGAGATCGTGCGGCTGGAGAAGGTGGAGGTGGAGGCGAAGGCGGCCGATCGGGGCTACGATCCCACCGGGCTCGGTTCCAACGAGGCCCAGCTCTACGAAGCGCCGTTTTCCAACGATCTCGTGATGCAGGGGCTGATGGACGACGACCCGGACGAGGTGGAGCTGAAGTTTGAGCTCGCGCAGGTGCGGATGCCGGCGGCGGTCGATCTCGCGACGGGGGACACGCGGCTGAGTTTGCGGGGGTTTCCGGCGCCGTTGTTGCGCGACGGGTTTGTGCACCTCGGGGTGCCCGATGTGCTCAACACGGGTCGGTTGCTCGTGATCCAGGGTCCGCTCGTGCCGGTGCTGGGGCGCGCCGCGCCGGGCGGTATTCAGGATTTCCAGACCGCCCGGCCCCGAGTGACGGCGGGCAAGCGCTTCGAATACGCCGTCTCGTCGTTGCAGCGCCAATCGGCGGCGATGGAAGTGACGGGGCCGGCGGTGCCGAAGCGGGCGTGGCAGCGTTTCGCGGCGGCTTGGAGCCGGAAGCGCGGACCCGAGGCGTATACGCAGTCGGAAACGCGCTCCGTGGACCTGGCGCTGGCGTGGAAGCACAGCCCGAAGGCCAGCACGCTGTTCTACGTCGACTTTCAACAGCTGAAGGCGACGACTCCGCCGGGAATTCCGGAATATCGGCGGGCGTCCGGCCAGAGAATTATCGGACCCTACCGGCCGCTGGCCTTGTTCAACGGTTACGGTCCCGAAGCCGGCGTGCGCCGACGCAGCACGATGGCCGGTGCGCTCTTTGACGGACTGCCCAACCCCAAGCTCACCGTGCGGGCGGCGGTGGAAGCGTGGTGGCGGCAGGTCGAGCAGGACCGGTTCACGACGTCGGTGTATAACGTCGCGACCGGAATCTACGAGGGCACCCGCGAGCCGATCCACACGGAGCAGCCGCAGCAGGCGGTGTCGGCGCGCTTCGATGTCACGCGCCGGTTCACGACGACACGGGCCGATCACAAGCTGATGGTGGCCGCGTCGGACACGTGGGGTACGTATTTGCGCGAGGAGCGGGCGCTGACGCTGGCGGACCGGAATGCGCTTCCGGCCGACGTGCGCCAGTTTCGCCCCGAGGCGCCGAACTACTTCCGTCCGCCCTTCAGCCGGGCGCGCTACAGGCGAGTGATCAGCGACCGGGAGGAGCAGGCGCGCTACACGGTGCTCGAAGCGAGCGAGCGCGCGGCGTTCGACAAGGGCCGTCTCGTGCTCACGGCGGGGGTGCGGCAGGATTTTGTGGCGTTCCAATTGGAAGACCGCCGGCCCGGGGCGACGCCGCCCCGGCTGGAGGACCGCGTGCAACAGGCGACCTACCATACCGGATTGAACTATCAGGCACGGCCGGGCCGGGTGCTGTTGTTCGCCACGACGAGCACGGCCTTCGAGCCGTCGACGCGGGTCGATGCGCGCACGGGTCGTATCCAGGAAAACGACACGACACGGGGTTACGAGGCGGGGTTCAAGGCGCGGATTCCCGAGTGGGCGGTGGACGGGTCGGCCGCGGTGTTCACGCTCTACAACCAGGACATCTCGCGGCGCAATCCGCTGCTGAACGACCCGATCTTCGACGCCAACCAAACGCAGCCGCAACTCGTCGCCGCCGGCGAGGAACGCTTTACCGGCGGCCGCGTGGAGGGTCGCTGGGTGCCGGCGCCTCGGTGGTCGCTCGGCGGCCGCGCCTCCTATGTGCGCGCAATCACGACGGCTTCGCCGGACCTCCCGGAGGAAGTCGGCCGGCAGCTCACGCGGATGCCGCCGCTGAACGCCGGCGCCTCGGTCGCCTACAGTTTTGCCCCCGGGCGTTTCGCGGGCACGTCCGTCAGTGCCAGTTATGCCTACATCGGCGGCTACACGGCCTATTACGAGGACCGCAACCGCTTCCGCCTCGACTATCCGGGGTATGGGCAGGTGGCGCTGAGTGTGAGCCGGACCCTCACGCAGAAGCCCCGCACGCACCAGTTCGGCCTGTCGGTGCGCAACCTGCTCGATCTCGATCTACTGGCTTCGCAGGCGCGCGCGGGGGCGCAGCGGGAGTGGACAGGCAGTTACCGGATTCTCTTTTGAGGCGGCGCGGAGAATCGGCGTTGCCCGCCGGGCGCGGCTGCTTTTCGCTCGCCGGGCATGATTCCCAAAACTGCTCTTGTCACCGGCGCGTCGCGCGGCATCGGCCGCGGCATCGCGATCGAACTCGCCCGCGCGGGCACCCGCGTCGCGATCAACTACGCGGGCAACGCCGAGGCCGCCGCCGAGTCCCTCGCGCTCGTCCGGGCCGCGGGTGGCGACGGTTTCATCCTGCAGGGCGACGTCGCGGTGGCGGCGGATCGCGAGCGGCTCGTGGCTGAGACCATCGAAAAATTCGGCCGCATCGATTTGCTCGTGAACAATGCCGGGGTCGCGCCCAAGGTGCGCGCGGATCTCCTCGATGCGGGCGAGGAGAGTTTCGACCGCCTCTTCGCGATCAACCTGAAGGGGCCGTTTTTTCTCACCCAGCTTGCGGCGAAACAGATGCTGCGCCAGGCGCCGGATGCGGAGGGTTTCCGCGGCCGCATCGTCAACATCACGTCGATCTCCGTCTACACCGCGTCGATCAACCGCGGTGACTATTGCATGGTGAAGGCCGGGCTGGCGATGATGACAAAGCTCTTTGCCGACCGGCTCGCGCACGACGGGATCAACGTTTACGAGATCCGGCCCGGCGTGATTGCCACGGACATGACCGGCGGCGTGAAGGAAAAATACGACAAGCTGATCATCGAGGACGAACGCGGCATCACGCCGATCCGCCGGTGGGGCAAGCCCGAGGACATCGGGCGGGCCGTGCGCGCGATCGCGGAGGATCGCTTCCCGTTTTCCACGGGGGCGTGCTTCGACGTGGACGGCGGATTTCATCTCCAGCGGCTCTGACGTGCGGAGCGCCGGGCGCCAGCGGCGGCGGGCGCACCGGTGGTCCGCGGGCCCGCGGTGCGCGGGGCGTCGGCGAAAAATCGCGCCTGCGCGTTTCTTGATGCGCATTTTTTTTGCAATCGGGCGGAGCGCGGCGGGAGGTTGGGAGGGAAAACCGGGGCCCGCAGGGCATCCGGCGTTGTGGCCCCGATGATGGGCCGTAATAACTTCGCGACCACAACCCGTAGCGGTTGACCGGGCGGGAATCGCTATCCGTAGTGGTCGCCGGCGATTCTCGCACCGGGCGGGTGGCGTTCGTTCGCTCGCTTTTTGACGTCTCGATTCCACTCCCATGTCCGCGCACACCCATCCCGTCTCCCATCCGGCCAACGGCCTTCAGGACTTTATCGCGATCTCCCGCTACGCCCGCTACTCCCCCGAAAAACGCCGCCGCGAAACGTGGTCCGAGGCGGTGGCGCGCGTGCGCACCATGCATCTCGCGCACTACGGCGATCGCTCGCTGTCCGACGCCAAACTCGTGGCGTTGGAAAAGGGCGATGTGACGCGCGAGGAACTCGCGGCGATCGAACGGCTCAACGGCGGGTTACACGCGGCGATCCGCGCGGCCTTCGACGCGGTGGCGCGGCGTGAAGTGCTGCCCTCGATGCGTTCGCTGCAATTTGGCGGCGAAGCGATCCTCACGAAGCATGCGCGCGTCTACAATTGCTGCTTCACCTACATCGACCGGCTGGAAGCGTTTCGCGAGACGCTCTACCTGTTGCTGTGCGGCTGCGGCGTGGGCTTTTCGGTGCAAAAACACCACGTGGCGAAACTGCCCGTCTTCGCGCCGCGGGACGAGCATCTGCCGCCGCTCAACCATGTCGTCG
The DNA here is from genome assembly GCA_044358025.1 of Opitutaceae bacterium. Classification (GTDB taxonomy): domain Bacteria; phylum Verrucomicrobiota; class Verrucomicrobiia; order Opitutales; family Opitutaceae; genus GAS368. The sequence goes on from JBIKOK010000077.1 coordinate 5,177, forward strand.
CCGACACCATCGAGGGCTGGGGCGATGCGCTGCACGCGTTGATGGAAAATGCCGTCGCGGGCCGGTCCGTGGTGTTCGACTATTCCCAGATCCGGGCCGAGGGCGCGCCGCTGCGCACGTCCGGCGGCAAGGCCCCCGGCTCGGCGCCGCTCTTCCACACGCTCTCCCGCGCGGAGCGGATCGTGCGCGCGGCGGCCGGCCGGCCGCTGCGGCCGATCGAGGCCTACGACATTTTGATGTGGGCGGCGAAAGCCGTGCTTTCGGGCGGGGTGCGCCGCTCGGCGACGATCTGTCTGTTTTCGGTGGACGATGCGGAGATGGTGGCGGCGAAGACGGGCAACTGGTTCGCCGACCAGCCGCAACGGGCGGCGAGCAACAACTCCGCGGTGATTGTGCGCGCGACGGCCACGCGCGCGCAGTTCGACGCGCTGTTCGAGGCGCAGAAGCACTACGGCGAGCCCGGGTTCTATTTCGTCGAGGATACCGAATACGGCGCCAATCCGTGCGTGGAAATTGGGCTGCATCCGCGGCTGAAACTCGACCCCGCGGCGATCGCGCGGTTGCGCGAACTCGGGCACACGGGCGAACTGCGCGAGGGCGACGAAGTCACCGGCGTGCAGTTCTGCAATCTCTCGACGATCTCCGCGGCGGCGGCGGAAACGCCGGCGGATTTCTACCGGCTCTGCGTGCACGCCGCGTTGATCGGCACGCTGCAGGCGGGTTACACGGAGTTCGGTTATCTCTCGCCCGTGTCGCGCGTGATCACCGAGCGCGAGGCGTTGCTGGGCGTGTCGCTCTGCGGCATTCTCGACCGGCCGGGGGTGTTGCTCGATCCGGGGGTGCTCCGCGCGGGCGCCGCCGTGGTCAAGGCGGTCAACGCGGTGGTCGCGCGCGCGCTTGGCCTCCGGCCGGCCGCCCGCACGACCTGCGTGAAGCCCGAAGGCACGGCGAGTCTGCTGCTGGGCACGAGCAGCGGGCTGCATCCGCACCACGCGCCGCGTTATTTTCGCCGCGTGCAGGCGAACGTCCACGATCCCGTCTACCTCCATTTCCGCAAAAGCAACCCGCACATGATCGAGCAGAGCGTTTACGATCCGAACGGCCGCACGGAGGTGATCACGTTTCCCGTCGAAGGCCCGGACTTCGGCATCTACCGCGAGGATCTTTCCGCGGTGAAGCACCTGGAATATGTCCGCCTCGTGCAGGAGAACTGGGTGCAGGCGGGCCGGCGCCACGAGGACACGTCGCCGGGGCTCCACCACAATGTATCCTGCACGATCTCCGTGCGGCCCGAAGAGTGGGCGGCGGTGGCGGACTTCGTGTGGGCGCACCGTCATGCGTTTACCGGCATCGCGATGCTGCAGGATTGCGGCGACAAGGTCTATCAGCAGGCCCCGCGCGAGGGCGTGGTCACCGCGGCCGATATCGCGAAGTGGAACGCGCTCTCCCACCTGAGCGTCGACTACACGACGCTGGAGGAATCCGAGGACATCACCGACTTAAAGCAGGTGGTCGCGTGTGCGGGCGGGGCGTGCGAGGTGGTTTAGCTCGGTCGCCGGGCGACGGAGGGTCTCACTTGCGAAACGTGCGCCGATTACTACGGTACGCGCTCCCATGAAAAAACTCGTTACCCTCCTCTCCTCCCTTTGCCTCGCAGTCGCGGTGTACGCCGGTTCGGGCAAAGTGCCCGCCATCTCGCACGCCGACCTCCAGGCGGCGATTGCCAAGCAGGCCGTGACGGTCCTCGACGTGAACGGCAGCGACTCTTTCGCCGAAGGCCGCATCCCCGGCGCGATCGATTTCACCGCCAGCGGGAAGAAACTGGCGGCGCTGCTGCCCAAGGACAAGAAGGCCCTCATCGTCGCCTATTGCGGTAACGAGCAGTGCAGTGCCTACCAGGCCGCCGCCAGCGCCGCCGTCGCGCTCGGTTACACGAACGTGAAGCACTACGCGCCCGGGATCGACGGCTGGACGAAATCCGGCGCGAAAGTGGAGAAGAGCTGAGCGCCGGTTTCCGCCCGCTCGTTCTCAACCAAACCCGCCCGGGCCGCAGGCCCGGGCTTTTTTGCGCTCGCGACGCGGCGGGGGGCGGACACGTTCGCCGGGATGTTGCTGACCTGCCAATCGGGATTTGAAGCGCTGCTCGTGCGTGAGCTGGCGGACGCGGGTGCGCCCGCCGTCGAGCAGGGCCCGGGCTGGGTGCGGACCGACGTCACGGTCGCGACCGAGACGCTGGCGTTCCCCTGGCTCACGTTGCGCGATCCAGTGGAGGTGCGCGGCGAATCGGTCAACGCCCTCGCGGCGCGCGTGGCGGACTATTTTCTCGCGAGCCTGCGCGGGGAGCGGATCGAGGCGGCGTGGCCGAACGTGTGGCTCGGGCCGCCGGAAACCGTCGGCCTCGGCCGGCGCCTCTCGGCGGTCGAGTCGGCGTGCGGCGAGCTGTTGAAGAAAAAACTCTCGCGCGTGGCGAAGCTGGCGGTGGCGGACGTGCCGCGAGGCGTGAGCGCGCAGGCCGCCGGCGCGCGCGGGCTGTGGGTGTATTTCGTGGATTTCGGCCGCGCGTATGTCGCGCGCGACGCCTTCGTGCACGGCCAGCGCCGGATGGCCGACGACGAGCTCGCGCCGTCGCGCTCGTATCTGAAAATCGAGGAGGCCTACATCATTTTGGGCCGGGAGCCGGGGGAAGGGGAGCGGGTGTGCGATCTCGGCGCGGCGCCCGGAGGCTGGAGCTACAGCGCGGCGAAACGCGGTGCGCGCGTCGTCGCGATCGACAATGGCCCGCTCAAGGGCGGTGCGCTCGATCATCCGCGGATCGAGCATTTGTGCGAGGACGCGTTCAAGTTTGCGCCGCGGGCGGGCGAGAGCTTCGACTGGCTGTTTTGCGATTTGGTCGAGGAGCCGCACCATGTGTTGCAGCACATCGTCACGCCGTGGCTGGCGCAGGGCTGGTGCCGGCGTTTCGCGATCAATTTCAAGATCGGCCGCGTGGACGCCGTGGCGTTGCTGCGGGAACTGCGCGCGCCGGATTCGCCGTTCGCGAGGCACGCCCCCGGTTTCCGCATCCGCCACCTTTATCACGACCGCGAGGAATTTACGGTGGTGGGCGAGTTGCCGCTGCGCTGAGCGGGTTCGTGATTTTCACTTTTGTTTGGTTTCGGGGCGGCGGGTGGGTCAGGGTGGGGGATGGCTCATAATCCACGGCTTGGTTTTCATCCTTCCCTCGCGGCCCGGGCGGCGGCGGCGCGCGCGGCGGCCAAGACGGCGCCCACGAGCCAGCCGGCGGCGGTCCGGGAAGAACCCAAGGAGCTGCGGCTCTGCGGGCTCGCGGCGGTGCAGGCGCGGTTCGCACGCGATCCGGGCTCGATCCAGCGGCTGTTTTACGAGGCGGCGCTGGGGCAGCGCGTGGGCGCGATCTGCAAGGTGCTCGCGGGGGCGAAAAAAATTTACCGGCAGGTGGAGTCTGCGGAGTTGGAGAAGGTCGCCGGGTCGCTGCACCATGGCGGCGTCGTCGCGGTCGTCACGCCGCCGGTGTTGCGCGTGCCGACGGCGGCGGATGTGCATGAGTGGGCCCGGCGCGGCGAGGCGGTGCTCGTGCTGGACCGCATCGGCAACGCGCACAATCTCGGCGCGATCGCGCGCACGGCAGCGTTTTTCGGCGTGGCCCGGATCGTGATTCCCGACCACCCGAACGCGGCGAAGCCGTCCGAGGCGGCCCATCGCGTGGCGGAAGGCGGCTTGGAGGTCGTCGAAGTGTGGCAGACGCGCGATCTCGTCGGGTGCGTGCGCGAGCTCGCCGCGGCGGGTTACGATGTGGTCGGCGCCGCGACGCGCAGTGGACGGCCCGAGGCGGCGCCCGGCGCGGCGGGCAAGCCCGTGGCGATCGTGCTCGGCAACGAGGAGCACGGGCTCACGCCGGTGGTGGCGTCGTCCTGCACGCGGCTCGTAACGATTCCGGGCCGCGGCAAAATGGAGTCGCTCAATGTCTCGGTCGCGGGCGCGGTGCTGATGTGGGAGCTGCTGGGGCGGCGCGCGGGTTAGTCGGTGTTGAGGAAAAACGTTTCCCAGACGAGGCGGGCGGTGAACAGGGCGATGCCAGCCACGGCGAAGGTGAAGAAGTAGGCCGACGCCTGAGTCATCGGATGGCTCGTTTTCCACGCCAGGGTGCCCAAGGGGACGTTGACGGCGACGAGCAGAATCCAGCAGCGGCGCACGCGGCGTTGGTGCGGCGTGCGGTGGCGGGGATCAATTTTGACCTCGTTGAGGCCGGCGGCGTCGGCCACGGCGAGGTTGGCGCGGAGGATCGTGTGGACGTCGTTTTCCCGGATGGGCGACGGCGGGGCGGAGAGCAGCGGCAGTCCCGTTGCGGCGGCGCGGTGGAGGTCGTGTACGTCGATGCGGGCGTCGTGAACGGGGACGATGCCGGGATCGGGGAGCGGTGCCGCAGCGGGCGGCGGCGCGGCGGGCCGCGGGGCGTTGGCCGTGGCAAACTCGCGCGGCTTGAAGCCGTAGAATTTTCGCGGCGGATCCGGTTCGTCGGGCATGGGGATTCGAAACAGCAGGGGGCAGGCCGCAGGAAACGGCGCACACCCGGTCAGTAGTCGTCCATCACGAACCACATGATCCAAGTCGTTGCGCAGCTGAAAAGCACCATGCCGCCCACGGCAAACAGGGTGCCGACGACGTTGAAGCCGGAGAGGCCGGCGAGCACGGCGAAGCCGAAATTGCCGGCGACCAGCGTGACGATGTAGTCGCGCTTGCGGCGGCCGCGGGGCTTCGGGGCGGGGGAGACCTCGTTAAGGCCGGCGGCGTCGGCGCGGGTGAGGTTGTCCTGAAGCAGGGCGTGGACCTCGTTGCGCCGCGCGGTGGACCCCGTGGTCGGCGGCGCGGCGGGTGTTGCCGCCGGCTTCACGAGGGAAGCGCGGACGAGATCGCGGACGTCAATGCGCACCTTGGTGCTCGGAACAATGCCCGGATCGGGCTTGGGCTGGGCCTCGGTGAGCGACAGATGGGTGGGCACCTCGTTGATGCTGGCGAATTCCGCGGTCTTAAATTTGTAGTGTTTACGGGGTGGAGTGGGATCGTCGGGCATGGCGATGAATGCGGTGGAGGGTTGACGCACCGGAAGGTTCGCGGGTTTTAGCTTTTGTCCAGAGAGCGCGCGGCGCAGTCTCCGCGTCAATCCAATCCTGCACCTCTCGCCGCCCCAGGCCCGCCTCCTCTGACGTTTCCGCGATCGGTTCGACCGGCGGGTGCAACCGTCGGCAGTGCGTCGGCAAGCCGGGCGCGGTGCGCCGGTCGCGGCGTGGCGGAACGTCGCGGCGCAAAACCGGTCTTTTCGTTCCCTGTGGCTGACGCCGAACCCATCGCCCGCGCCCGCGCCGGCGCCGCCGACGACGATGACGTGGAGCGGGTGCGCCGGGCGCAGGCGGGCGACGAGGCGGCGTTCGGCGAAGTGGTGCGGGCCCATTACGAGGCGGTGTTTCGGCGGGTGGTCGGGATCGTGCGGAACGAGCACGATGCGCGCGACGTTTGTCAGGAGATCTGGGTGACGGTGTGGCGCCGTCTGAAAGACTATCGCGGAGACGCGAAATTTTCCACGTGGCTCTACGCGGTGGCGACGCGGCGCGCGATCGATCAGCAGCGGAAACAACGGCGCTGGTTCACGCGGTTTCTGCCGTTTCGGACGAACGAGCGAACGGGCGAGACGATCGAGCCCGCGGCGACGGGGCCGGAGCCGGGCGAGGCGCTCGAAGGCACGGAGCGGTCGGCGCGTTTCGAGCGTGCCATCGCGGCCTTGCCGGCGAAGCATCGGGCCGTGCTGATCATGCGCGAAGTCGACGGCCTGGCCTACGAAGAGATTGCCCAACAACTGGATTGTCGGCCCGGCACGGTCATGTCGCGGCTGTTTAATGCGCGTCGTCTGCTGGTCAAAAAACTCGGAGAACTCCCATGAAATCGATCCTGTTGAAAGTCGTTGGTCTCGCCGCCGTGCTGGTGGGCGGGTGCGTGGTGGGGTTCGCGGCCGACGGCGGCCCCGGGTCCGTGCGCGCGATGTTGGTCTTGGCGTCGAACCAGCGCGGCGAATCCGACGCGCGACTCTCGGCCTACGAGCCGACGCTGCGCCGGATTTTGCGGTTCGAGAGTTACACGCTCGCGGGTGAAGGTACGGCCTCGTTGGCGGGAGCGGGGAAGGCCACGGTGAAATTGGGGCGCGGGCACACGCTGGAGCTCGATGCGGAGAAATCCGACGGCAAGGGCGTGCGTCTGAAGGTGAATTGGCAGGACGGCGGGCGCTCACTCATGAACACGGGGCTGGTGCTGCGCCCGGGGGTGCCGGCCGTGCTCGGCGGACCCGCCCACGGCAAGGGTGGCGAGGTGTGGGCGGTGATTTTGGTGGCGAATTAGCCATTGGGCCGCAACGGAATGCGCGTTACTCTCCAGCGGGGCGAAAAAAAGTGAATAAACGGGGGGCGAGGTTCGTCCGAAGGAGCGAACCCACTCAAAATCATGAAGACCACCTACGTTCTCGCTTCTGTTTTCGCCGCCGTGAGCGGCTTGGCCGGCCTCGCCACCCCTGCGCGGGCCGGAACTGATTTTCACCTCAACATCGGAATCGGATCCCGGCCCGGTCCCGTGATCGTCGCCCCGCGCGGCGCGCCGGTCGTGGTGGTGCCCGCGTCGCCGGGTTATGGTTACGGCTACGGGCACGGCCGGCCGGCGCCGGTTTACCGGGACGCCTGCCCGCCGCCCGCACCGCGCGGGTATTGGACGGAGGTGCCCGTGAAGGTGTGGGTGCCGGCCGAGTGGATCGTCAGTCGCGGGCACCATGGCCGCGACGTCCGCACACTGCGGCCCGGCTACTTCACCTATCGGCACGATCGCGTGTGGGTCGCCGACGCGGGACGGCCGGGCGATTTTGGTCACGGTCATGGGCACAATGATTTTGGCCACGGTCGTGGCCGGGGTTGAAGCGGAGCACCCGCATCCGCCGAATCGAGCCACGGATTAAGATCATGAACTGCCCTTCCGCCCAACGCCTGCTGTCCGCCGAACGCGACGGAGCGCTCGCCAGCCCCGAGCGCGCCAGCCTCGCGGCGCACGTCGCGGGCTGCGCGGAGTGCCGGCAGTTTCAGGTGAGACTGGCGGAGGTGTCGGCGGGGTTGAAAATGGCGGCCGCGCGGGTCGCGGTGCCCGACGAGGAACGCGCCTGGCAGGAGATCCATCGCGAGATCCGCGCGGCGCGCCCGACGGCGGTGCAGGCGTGGTGGAATCTCGGACGGTGGGCGCTGCCGCTCGGGGCTGCGGCGGCCCTCGCGGCGGTCGCGTTGATCGGGCCGAGTTGGACCGACGAAAATGGACCGCAGGCGATGGCGCGCGCGGAGTTTGTCGAGGTGCCGGGCGACGCGTCGTCGGTCGTCTACGTGGATGACCAGAGCGGCTGGCTCGTCGTGTGGGCTGCGGCGGAGCCGGGACCGAAGGGTGACTAGGCTGGCGAGCGTTGCGCGACGCGGCTTGGCGCGATCAGAGGCGCGGCGCGCGCGGCGGCTCGACTCCGATCGTTGGGGAGGCCTTAACTGCTGGCGTTGGCTGAAGTCGGTCTCGCGTGCGTCAGGCTCAAATCCACCTCAGTCTTTTTCAGCGTCATCGCCGTGTGGGTGGGCGTCGTTATTTTTCAGGCGAAGCGGATCGATGAGCTGGGCGGAATGAAACCCGCGGCGCCCGCGGTTCTGCGCATGGCGCCGGTTGCCCCGATGGTTGATGCTGGCGAGCGGGATCGACTCGCCCGCGAGTTGGACAGGGCGCGGCAGGAGATTGTCCGGTTGCAGCGGGCGACGGGAAGCAAACCGGCCGCGGCGGACAGCATCGCGGGTCGGGTCGGCGCACTCAAGGAGACGCTGCAACGCTTGCCGGAGCAGCCAATCCCGCAGCTCATCTACGCGACGGAGGCCGATTGGTATGCCGCGGTCGAGGGACCGCTCGAGTCGGCCGAGGACTTCCGGAACGCCATGGCCCGTCTGCGAAACTCGGCCTATGCCCGCTTTGGCGCGCTGCTCCAGCCGGCGCTCAAGGAATACATGCAGGCAAATGGAGGCCGATTTCCGCCGGAGGCGCTGCAGGTGCAGCCGTTCTTCACCGCGGCGGTGGATCCGGCGGCGTTGCAGAATGTGCGCGTGGTCCCGGCAAGTAGCATCAAAAACGTGCGCATGGGCGGCGAGAGGGCGATCACGCAGGCGGAGCTGGTCGACGCCCGATTCGATGCCCGCGTCGTAATCGGCCCGAAGGGGCTCGGTTCCTAGGGCGGAGCGCGGAAATGAGGGCGCGGCACGGAGGCCCCGGCCGCACCAGCGTAAGAACGTCGCACCGCGCGGCGCAGGTCAGCGTCCGGCCAGCCGCAATACGCCGACCCGCAGAATGAAGACGGCGGCGAGGGCGAAGAGGAGTACGACCAGGACGTTGAGCAGCGTGGCCACCCAGTAACGCAGTGGAGACTCGAAGCGGCGAAGGGGCGCGGAGCGCTGAAAAAGCGCGCGGCCCCACTGGGTTTCCCCGGTCGCGATGTCGCGCCGTGTGCGCCACGCGATGAAGAGTGTGAGCAGGAGAAAGAGGACGCCAAGGATTTTGAAGAAATTGAAACGCACGGGGGGCTCAGGGAGCGGCCCGGAACGTGAGCGTTTCTCCGGGGCGTGTCACGACGTCGTGAGCGAATTCTTTCGGCGGGGCGGAGGGGGAGGGCTTCGCCGCAGGGGAGATGAGCCGGGCGGGAGGCGGGGGCGTAAAGAAAAGCGGGTGGGGGTTTTCGCCCGAGGCGGCGACGAGGGCCGCGCCGGCGGGGCGGGCGAGTGGATGCGGGCACGCACGCGGAGGATGCCGTCGATTTTGGGGCTGAGCGTGGCCGCGGTGAGTTGGCCACCCGTCCACGCGCGTGCGGAAATCTCGCCACCGCCGCGGGCGCCCCGGCTGTTGACGCGCCCGGCGGGCCGCGCGTGGGGGTGGGCGGCGAAGCGGTTCGCCGACGTCCCGCCGGCCTGGGCCATATTTTGCCGGCTTCGCCGACGAGGCGGAGGTGGGCGGTCAGGAGTGGGTCGGTGCGGAGATCGTTGCGGCCACGGGCTCCGCCCTGGACCTGCCGGTCTGGCGACCAACCGGTGCAGACACCGCCGCGGTCTTCGGGCGATGCCTGTTTCGCGGCAAAAGGGGGGGCGGGTGCGGCGCGGGGCGGCCACGGCGGGTGGGCGACCATCGTCGCAGGCATGTGACAAGGCACGCGCATATTCCGGCAAGCTGTGCCCAGCCAAGGGCGGCGGGTGCGTCTATAGTGGGGGTTATTTCAGCGAAAAAATTCCCCGCGGCGAAATCCGCCGGTGGCCCCCTCGGCGGGAGTCGCCCGCGCTGCGCCGGTCTTCCTGCCGTAAAACACCCGACCCATGCAAACGATCCCTTCCTCCCGTCGCTGCTTCCCGGCATTGGCCGCGCTCACGCTCGGCTGGCTCCTCCTCGTCACCGGCCTCTGCGCCCAGCCGAGCCGCACCGGCATCATTCAGGGCCGGATCTACAATCCGGCCTCGAAAGAATATGTCCGCAACGCCGAGATCCGCCTCGATGGTACCAATGAGGTGACCTATTCCGAGAGCGACGGCTCGTTCCAGTTTTCCGGCGTGCCCGCCGGCACCGCCGCAATCACGGTGACGTATGCGGGCTATAATACCGTCAAGGATTCCTTGACCGTCACGGCCGGTCAGCCGTCCGTCCGCGAAATCAATCTCATCAGCACGGCCGCCGCCGCGGGGCCCGAGCCTGGCGACGGGGTCGTCCAGCTCGCGGCCTTCACCGTCTCGTCCGAGAGGGAAGGCAATTCCAAGGCGATCATGGACCAGCGGCGCAACATGAACATCTCGACCTCGGTCTCCTCCGATATTTTCGGCGACGTGACCGACGGCAATGTGGGCGAGTTTCTGAAGTATCTTCCGGGGGTTGATCTCGACTATGTGGAATCCGAAGCGCGCGGCCCGCGCCTCGGCGGCATGGAGGGACAGTATGTCGGCGTCTCGTTCGACGGGATGCGCACCGCCAGCGCCGACGCCAACCGTGGCGGCGGGGATGCGTCGCGCGCCACCAGTTTCGAGGGCTTTTCCATCACGTCCATCGAGTCCATCGAGATCAGCCGCACGACGAGCCCCGAGTCCGACGCCGATTCACCGGCCGGCACGATCAACATGAAGACCAAGCGCGCCTTCGATCGCAAAGGCCGCCACTACGGTTTCAATACCAGCCTCAACTTCAACGCCGAGGAATTCACCCTGAGCAAGACCTACGGGCCCACCGACAAGAAGGAAAGCAAGGTCAAGCCGAACTACGAATTCAACTACGCCGAGGCCTTCCTCAATCAGCGCCTCGGCATTCTCGTGAGCACCAGCCACGCCGAATCGTATACGGAGCAATACATTTCCCGGGCGGACAACAACCGCACCGCCAATGTCAACGACCCGCGTCCGCTGGTCACCCGGCAGATCTTCTTCAAGGACGGTCCGAAGTTCATCCTCAAGGATTCCCTGCTGCTGACCGCGGACTGGAAGGCGACCCGGCAGCTCGTGCTTTCTTTCAACGCGATTTACACCTACACGGAGGGGGAATTCTGGAATCGCAGCTTCTCGTTTGTCGCGGCCAACGACAATGCCAACGCGACCGTCGCCAATGGGCGCGCCAGCATCGCCGGCGACGGCGTGACGACCATCGTCGCCACACGCGTCGCGAGCGGCAGCACGGCCACCAGCAAGACGAACACGGTGGCCGCGCTGACCAACGGCGACGGCTCGGCCTCGAAGCTCACCTACACCCGCACGTTTTCGCCTCGGTTCGAATACAAGCTCGACACCTGGGTGATCGACGGCACGGCCGGCTATTCGCGTTCGCTCAACAACTATGAAGCGTTGGAGCGCGCCTTCATCAGTTCCGAAGGCGGCAGCGCCGCCGGGAGTTTTGTGGCCACCCGCCCCAATCCCGAGTCGTGGGAGTGGACCGTCCGCCAAACCTCCGGCAACGACTGGTTCGACCTCCGCAGCTTCACCAATACGAACGCCCGCGACGGTGGCACGCGCGCCAACAACACCACCAATCTCTGGGCTACGGAGATTTGGTCCGGCGCGCTCAATGCCAAATGGGTTCTGCCTTTCCGGAAATTCCCCGTGACCGCAAAATTTGGCGGCAAGTGGAACGAGGAGAATCGCGACAACCGCACCTACAATAACACGCAGATCTGGTCTTACGTCGGCCTGAACGGCAACACCCTCCGGGTGAACCCGACGACCGGTGCGTATGAAAATGCCACGACGAGCAACTGGGCCAACGTCGGCTCCGCATTCATTTCGCCCCACGCCTTCGACATGGGCACGACGAACGGCCTGACCCTCTTCAACGTCAACGGGGTCCAAGGCATGGCCCCGCGCGTCAACCGCTACGCGGTGGCCGATCTCTTCCACGCGCACCCCGAGCAGTTTGTCAGCACCGCCACGCCGGAGAACTACTATGCCGACTACTACGCGAGCCCGCGGAAATTTCGCCAGACGGTGAATGCCGGCTACGCCCAGTTTGATGCCCGCCCCACGGCGCAGTTGCAGATCCGTTTCGGTGTCCGGCTTGAGGAGACGGCGAACGCCGTGCGCGAGTTCGATCCGTTGGTGCGCGCCCAGATGATCGCCGCCGGCTACCCCGTTTATGCCGCCGGCACGAACGGCGGCCGTGCGACGACGCTGGAGGGCATCCGCTACCAGTTCGAAAGCCAGCCGCGCCTCACCCGCCGTTCGCGCTACCACAACTGGTTCCCGTCCTTTTCCGCCAAATACAATATCCTGCGCAATTTCGAGTTTCAGACCGGCTTCAACCAGGGCATCTCGCGGCCGCCCATCGACAACATCACCGGCCTCTGGGTTGTGGACGAGGTCAACTCCCGGGTCTCCGCCCCCAACGCCGGGCTGCTCCCCGAGTACGCCAAGCGCTATCAGGCCCGGCTCGCGTATTATTTCAGCGGGCGCTCGCCCGGCCAGCTCACGCTCGACGCGTCGCAGACCGAAATTACGAATCTCCGTGAGACCTTCGACTACTCCGCCTCGGAGTTCGGCGTCGATGATCCCGATTTTGCCGGGTACACGTTTCGCGCCACGCGCAACAATGCGCAGCTCCGGAAATTCCGCACCCTGGAGGCCGCCTACAACCAAACCCTCGGCTTCCTGCGCTACGAAACGCTGCGCGGAATCGGCTTCAATGTCGCCTACACCCGCGCCTATGCCAACGGCCGCCGCGCCGGGCTCGCCCCGCACCGGGTCTCGTCGCGCCTGAGCTACAACTACCGGAAATTCAGCGGCTCCCTCGGCATGGTCTGGCGTCCCGATACGCCGAGTGACACCGGGATTTACGGTCGCTTCAGCGGCGAGCTCACGCAGTTCGATTTGTCTCTGAACTGGAAGCTGACCAGCCGGCTCACGACGTATCTCCAGGGCCGCAATATTTCGGGCGTCCCCGTGGTCTGGTATGAGTCGCCCCCGGGGGTGATCGAGGGTGAGAGCCGCACGCTGCGCGAAATGCAGAAATACGGTGCGAACTGGGTCCTCGGTTTGAGAGGGCAGTTCTAGGGCCGGCGACGGCAATTCCGGACCCGCGCCGGCGAGACCGCGGCGATTGCGTGCCTTGTGGCTTGCCGTGAGGACGGAATTGCTGCCCGGTGGGCAGGGTGACCGTTGGCTGCAATCGGCGATCGCCTCGCCCCAACTGGTTTCCGTCCACCTGACCTACCCCATGACTAAATCCCTCCGTGGCCAGCTGACTCGCTGGTGCCAATCCTCCTTGTTCGCCCTGTGCTGGTTCGCGGCCGCGGCGGCGGCCCTCGCCCAGACCGCGGCGACCGGCACCGTTCAGGGCCGCGTCTACAATCCCGCTTCGCGCGAATACGTCGGCAATGCCGAGGTGCGGCTCGCCGGCACCGAGCGCGTCGTGTTCACCGAGAGCGACGGCACGTTCGTCTTTCCCGGCGTGCCCGTCGGCGCTGCGTCCATCACGGTGACGTTTTCCGGTTACACGCCGGCGACCGAGTCGTTCACGATTACTGCGGGCCAGACCGCCGTGCGCGAAATCACTCTCACCAGCGCGGCGGCCGTGGCCGGGACGACGAAAGACGGGGCCGTGCAGTTGCAGGCCTTCAGCGTCTCCTCCGAGCGCGAAGGCAATGCCAAGGCCGTGCAAGCCCAGCGGCGCAACATGGACATCACCACCTCGGTTTCGTCCGATGTCTTTGGCGACATCACCGACGGCAACATGGGCGAGTTTTTGAAATACCTCCCCGGCGTCGACGTCGACTACGTCGAGTCGGAAGCCCGCGGCCCGCGCCTCGGGGGCATGGACGGCCAGTATGTCGGCGTCACCGTGGACGGCATGCGCACCGCCAGCGCCGATTCCAATCGCGGCGGCGGGGAAGCTTCCCGGGCCACCAGCTTTGAGAGCATTCTCATTACCGGCATCGAATCGATTGAGATCAGCCGTACGACGAGTGCGGAGTCCGACGCCGACTCGCCGTCCGGCACGATCAATATGCGCACGCGCCGCGCGTTTGATCGCCGGGGCCGCACCGTCGGCTACAACTTCAGCCTCAACTTCAACGCCGAGGAATTTACGCTCGGCAAGACCCTCGGCCCCGCCGAGCGTGAGCGCTACAAGTGGCGGCCGAATGCGCAGCTCGAATACTCGGAGTCGTTTCTCAACCAGCGCCTCGGGCTCATGCTCACGGCCAGCCGCGCCAATTCCTACACCGAGCAGTATTCGTTCACGCAGGACTACAACCGCACGACCGTGAACACCGCCACCGTGGCGGACAATCGGCCGCTCGTCATCCGGCAGCTCGATTTCAAGGACGGCCCGAAAATGATCGCGAAAGACGCGTTTTCGCTCTCCGCCGATTTCAAGGCGACGCGCCGGCTCGTGCTTTCGCTCAGCGCGGTCTACACCTATGTCGAAGGAGAATTCTGGAACCGCAATTTCACCTTCGTCGCGGCCAACTCCAACGCCAACGTCAACAACGGCCGCTCCACGATCGGCGGCGACGGCTTGCTCAGCCTTGCCACCCGGCGCACCGCGCAAAACACGGTCCCGGCGATCAACAACGGCGGCGGCACCGCCGCGCTGGAGAACTACACGCGCACCGTCTCGCCCAAGTTCGAATACAAGCTCGACTCCGTGCTCATCGACGGCGGCTTCAACTACTCCCGCGCGGTCAACAGCTACGTCTCCCTCGAACGCGGATTTTCTCAAGCCGAGACCCTCTCGATTCCCGTCGACTGGACGGCGACGCGGCCGCGGGCCGATTCGCACGAGTGGACCATCCGCCAGACGTCGGGCCCGGATCCGTTCAATCTGGCGAACTGGACGGGCGGCACCCGGGTGCAGAGCGCCGACAGTCGTTGGATCACCGAGATCTACCTCGCCTCCGCCAATGCCAAGTGGAACTTCCAGCTCCTCCGTCGTTTCCCCGCCGTGCTCAAGTTTGGCGGCAAGTGGACCGAGGAAAACCGCAAGAACAACAACTACGCGCCCTGGCACCTGTGGCGCTACGTCGGGGCGGGCGGTGACACGTTTACCGGCATCAATGCCGCGACCGGCATTCCCGCTGTCACGGCCAACGGCAACTGGGCCAATCTCGGCTACGTGGCCGTGCATCCGTTTGAGACCGGCACCACAAATGCGCTCACGTTCACCAACAGCGCGGGGGTGACCGGCAATTTGCCGCGGGCCGATCGGAAGCGCATTGGGGAGCTCTTCCAATCGCAACCGCAGGACTTCGTGCGCGTGGCCACGGTCGACAACTACTACACCGCGTTCATCGGCAACCGCCGGAATTTCCGCCAGACCGTCACCGCCGGTTACACGCAGCTCGATGTGAGCCCGGTCTCCCGCCTGACGCTGCGCGGCGGCGTGCGCCTGGAGCAGACGGAAAACCGCTTCGTGCAATACGATCCGCGCCTGCGCCGGGAGGTTCTCGCCGCCGGGTTTCCCATCACGGCCGCCGGTCGCGCGACGACGATTCCCGGTCTGGAATATCAATACTTCAGCCAGCCCCGCGCCGTCCGCACCAGCGACTACGCGAATCTGTTTCCCTCGGCGCTGCTCAAGTATCGGTTTACGCCGAGTTTCGAGTTTCAAGGTGGATTCAACCAGGCCATCTCCCGTCCGCCGGTCGATTCGCTGACGGGGATCTACAACATTCTGGAGGACGCGCAGCGCGTGGAGGCCCCCAACGCCGATCTTGAGCCCGAACGCTCGAAGAACTACCAGGCCCGGCTCGCCTATTACTTTGGCAACCGCGCGCCCGGCCAGCTCACCTTGCAAGTTTCGCAGAACGACATCCGCAACTTGCGCGAGACCTTCGACTATACGGCCTCGGAATTCGGCGAGGAGGATCCCGATCTCCAGACCTACACGTTTCGCACCACGCGAAACAGCGCGGAGACCCGGCGCTTCCGCAACCTCGAACTCTCCTACAACCAGACCCTCGGCTTCCTCCCCGAGCGCTTCCGCGGCACGAGTGTGAATCTCTCCTACTCGCGCACCTACGCCAGCCAGCGCCGCAACGGCATGGCGCCGCACCGCCTCTCGGGCCGCCTCGGCTACGCCTACAAGAAGTTCAACGGCTCGCTCGGCGGCGTCTTCACGGACGAGCGGCCCGACGGCGTTTATGGCCGCTTCCGCGAAGCCGTTTTGCAGTTCGACACCTCGCTCAACTGGAAACTCACGCGCCGCGCGACGCTCTACGTGCAGGGCCGCAACATCACCGGAGAGCCGCTCCGCTGGTTCGACACGCCGCCCGGCGTCGCCGAGCGCCGCCAGCGCATTCTCCGCCAGTATCAGGAATACGGCGCCAACTGGAATTTCGGGGTGAAGGGGACGTTCTGAGCGCGGCGTGATGCCGGTGCGGGCGCAGGGCGCCCCCGCCCGACCGTGCGCTCCGCGCGCGGGCTCGGCCACTCACGCGGCGATCGGCCATCCGCCGCCCGCGGAGGGTCCGCCCCACCGAGGGCGGCGCTGGCGGTAAAGTGGAGTGCGCCCCGCGATGGCCAATCGCCATCAAAGCACTTGCAGTGCGGGGTGACTTCCTTTTCGTTCACGAAAACCGTTGGCTGCAACCGACGGTTTCCGCCAGGTCCCAAATCCTCGGTTGTCGTCCGTCCGTTATCCTGCCGCCCCCTTTTCTGACTGCGCCGCACGGCGTCGGTGTGAATCTGGGGGTGGACCTCTTCATCCCATGACCCACCCCTCCCCAACCCCTCTTCTGCGCTGGCAGAAATTCCTCGTGGCCGCCTGCTGTTGGCTGACGGCCGCCCTGTCTGCTCAGGCGCAAAACACCGGCACGATCCAAGGCCGGATTTATAATCCCGTCTCGAAGGAGTACGTGCGCAACGCCGAAGTCCGTCTGGACGGCACCAACCAAGTGACCTATTCCGAAAACGACGGCTCGTTCCAGTTCGTCGGTGTCGCCGCCGGGAGCGCGGCGATTTCGGTCACCTATACCGGCTACAACACCGTCAAAGAATCGTTGACCGTCACCGCGGGTCAGCCCGCGGTCCGCGAGATCAATCTGATCAGCGCCTCTGCCGCACCGGCTGCGGGCGTCGCCAAAGACGGTGACGTTTTGCAGCTGGCCGCTTTCAACGTGTCGTCCGAGCGCGAAGGCAATTCCAAGGCGATCATGGACCAGCGGCGCAACATGAACATTTCCACTTCGGTCTCGTCCGACATTTTCGGCGATGTGACCGACGGCAATGTCGGTGAGTTCCTCAAGTATCTGCCCGGGGTCGATCTCGATTACGTCGAGTCGGAAGCCCGCGGCCCGCGCCTCGGCGGGATGGACTCCCAATACGTCGGCGTCTCCTTCGACGGTATCCGCACCGCCAGTGCCGACGCGAACCGCGGGGGCGGCGATGCCTCCCGCGCGACGAGCTTCGAGGGCTTCTCCATCACCGCGATCGAGTCCATCGAAGTCAGCCGCACCACGAGCCCCGAGTCCGACGCCGATTCCCCGGCGGGCACGATCAACATGAAGACCAAGCGCGCCTTTGACCGCAAAGGCCGCTCCTACGGTTTCAACACCAGTATGAATTTCAACGACGAGGAATTCACCCTGCGGAAGACCCTAGGGCCGACCGACAAGATGGAGCACAAAGCCAAGCACAACTATGAGTTCAACTACGCTGAATCGTTTATGAACCAGCGGCTCGGCATCTTGGTCAGCACCAGCCACGCCTCCTCCTACACCGAGCAATACCTGATGAACGTGGGCTACAATCGTACGCCCAATGCCACCGACTCCCGGCCGCTGGTCGCCCGCCAAATCGATTTCAAGGACGGGCCGAAGTTCATTTTGAAAGATTCCCTGCTGCTCACCGCCGACTTCAAGGCGACCCGCAACCTCGTCCTCTCGCTCAACGCCATCTACAACTATACCGAGGGGGAATTCTGGAACCGCAACTTCACTTTCGTCGCCGCCAACGACAACGCCAACGTCAACAACGGCCGCAATTCGGTCGGCGGGGACGGACTGACCACGATCGTCGCCCGCCGCGAAGGCACGGCCAATGCCGCCACCCTCAACAACGGCGGCGGCTCTGCGTCGAAGCTGACTTACACCCGGACGTTTTCCCCTCGCTTTGAATACAAGCTCGCCACGTGGGTCATCGACGGGGCCGCCGGTTATTCCCGCTCGCTGAACAATTACGAAGCCTTGGAGCGCGGGTTCTCCAGTTCGGAGGGCGGCGGTGTGGCGAGCGGCTGGACCGCCACCCGGCCTCACGCCGAGTCCTGGGAATGGACCATCCGGCAGACCACCGGCAACGATTGGTATGATCTGCGCAGTTTCACCAATACGGGCGCTCGCGACGGCGGCACGCGCGCCAACAGCAGCAGCAACATTTGGGCGACCGAAATTTGGACGGGCCAACTGAACGCCAAGTGGGTCCTGCCCCTCAGGAAGTTTCCCCTCGCGCTCAAATTCGGCGGAAAGTGGAACGAAGAAAACCGCGATCACCGCGGCTACGGCAATATCGAGGTCTGGTCTTACACCGGACTCAATGGCAACACGGTGCGCACCAATCCCACGACGGGTGCCTTCGAAAATGCGACCACGGGCAACTGGGCCAACGTGGGCCCGCAGTTCGTCTCGCCCCATCTCTTCGACACGGGCACGACCAACGCGCTGACGGTTTATAACATCAATGGCACCCAAGGCATGCCGCCCCGCGTGAATCGCTACGCCGTGGCCGACCTCTTCCGGGCGCAGCCCGAGAAGTTCATCAACACGGCCACGCCGGAAAATTATTACACCGATACCTATGCTGCGCCGCGCCTGTTCCGCCAGACCATCAAGTCCGGCTACGCGCAGTTCGACGCCCGCCCGACCTCCCAACTGCAGCTCCGTTTTGGCGCGCGTCTCGAAGACACGCAAAACGATGTCCGCGAATGGGACCCCCTGCTCCGGGCCCAAGTGCTCGCGGCCGGATATCCGGTTTACGCGCCCGGCACCAGCGGTGGTCGCGCGCAGACACTGGAGGGTCTTCGCTACCAGTTCGAGAGTCAGCCGCGGGTCACGCGCACCTCGAATTATCGCAATCTGTTCCCGTCCTTCTCGGCCAAATATAATATTCTGCGGAATTTTGAATTTCACGCCGGCTTCAACAAGGGCATCTCCCGACCGCCGATCGACAATCTCACCGGCCTCTGGGTCGTCGATGAGGTCAACTCCCGCGTTTCCGCGCCCAATCCCGAGCTGCAGCCCGAAAAGACCACCAAGTATCAGGCCCGGCTGGCGTATTATTTCAGCGGCCGTTCCCCCGGCCAGCTCAGCTTGGATTTGTCCCAAAACGAAATCACCAATTTGCGCGAAACCTTCGACTACTCCGCCGATGAGTTCGGCGTCGAGGATCCCGATTTTGCGGGCTACATCTTCCGGGCGACGCGCAACAACTCCCAGCTCCGGAAATTCCGGAACATGGAACTGTCGTACAATCAGACGCTCGGATTTTTGCCGCACGAAATGCTCCGCGGCATCAGCTATAATCTCGCCTACACCCGCACCTATGCGAACGCCCGCCGCGGCGGACTCGCGCCGCACCGCGTCTCCTCGCGCCTCGGTTACGCCTACAAGAAGTTCAGCAGCTCCGTCGGTATGGTCTGGCGCCCGGAGATTCCGGACGGCGGTACCTATGGCCGCACCGTCGGCGAGATCACCCAGTTTGACGTTTCGGCGAATTGGAAGGTGAACCGCCGGCTGACCGCCTACGTGCAGATCCGCAATCTCACCGGCATGCCGGTGCTCTGGTACGAGTCGCCGACCGGTTACGCCGAAGGGGACAACCGCTACCTGCGGCAGATGCAGGAATACGGGGCGAACTGGGTCTTCGGTCTGCGCGGCCAGTTCTGATCGCCGGGTAGAGCTTGGGCGGGAATTTCGGCGCCAGCCTTCGGGCTGGCGCTTTTTTTTTTGGCCGGTGCGGCTCATCGGCGGTTTGCGGGCTTGCGGCCTGAGTGGATTTCTTTCCGACTCCGCGGCCCGTCCCGCTTTCGCGGGCGGATTCCCTCTGCCCCGTGTGTACCTGACCATGACCCAACCGCTTCCCTCCTCCCTCCGTCGCCTGATTGCGTTCGTCGCGTTCGCCTGCGTCTCGCTCGCCGGGACCACCCTGTGGGCCCAGGCGACGGTCACTGGTTCCGTGCAGGGCCGCGTTTACAATCCCGCCACCAAGGCCTATGTGGCCAATGCGGAGATCCGTCTCGAAGGCAGCAAACAGGTCGCCTACACCGAGAGCGACGGCACGTTTCAGTTGAACAACGTCCCCGTCGGGCCGGCCAACATCGCCATCTCTTTTTCCGGCTATAACACCGTCAAGGAAACCTTCACCGTCACCGCCGGGCAACCCGCCGTGCGCGAGATCAACCTCGTCAGCACCGACAGCGGCCCGACGACCACGAAAAACGGAGTCGTGCAGATGCAGGCCTTCACCGTCGACTCCGAGCGCGAGGGCAATGCGAAGGCGATCATGGAGCAGCGCCGCAGCATGAACATCGGCAATTCCGTTTCCGCCGACATCTTTGGCGACGTGACGGACGGCAATGTGGGCGAATTCCTGAAATATCTTCCCGGCGTCGACATCGACTACGTCGAGTCCCAGGCCCGCGGCCCCACGCTAGGCGGCATGGAATCCCAATACGTGGGTGTCTCGTTCGACGGCGTCCGCACCGCCAGTGCCGACGCGAACCGCGGCGGCGGCGATGCCTCCCGCGCCACGAGTTTCGAGGGTTTCTCCATTAACGCCATCGACTCGATCGACGTGAATTTCACGCGCACCGCCGAAGCCGATGCCGACACCCCCGGCGGCACCATCAACATGCGCACGCGCCGCGCCTTCGATAGCCGCGGCCGCCGCATCGACTACAACGTCGGCGTGAACTTTAACGCGGAGGAATTTCACCTCAAGCGCACGTGGGGCAATCGCGAGAGCAAGGAGACAAAGTTCAAACCCAACTACTCGCTCGGCTACTCCGAAGCGTTTCTGAACAACCGCCTTGGCCTCCTCGCCAGCGCCAGTCGCGCCAGCTCCTACTCCGAGCAATATCAGATGGCCAATACCTACAGCCGCGCCAGCACCGCGACGGATACCCGCCCGCTCGTCGTCCGCGCGATCGCGTTCAAAGACGGTCCGCTCACCGTGCTGAAGGAGTCCGCCACCGTCACCGTGGACTTTAAGGTCTCGCCCCGCCTGGCGCTTTCGCTCACCGGCATCTACACCTACGCCGACTCCGAATTTTGGAACCGCACCCTCACGTTCACCGCCGCCAACGACAACGCCAACGTGAACAACGGCCGCCCCTCCATCATTGGTTCGCTCACCGATATCACCGCCAACCGGGCCGGCGTGAACAATGCCGCCACCGTCGCCATGGCCAACGGTCCCGGG
>JBIKOK010000286.1:0-7937 GCA_044358025.1 Opitutaceae bacterium
GGCCGCGAGCGAGAGCAGGAGGGGGCAAAGTCGCCGGAGAAATCGAGCTGCGGTGCGCATGGGCGGGGTGGGTGGGGGCGTGGAGGGCGATGGCGCGGGGCGGGGCCGGCCGAGGCGGGGCGGGGCCGGGCAGGCGCGAGCGAGGCGCACGCGCGGCGGGGCGTCAAATGCGGACCAGGGAGGGGGCGTCCCCCCCCCCCCCCCGCGGCCGGACGGCGTGGGGCGGGACGGGGCGGGGCCGTTGCGGACGGGCGGGGCCGGGCCGGAGCCGAAGGGGCGGGACACATTCTGTGCGGAGAACCTTGAAAACGGGGGGAACATCGTGCTGCGTGCTGGACGATGAAAACTCCTTTGACGATGGGTGGTTTGATTTTGGCGCTGGTCTGCACTCCGGGGAGTGGGGCGAGCGCGGGCGGGAAACCGGTGCCGGCCGCCCCGGCGCAGGCCAATGTGATCAGCGGCAGCGTGGTCGAATCGATGGATGCCGCGACCTACACTTATGTGGAGATCGATACCGGCACCGCGACGTTGTGGGCGGCGGCCCCGCAGTTTGCGGTGAAACTGGGCGACAAGGTTGTCGTGAGCGATCCGATGCCCATGAAGAATTACACCAGCAAGACGCTGAACCGCACCTTCGATGTCGTGTATTTTTCCGGCAACGTGAAGGTGAATGGGAAGCCGGCGGCGCCGACTCCGGCCATGGGGGCCGGTGCGACGGCGGGCGCGGGAGGGGAATTGCCCAAAGGCCATCCGGCGATTCCGGCGGCGGCGGCTCCCGTCGGACCGGATCTGACGAACATCAAGCGGGCCGACGGCGGCCAGACGGTGACGGAGATTGTCACGGGCAAGGCGAAGTTTGCCGGCAAGTCCATCGCGGTACGCGGTCGCGTGGTGAAGTTCAACGGCGGGATTTTGGGGAAGAACTGGCTCCACGTGCGCGACGGCTCCGGAGCGGAGGGCACGAACGATTTGACAGTGACGACGGACGCGGTCGTCAAAGTGGGCGATCTCGTGCTGGTGACGGGCACGCTCGCCAGCGACCGGGATTTCGGCAGCGGCTATAAATACGCGCTGATTGTCGAGAACGCGAAAGTGAAGGTGGAGTGAGGGGTCCGGCCGGGCCGGGCGGAGGCAACGGGGAGAGGGCCGCTATTTCGCCGCGGCGGCGGGATTGGCGCGGACGAGCTCGGCGAGGTATTTCATGGGAATGGAGCCGTGGGAGAGCGCGGCCTCGTGGTAGCGGCCGAGGCTGAATTTGTCGCCGAGGGTGCGTTGCATGTCCTCGCGCAGGCGCACGTGGGCCATGCGGCCGACGAAGTAGGTGCTGAGTTGTGTGGAGGTTTGTTTGGCGCGGATGAGTTTGGCGCGCGCCTCTTCCTCGGACTGAAACGCGCCGTCGACCATGAGGCGGATCGCCTCGGCGTCGGTCATGGCTTGCGCATGCAGCTTGTGGTCGAGCATCGCGTTGGCGACGGCGCGGAGGTAAAATTTCAGCTGGTTTAGCCGGAGCGCGAGATCGCCGCCGCCGTAGCCCTGGTCGAGCATCATCTGCTCGGTGTAGACGGCCCAGCCCTCGATCATGACGCCGGATTGGAGCACGCGGCGGAGGTAGGACGGGGCGCGGCTGGAGTATTCGAGCTGCACGTAGTGGCCGGGGTAGGCCTCGTGGATGGTGAGGATCTGCAGCATGTGGCGGTTGTATTCCTCGAGGAGGCTTTGCGTGCGCTTGGGATCCCAGTCTTTCGCGGGCGGGCTGATCGCGTAAAAACTCGGGGCGGCGGGATCGAGGGGCGGGGCGCCGTTCATATAGGCGAGGGAATTGCCGCGCTGGAATTCAGGCATCTCGATGACCTGGCAGCGGTCGGGATCGGGGAGGCGGAGGATGTCTTTTTCGCGGATGAACGTCTTGATGCGGTCAACCGTGGCGCGGGCGTCGGTCACGAGCTCTTCGGGTTTGCCGTGCTCTTTGGATACGGCGGAGATCACGCGGGCGATGGTGGTACGGCGACCGGCCTCGTCGGCGACGGGGAGTGCGGCGGTCGGAAAATAGCGCGACCAGAGCTGGCGGGCGATGACGTAGAGCTCCTGATGCACCCGGGCGAACTCGGATTCGGCGGCACGCAGGACCTCGTCGGCGTTCAGGCCGGCGTTGAGGGTGTAGTCGAGTTTCTGCGCGAATTTTTGCGCGCCGAGCCGCCACTCGCCGGTCGCGCGCGGGAGGAGGGTTTGCTCCAGCCATTGCTGGTAGTCTTTCAAGACGGGGACGACGCGGGCGGCCTCGGCTTTGAGCGCGGCGAGCTGCGGGGTGGAGCCGGCGAGTTCGAAGAGGTCGCGTTCGTAGAACCCGATGGAGCCCTGGTTTTGGCGTATCGCGGTTTCGAGGACGACGCGGGGCGGGTTCGTGAGATTTTGCTTCGCGGCGGCGACGATGGCGGGGATCTGCCGCATGCGGGCGAGGGCGTTCGTGAGGTTGGTTTCTTTCGGCAGGCGCGATTGCGAGAGGAGGAGAAACACGCTGTCGCCGATGTAGTCGGTGTAGGTGCGGGGATTGGTCGCGTAGGGCTGGGTATTTTCGTGGAGCCAAATCGCAGCATCGAGTTCGTGGCGGAAGAGGTCGAAGTTGATGCGCTCGTCGGGGGAGAGCTGAGCGCGGTCGATGGCCTGGGGGAGTTTGGTGCGCGCGGCTTTGAGGTGCGCGAGGGATTTGGCGAGGGCGGCGGGCGAGAGGTCGTCGAGTTTGTCGTCGAAGCGATGGTCGCCGAGCTGGGTGGCCTCGAGCGGATGGAGCGCGAAACGCTCGTCGAGGTGCCGGCGGAAAAACGTTTCGAGCGGCGAGTCGGCGGCGGAGAGGAGGGGCGCGACGAGGGTGGCGGCGACGAAGGCGAGCAGCGGGCGGAGCGGGAGGGCAGGCATGGGGAGAGGAAGGATCAGAGAGTGAGGAGAAGGGTGGCGAACGTGGCGAAACCTCCGCCGAGCGCGAGCCAACCCCAGCGACGGGTCGAGCTGAGTTTCCACCAGAGAAAGAGACCGGTGGCGATCCAGGCGAGCGTCGCGACGGAGAACAGGTCGACGAAGCAGGCCCAGAGGTGGTTGAGCGGGCCACCCTGGCCGTAGCCGGTGCGTTCGTGGAGGCGGACAAGGACATCGAGGGCGGTCGAGCGGCGCTCCTCGGCGCGGAGTTTCTTCGTCGTGAAATCGTAGGTGACGCGACGCGGGTGCCAGAAGTTTTGGACGGTGATATTCAGACGCTGGCCCTGGCGGCGGGCGAAGAAGGCGCCCGGGAGGTCGTGTTCAGCGAGGAGGCGTTGGGTGGCGGTGCGGAGGCCGGCGGTGTCGGCCGGGGCGTCGAATGCGTAGTCTTTCTCCCAGAGCGGGAGCCACAGCGGCTTGGCGGCGGGAGAGGGACGGAAGTGTTCGCCGTGATTAAAGACGAAGGTGGAGAGCGCGTAGATGAGCATCCACGGGATGAGCAGCAGGCCGAGGTAGAGATGCGTGCGGCGGAAGAGGAGGTTCCAGTTTGGCATGGGGCTGGGCTCTCTTCAGATGGTGGCGAGCAGGAGACCGAAGGCGCCGCAGCCGAGCAGAGCGAAGACGGCGCCGGCGGTGCGGGCCGGCTTGATTTCCCACCACATCCAAATTCCGGAGACGACCCAGAACAGCATGCCGACGATGGCGAGATCGACGACGAAGCCCCAGATTTTAGCGGAAACGAAGGGCTGCTCGTAGCCGTGGCGGAAGTGGAGGCGGTTGAGCATCACGGGCGCGCTGAGCGACTGTTTTTCGATGAGCAGGCGGTTCTCCGTGCGGAAGTAGGTGACGCGGTGGGCGGTGAGCGCGGCGTTGCGGGTGATGACGAGTTTCGGCTGGGTGGGCGTGCCCTGGACGTGGAAGGAGCCGGCGAGGCCGAGGTCGGCGAGGATTTGGGCGCCGATCAGGCGCGCGGTGGCGTCGGCGGAGAACGCGGCGGTGTAGGGGCGCTCGTCGATTTTTTCGAAGTCTGGGAATTTCCCGCCATACCAGCCGCGGACCGTTTCGCCGTGGTTGAGGACGAGACCGCTGAGGGCGTAGACGAGCATCCACGGGGTGAGGAACAGCGCCAGATACAGATGGACGCGGCGGATGATTTTGGAGGGAGAAGCGGGGGTAGGAGGGGTGGGGTGCACGAGGGCGGGATTTGCGGAGTGGGGACGCTAGCGGGGTTTTTTTGGCGGCTTGGACGCAGACGTGGAAGAGGAGGTTGGGCGAGCCGGTAGGACTTCGCGCACGACGTCGGCGAGTTGTTTGGCGGTGGGGAGTTTGCCGCGGAACTCGGCGGGGAGTTTCGACTGTAACTGGTATTCGGCGACGCCGATGGGGTTGGTCTTCGACTTCAGGGCGAACTCGACTTCCACGTCGTCCTTTTCAGCGCAGAGGATGATGCCGATGGACGGGCGGTCGTCGGGAGCGCGTTCCTTTTCGTTTAGGAGATTGAGGTAGAAATCCATTTTGCCCGCGAACTCGGGTTCGAAGGCGACCACTTTTACCCCGTTAGATAGCGTTTCATTCGCGCCTTGAGGTAACGTTTTCCCCATGCGGTTTTCAGATATTTCTCCCGGTGAGTGGCGTCTTGTTGGTTGAGGCACGCTTCATAGTAGACGAGTTCGATGGGCAAACGGTGCTTGGTGGATGGGACCGCGCCACGGCGGTGTTCGTCGAGCCGATTGCGCAAGTCATGCGTATAACCGGTGTAGAAGTCTCCGTCCGCTGTGCTGCGAAGGACGTAGACGTAGAAAAATGTGCTCACGGGAATTATCTAACGGGGTGAAGGTCGAAGGCGACGAGGGTTTTCAGGAAGCGATGGTAGAAGAGGAGATCGACGAAGTATTCCTTCTGGCCGAGGGCGAGGCGGTATTGGCGGCCGACGAAGCAGAAGCCGTAGCCGAGTTCCAAGATGAAGTGCTGGAGGCGGCCGATGAGTTTGTCTTCGAGTTCGCGTTCGCGCATCGGGCGGGCGAGGCCGAGGAATTCGAGGTTGTAACGGCTCTTGAGCATTTCGTCGGCCTGCTCGGCGAAGTGCTCGGGGAGGGCGACGGCGAAGTTGTGGGTCTTCTTCTCGGACTTCGCGCGCTCGAAGGCTTGGGCCTTGATCTGGTTGAGGAGGACGGCGCGGCTCCAGCCGAATTGGGCGGTGGCGCGGAGGTAGAAGAGGCGGGCGGCGGGGGCGGTGAGCTTGTTGAGGATTAGGAGGTGGTGACCCCAGGGAATTTCGGCCACGAGTCTTCGGAGAAATTGCTCCTGATCGCTGGACTTTAATTTGGCTGCAGGCTGTAGCCAAAATTGGGTCCCGGACTTGGGGGCAGGCAATTTGGCTGCAGCTTGCAGCCAAATTGAGGGATCTGAATACGCGGAATAGAATTGGCGAATACTACGCAGGTTTCGCGGAGAAAAGCCGCTGGTGTCAGGGAAGGCCCTCTGGAGGTCGCGAGATATTTGGTCGATGATGGCATCTCCCCAGCCGGCGGACTCCTGTTTTTTCACGATGGCGCGCCCAATGTCCCAGTAGAGAAGTATAGCTTCGCAGTTCACGGCACGTGCCGCCTGCAGGCGCGATGATACGATTCGTTTCTTTAGTTCCGTGAGAAAAGAGGCGTAGTCGGCGTTGAGAGGGGTGGAGTCCATGAGTGACGTGCGGGCGATCAGATCGCAGTGGGTAGTTGGAGATGGAGCGGCACCTGTTCGCGGATTCTCGCACAAGCTGTGCGAGATTTGAGTTGTGGTTACGATCAGCAGTTTGGCGACAGCTTGTCGCCAAATTGAATCGATCTAGTCACTTGAGGCGGGCGGGGCCGACGAGGGTCTTGAGTGGGGAAATGTCGAAGTGTTCGAGGAGGCCGAAGCAGAAGAGTTCGGGGTATTTGTCGACCGACCAATTTTGGCGGATGACCTCGTGGAGGGAGGGGAGTGCGTCGGTTTGGTGGAGCGTGGCGATGGTGGGCTCGAGGGCGGTGGCGATCAGGGCGGCGACGCCGAGGCGGGGGCCGATGGATTCGAGGGCGACGGGAGCGGATGTGAACTCGGTGCGGGCCCAGCGGGCGACGGCGGCGAGTTGGCTGGACTGGATGCCGAGGGGGCGGTCGCCGGTGGCGGCGACGAGCAGGGCGTAGAGGAAATCGCGCTGGGCGATTTTCGATTCGCCAAAATAAAAGGGATCGACGGCGAGCACGCGTTGGCCGGCGGCGAGGAGGAGCTCGGTGCGGGCGGCGAGGGATTTGCGGCCGGCGTCGGCGACGAGGAGCGTCGTGCCGCGCGGGGTGCCGCGCGTGAGGGCGACGACGGGCACGGTCCAGGTGTCGGCGACGCGGAGGGCGTAGAAGGCAGCGGTGGTGTCGCCGCGCTTCTCGGTGGTGGGCGGTGGAGCGGTGACGGCGTGCGGTTGATAGTGGATGACGGCCGCGAGCGTTTCGCGGGTGGCGGGGCCGGGGTGCGGGAGCGAGGCGGCGGCCGCGAGGGCGAGTTGGTGGAAGTCGAGATTGTCGGCGGGGAGCGGGACGGTGAGGTCGGCGGCGGTTTTGAGTTCGGCGGCGGAATCGATTTCTTCGGTGCGGTAGCGGGGGTCGCCGGGGAAAAAGGTGTCGCCGACCATGCGGTAGAAGGCCTGGCGGTTATCGCGTTCGAAGTTGTGGGTGCCGGGATCGAGGTTGATGTGGGAGCGGAGGCGGAGCGGCTGGCCGTAGAGTTGGAAGACGGGCTCGGCGGCGGCGAGGAGCGGGGCGAGGGCGTGGTCGGAGGCGAAGCAGCAGTTGTCCTTGGCGTTGTAGGTGAGGAGGGCGGAGCGGCCGGCGAGGAGGGCGGTGAGGTGCGTGTAGTCAGCGACGGTGGCGAGGTCGTTGGGCGTTTGCTCGGAGTCGCCGAGGTCGGAGGGGAATTCGGCGCGCGTGCGGTAGCTGGAGTAGCCGGCGACGGGGTTGGCGAGGGTGACGCGGGTATCGAGGGCGCTGATGACGATGGTCTGCCAGCCGCCGCCGGAGAGGCCGCTGACGGCGACGCGGGCGGGGTCGGCGTAGGGGAGGGCGAGGAGGGCGTCGAGGGCGCGCGACATCGCGAGATAGAACGGGGCGAGGCCGCTTACGCCGCAGAGGTCGAGCTGGTTCATGCGGTAGTGGCCGAAGCCGTCGGTGCGGAGCTGGCCCTGGGCGAACCACTCGACGTTGAGGGAGGCGATGCCGCGTTGGGCGAGAGCGATGCAGCGGAGTTGTTTGTAGGGGGCGGCCTTGCCGTCCTTGTCGTGGCCGTTGACGGCGAGGTGCACGGGAATTTTTCCGGAAACGTGGTCGGGCACGTAGAGGAGCGCGGGAATCCAGAGGCCGGGGAGGGCCTCGTAGCGCAGCTTGCGAATGGTGTAGCCGGGGCCGCCGGGAATCGTGTCGAGCCACTCGACGCGGGCCGGCGCGTCGCGCCACGCGCGGGCGGTGTCGCCGCGGAAAACGATTTTTTCAAGGACGTCGCGGCGCGTGCGCTCGGCGAAGGTTTTCCAGTCGGCGAGCGTGGTGAGAGCGGGCATCGCGGGCACGCGGCTCGCGGTGTAGGCGCGGACCTCGGCGAGCGGGAGCGTGGGCGCGATGATCGGGCGGGCGAGGAGAGCGGCGAGGTCGGCGTGCGGTGGGGGCGCCGGCTGGGCGAAGGCGAGGGGGAAGGCCCAAGGCGCAAGGACCAAGGACCAAGTCAGGAGGCGGGAGAGGCGAGCGGGGGTGGGCATGGGGCGGTCACCTGGCGGGTGGGGGCGGCGGGGTTTTCCTGGCGGATTGGGCGAGCAGGTTGCGGACGCGGGCTTTCTCTTTGGCCAGCGCCGCGGGAGGGACGGGCTGCGGGCGGAAGGCGGGATCGGGCGTGATTTTTTCTGTGGCGGGGATCTCGCGCAGGCGCAGGTGGCGGAACCAGACGTCTTGGCCGTGATCCTG
>JBIKOK010000078.1:0-26089 GCA_044358025.1 Opitutaceae bacterium
TGCCGCGCTTCTCTTTCGCCATCGACGGCGTCTTGATGAACTTCGTCAGGGCCAGATGGCCGGGAACGGCGAGCGCACTGATGCCGCCGAGCTTGTGGCGGGTGGAGACGGCCCCGAGAGACTGGGCGATTTCCGTGGCCCAGCGCGCCTCGTGCGAGGGGTCGGAGCTGTGCGCCTCGATCGCGAACTGCTGCAGCACCAGGCGTCCCGCAGCTCCGGCTGTGAACACACCGCACGCGACATGACCTGCTCCAATGTCAACGGCTAGAACCCGGGGTGAACGCATATTTGGGGTGAAGAAAGAGGTAGAGGCGATTTCAGATGCGGCGAGACGCAGCAAGCGCAAACTCAGTTACGGGAAATCGCCAGAGATTTTAGCGGACCTCCCGGCGCACAAATGACGGCGTGGCGCGGGGATAGTCATTGACGAAGGGCGTGAGGTATTGCGGCTGCAGGAGACCGTCGTTGGCCGCGACCGCAGCGGCGGCGCGGGTCTGGAAATTTTTCCGGGCTTCCACCGCCGGGAGCGAGGTCGAATAACTGGCGCGACCCGCCGGAAGCGTCTTCCCGCCGGCGGCGAGTTCCACGCCCCAAAATTTCGGATCGCCGTGGAGCTGGTCACGTTTGACGAGTTCGGGCGGCAGGTAGAACCGCACGTCGGCGCGGCCCGTCTCAAGGGCCACGCACTCGGCTTCGGCGCGGTAGAATTCAGTCCGACGCTCCCCGCCGGTCGGCGCGGGCAGTTCGAAGCCGAGGGTGAGCGTGACGCGCACCCGCGCGACCATGCGCCCGGACGTGCTCGGCGGGGGCCGGACCTCCAGCGCGATGCCCGCCTCATACCAGTTGCCGACGGAGCCGGTCGGCGCCCGCAGGTTGGTGAATTTGACCGTGGTGACCTCGACTTCCGGCGCCGTGGGCGCGGAGGCCGTCGCCCCGGTGCAGAAAAAGCACGCGAGGCAACCGAGCACGAGGGGAACGATCTTGTGCGAAACGCGATTCACAGGGGGAAAAACGTTGAGCACCCTTCCGGCGAGGTCACGCTCAAAACTTGGTTCCTGCGTTCCGCCCTTCCTTTTTCGATGCCGACACATCCCCTCGCCTACAAAATTGCCGTCCTGGTTTTCCTCGAAAATGCCGCGGGGGAACACCTGCTGCTGCTGCGGGCGAAGGCGCCGAACTTCGGCTCGTGGAGTCCGATCGGCGGCAAACTGGAAACCGCCGTCGGCGAATCGCCCTTCGAGTGCGCCGTCCGCGAGACCCACGAGGAAACCGGCCACGTGGTGACCACGGCCGACCTCCATCTTTTTTCCATCATTGCGGAAAAAGCCTACGAGGGGCAGTCGCACTGGCTGATGTTTCTCTTCCGGTGCAAGAAACCGATCGCCGCGCTGCCGGCCGACATCTCCGAGGGCAAATTCGGGTTCTTCTCCCGCGCGGCGATCGAAACCATTCCGCTGCCCGAGACCGACCGCACCGCGCTGTGGCCGATCTACGACCGCTACCGCGACGCCTTCGTGTCCCTGCGGGCGGACTGCGCGCCCGACCAGCCGATCCACGTCGTGATCGAGGAAATCATCGGCGCCTGATCGGGTAGCCGGCCCCGGAATCGGCCGGCATCGGGCGCTGGATTTGGAAACCTAAGGCAAACGTCCTGCGTCAGCCGCGCGTTGCCGCGGTCCCGCCGGTTTGCCCGCGCAGGGGTTTGTCGCGCCACACCCAAGCACTCGCCGCCCGCCTTGCGCCCCTCCTTCACGTTGGTCACGCAAACCAGCGAAGACTTCGCCTCGGCCAGGCTCGTCTCCACCGACACGGTCGGCGGCACCGTCCACGTCGCGACCGGCGCGGCCCGCCGCGCGCTTCCCGTCCGGCCCGCTCAACTCGCAACCCCGTCGGTTCCCCGTCGCCAGGGCCAGACCCGTGACCGCGGCCGACCGGCTGACACCGCGCGCGCACCAAACCGCTTGCACGCGCCGCGCGCGCCGCGTAGCGATTCCCGCGTGCGCCTCCCCACCCCGCTCCTCGCCGCGCTGCTGTTGCTCGCGGTCCCCTCGCTCCGCTCCGCCGACGCCTACACGCTGGGCGTCGACTCGCAGCCTCGCGCCGACGTCCCGCGTGGCACCGTCCGCACCGGCACGTTCAGCACCAGCAAGGTGTTTCCCGGTACCACGCGCGACTACCAAGTCTACGTGCCGGCCCACTACGACGCGACCAAACCGGCGTGCCTTATGGTGTTCTTCGACGGCGGCGGCATGATGAGCGCGACCGGCGCTTATCGCGTGCCGGTCGTATTCGACAATCTGATCGCGAAAAAGGACATGCCCGTGACCATCGCCGTCGGCATCAACCCCGGGACGGTGGCCCCCACCGCCCCCGGCGCGAAGGCGCGCAGCCAACGCAGCTACGAATACGACTCGCTCGGCGACGCCAACGCCCGCTTCGTCCTCGACGAACTGCTCCCCGAGGCCTTGAAGGGCCTCAACGTCACCGCCGATCCCGCCGGCCGCGCCGTGTGCGGCAACAGTTCCGGCGGCATCGCCGCGTTCACGGTCGCGTGGGAGCGCCCCGACGCCTTCCGCAAAGTCGTCAGCCACATCGGCAGCTTTACCAACATCCAGGGCGGTCACGTCTACCCCGGTCTCATCCGCAAATCCAAAGCCGAACCCAAGCCGCTGCGCGTGTTCCTGCAGGACGGCAGCAGCGATCTCGACAACCTGCACGGCAACTGGCCGCTCGCCAATCACGACATGGCGGCCGCCCTGAAATATGCGGGCTACGACCACACCTTTGTGTTCGGCACCGAAGGCCACAACGGCAAACACGGCGGTGCGATCTTCCCCGACACCTTGCGCTGGCTGTGGCGCGACTGGCCGAAGAACTAACGGCCGCCGAGCGGCCGAACGCTCGACGTTCGAACGCCCAAAACCCAGAAACCCTCCTGCCCCCTTCCCTCCTTCAGCGTTCGGCGTTCAGCGTTAAACGTTGAGCGCCCCCCCAATCCTCCCATGCGCCCCCGCCATTTTCTCTCGTTTCTGCTCCTCGCGTTCGCCCTGCCCGCCGGCCTGTTCGCCGCCGACGGCTTCAAAGCCACGCCCGACCATTCCCCGCAGCCCGGCGTGCCCACCGGTAAGCTCGTTCAGATGCCCGCGCTGCAATCGAAGCTTTATCCCGGCACCACGCGCGAGTGGTGGGTCTACGTGCCCGCCGGCTACAAGCCGGACGGTTCCGCCGCCCTCATGGTTTTCCAGGATGGCCGCAACTATCACAACCCCACCGGCAACTTCCGCGTGCCGATC
Organism: Opitutaceae bacterium; assembly: GCA_044358025.1. Lineage (GTDB taxonomy): Bacteria > Verrucomicrobiota > Verrucomicrobiia > Opitutales > Opitutaceae > GAS368. The sequence goes on from JBIKOK010000078.1 coordinate 3,294, forward strand.
GTATTCGAGAATCTGATCGCACGCGGCGAGATGCCCGTGACCGTCGCCGTCATGGTCAACCCCGGCAACGATCCGACGCGCCCGGCGAATCCCGCCAAAAAGGCCGGCACCACCTTCAGCAACCGCGGGGTCGAATACGACTCCCTCGGCGACCGCTACGTGCGGATGCTGCTCGAGGAGATTTTACCCGAGGTGGAGAAACAGTTTCCCGTGTCGAAAGATCCCGCGATGCGCGCAATCAGCGGGTCCAGCAGCGGCGGCATCGCGGCCTTCACCGCCGCCTGGGAACGCCCCGACCAATTTGGCAAGGTCCACTCGACGGTCGGCAGCTACGTGAATCTCCGCGGCGGCGACGCCTACCCGGCCCTCATCCGCAAAACCGAGCGCAAGCCCCTCCGCGTCTACCTCGAAGACGTGAGCGGCGATCTCGACAATCCGTATGGCAACTGGCCGATCGCGAACCAGCAGATGCACGCCGCCCTGCGCTATATGGGCTACGACGTGCATTTCGACTACGCCGAGGGCTACAGCCACGGCTCCGCGCACGGCGGCTCCGTCTTCCCCGCTGCGCTCCGCTGGCTCTGGCGCAAGGAAACCCCCAAGCCGGCCATCGTCACCAAAGGCGACCTCGGCGGCGACCTGACGCTGCACCGTCTGCTTCTCGAGGGCGAAGGCTGGACGCCCGTCGTGGAAAACATCGGGTTCGGCGATGCGCTCGCCACCGACGATGCCGGCAATTTTTATTTCTGCGACATGCGCGGCACCGCGCCGGGCCTCTACAAGATCGCCCTCGACGGCACGAAAACAAAACTCAGCGACGAAGTCGTGAGCGGCCTGAAATTCGGTCCCGACGGCCGCTTCTACGCCTGCCAGGGCGCGAAGAAACGCGTCATCGCGATCACACCCGCCACCGGTGCGGTCGAAGTCATCGCCACCGACGTGCAGCCCAACGACCTTGTTGTGACGGCCAGCGGGCACCTCTACTTCACGCACACGGCGAAGAAAGAAATCGGCCACGTCGTTCTCGCCACCAAGACGCTCCGCGCCGCGGCCGGCGGCATCGCGAATCCCAACGGCATCACGCTCTCGCCGGACCAAGGCACGCTGGCCGTGAGCGAGCACCGCGGCGGGGCGGTGTGGACGTTCCGCCTCAACGCCGACGGCTCGCTCGACGCCGGCGCGCCCACGATGGCCATGCGCCGCCCGATCGACCCCAAGGGCGAGTTCAAGAGCCAGCAGCCGCCGCCGTATCTTGCCGCCGCCAGCGGTGACGGCATGACCACCGACGAACAAGGCCGCTTTTACGTCACCACCGCCCTCGGTATCCAAGTCTTCGATCCCACGGGCCGGCTTTGCGGTGTGCTGGCGAAGGCGCGCGCCGGGGTCGGCGAAGTGAGCTGCGTGCTTTCGGGCCCGGGCCGTGGCTATCTCTACGTCGGCGCCGGCACCGCCATCTACCGCCGCAAAGTGCAGGCGACGGGTGTGGCGCTCGGAAGCGTGCGCTGAAACCGCGCCGCGGAAACGCGGACCGCAGGGCGCAGCCGGCGGCGCTCCCGCGTCCTGCCCGAGTTCCGTCAGGTCCGGCGGCGTCACCCGGTGCCCCGCGCCACCGGCAGCGTGCGCTCGACGCGCGGCCGGCCGAGATCGTAAGAGGCGAGTTGTTGCCCGCCCAGCCAGCGCGGAGCCGTGGCCGGGTCGCGCAACGCGACGCGCGGCCCGAGCGACTCGAAACCGCTGAACGGCTCCCACGCTACCGCCCGCGCGGCCGCTCCCGGGGACCGCGAGAGGCCGAGCTTCGGCGGGGCGCTCGGGCGCACGACGAGCACCTCCTCCGCCCCGAGCGAAAGGAAGGACTGCGTCCCCTTCCCCGGCGCCCAACCCGCGATCCGCGTATCCAGCCCAAAGCGATCGTCGCGCCGTCGTGCCGCCGCCCTCCGCCTCCGCCCCCCAGCGTGACCACGCCGCCGACCCGCACCAGTTGCCCGTTGGCCGGCGTCTCGGTCAGCACGCGCAGGCCCTGCGCCTCGCCCGTCGTCTCCCACACCGCGTCGAGCCGCCCGCCCTGCCGCCAGTCGAGCCGCACCACGCGCCGCGGTTCCCGGACGCCCCACAGCCAGCCCAGGTCGTCCTGCACGAGACCCCCGAGCCGATCCACGGCGCCGCGGACCGCGCCTTCAAGTTGCCACGTCCCGCCCGCGCGCCGGTAAACCCGCCGCGCCCCGCCCGCGCTCGAGACGATGCGATCCGGGTCGCGCGGCAGCCGCAACGCCGCGAAAAATTGCCCCGCGGCATCAATCGTCTCCGCCGATCCGCGGTCGCGAAGCAACACCATGCGCGCCCCGCACGCGATGAGCCCCTCCGCGGTGGACACCAGCGCATTCACGTTGGCCGGCGCATCGGTCAGCGGCGTGAACCGTCCCGACCCCACGTCGCGCACAAACACACCCTGCGACGTGCTAACCTGGAGTCTCCCCCGGTGTAGCGTCAGCGCAAAAATCTGCCGGCTGCGCATGCCCACCAACGGCCCGTGCAGCGCCGCCGGTGCACGCACTTCCACGCGGGTCACACCGCCATCGTACGCCACCCACAGTCCACCGTCGGCATCCAGCTTCATTTCCTCGACGTAGCCCGCCCCCGGACCGAGCCCGTTGTCCTCGCCGTAGCGCGCGAGCACGCGTCCATCCGCCGCCACGATCAGCAGCTCTCGCCGTCGATCCGATCAACCGCCTCGCCCACCAGCGCGTAGAGCACGCCCGCCCACGGCATAATCCCTGCGACGCGCCCCGGCAGCCGGATGACGTGCACGCCACCCGCCGCGTCGACGCGCACGACCAGCGCCCGCGCCGTCGGTGCGAAATACACGCTGTCGCCCAGCACCACCAGGCCCCGCCCATCGCCGACCTCGCGGTCCGCCTCCGGCAGCGCCGCCCGCAGCGGCTGCGCCGTCCGCGCACCGTCCGCCGCCACGGCGAGCCGCCCAAAATGGTTCGGCCCGCAATAATCAACCCGCCCCGCCGTATCGGTCGCCACGTTTGAACATCATCCGCCGCTCCGTGCCGGGGACGACCCGCCACGACACGCCATCGAATTCGCGCAAACCGACATCGTTGGCCAGATCGACGAGGCCGGACGGATGCACCGCGACGGCGTGATTGCGGGCGGCGCCCCCGGTCTCGCGCTCGGTGAACACCCTCATCAGCGGCACGCCGGAGTGGCGCGGGGAGATTTCCGCCGCCGCCGCCCATGCAGCCGAAACGAAGGCGAAAAAAAACACGGAGATAATCCGGCGAACCATCAGTATCGGTCACACCGTGCGGCGTGTTCCCCCCCCGGGACAAGAGCGCTCGGCTGCGCCGCCGGCCGAGGACTACGTGGCCCCATCCGGCACGCCGCCTGCGTCACGGGTCGAATCCACGCTTGATTTCGCCGCCATCCACCGAACACTTTCCCATTTCCTCCAACCGAACCATCTTCCGTGAGCAAGAAACCTAGCGCCCCTGCCGCCAAAAAAGTCGAGTCCGCCGTCCCGGCCGCCGACTACGCCCTCACGCCCATCAACGCCTCGCTCTCGCGCGAGCAAAAGATCGACCTCTATCGCACCATGGTGCGCATCCGTCGTTTCGAGGAGCGCTCCCTGCGCGCCTACCAGGGCAAGAACGCTGCCGGCGGCACCAACATCGGAGGGTTCCTCCACCTCTACATCGGCCAAGAGGCCGTCGCCGTGGGCTGCTGCTCCCTGATGGGCAAAAACGACCACGTCATCACCGCCTACCGCGACCACGGTCACGCCATCGCCGTCGGCATGGACACCAAGCCCCTCATGGCCGAACTCTACGGCAAGATCACCGGTTGCTCCAAGGGCAAGGGCGGCTCGATGCATTATTTCGCCCCCGACAAAAATTTCTGGGGCGGCCACGGCATCGTCGGCGGCCAGATCCCGCTCGGCACCGGTCTCGCCTACGCGTTGAAATACCAGGGTAAGAAGGGCGCCGCCATGGCGTTCATGGGCGACGGCGCCGTCAACCAGGGCGCCGTGCACGAGGCCTACAATCTCGCCTCCCTCTGGAATCTCCCGGTCGTCTTCGTCATCGAGAACAACGGTTATTCGATGGGCACGAGCCAGGCCCGCTCCTCCGCCGGCGAACTCGCCAAACGCGCCGCCGGTTACAATATGGAGTGGGGCCAGTGCAACGGCCACGATGTGTTCGAGGTGCGCGCCGTGATGGATCACTTCCTCACCCAAGCCCGCGAACACTCCCGCCCCAGCACCGTCGAGATCGACACCTACCGCTACCGCGGTCACTCCGTCGCCGACCCGGACAACACCTATCGCACCAAGGCCGAGGTCGAGGAATACCGCAACAACAAGGACCCGATCCAGGTGGCCCTCCACCAACTCCTCGCCGCCGGCGTCTTCACCGCGGAGATCGCCGAGCAAATCGACGCCGAAGCCCGCACCGAGGCGGAGATCGCCGCCGAGTTCGCCGACGCCAGCCCCTACCCGACCGTCGACGACATCCAGAAAGACGTCTATTGGGAGTCCGACCATCCCGCCGAACGCAAATCCGAAGGCCGCCTCTTCTTCGACTGAGCCGCGCCACCGTCCGGCCCTCCACCCTCCACTCTCCGCTCTCAACTTTCCCTCGTCCGATGCCTCAGATCACCTACCGCGAAGCCATCCGTCACGCCCTTGCCGAGGAACTCACCCGCGACCCAAACGTCGTCGTCATGGGTGAAGAAGTCGCCCAGTTCAACGGCGCCTACAAGGTCACCGAAGGCCTCCTCGCTAAATTCGGCCCGGACCGCATCGTCGACACGCCGATCTCCGAAGCCGGCTTCATCGGCCTCGGCGTCGGCGCCTCGATGCTCGGCATCCGTCCCGTGATGGAGCTGATGTTCTGGTCGTTCTACTCCGTCGCGTTCGATCAAATCCTCAACAACGCCGCCAACGTCCGCTACATGAGCGGCGGCCAGATCAACTGCCCGATCGTCATCCGCGGCCCCGCCAACGGGGGCACCAACGTCGGCGCCACCCACTCGCACACGCCGGAAAACGTTCTCGCCAACCACCCCGGCGTGAAGGTCGTCGTCCCCTCCACCGCTTACGACGCGAAGGGCCTCCTCAAATCCGCCATCCGCGACAACGACCCCGTCTTCTTCCTCGAGAACACCATTCTCTACGGCGACAAGGGCGAAGTCCCCGAGGCCGAATACGTCATCCCGCTCGGCAAGGCCGACGTGAAGCGCACCGGCACCGATCTCACCATCGTGTCCTATGGCCGCTGCGTCATCCACTCGCTGAAGGCCGCCGAGGTGCTCGAAAAAGAACACGGCATCTCCGTCGAAGTCGTCGATCTCCGCACCATCCGTCCCCTCGACATCGACACCGTTCTCGCTTCGGTCCGGAAGACCCACCGCGTCCTCATTGTCGAGGAACAGAAACCTTTCGCCAGCGTCGGCACGCAGCTCGCCTACATGATCCAGCGCGAAGCCTTCGACGACCTCGACGGCCCGATCCACCGCCTCGCGACCGTCGACGCGCCCGCGATCTACAGCCCGCCCGTCGAAACCGAACAACTCCCGAATCCCGGTCGCGTCGTCAAAGCCGTCCTCGCCGCCCTCGCCTAATCTGCGTTCGCTCCGGCCCTCCTCTTTCCGCTCTTAACTCTCAACTTCCGCCCAGCCATGGCCCAACTCATCGACATGCCGAAACTCAGCGACACCATGACGGTGGGCACGCTGGTCAAGTGGCTGAAAAAAGAAGGCGACGTCATCAAAGCGGGCGACATGCTCGCCGAGGTGGAGACCGACAAGGCCACGATGGAGCTTGAGAGCTTCTTCGCCGGCACGTTGCTGAAGATCTTCTCCGCTGCCGGAGCCCAGGTCGCCATCGGCGATCCCCTCTGTGCCATCGGCAAACCTGGCGAAGTCGTCGCGGCCCCCGCCCCCAAAGCGGCGGCACCGGCCGCCGCCGCCCCTGTCGCAGCCCCAGAGCCGACGCCCGCCCCCGCCGCCGTGATCGCCAGCGCCCCGCCGCCCGCACCCGCCCCGGCTCCGGCCCCCGTCGCGGCCCCGCCCGTGCCCGCCGGCGGCCGTATCCGGATTTCCCCCCTCGCGAAGAAACTCGCGGCTGAAAAGAAAATCGACGTCACGCGCGTCACCGGCTCCGGCCCCGGCGGCCGCATCGTCCGCGCCGACATCCTCGCCGCAGAAAAAAATCCGCCCGCCGCCAAGGCCGCCGCTCCGTCCGCAGCCGGCGCCTTCACCGGCGGCTCCCCCGCGAAGACCGGCCCGATCCAGGCAGAGCGCGCCGTGCCCGTCTCCACCATGCGCGGCGTCATTGCCAAGCGCCTCCTCGAGTCGAAGACGCAGATCCCGCACTTCTACCTCGACATCGAGGTCGACGCCGCGCCGCTCCTCGCGATCCGCGAGCAGCTCAACACCGGCCTCGAAAAGGAGGGCGTCAAACTTTCCGTCAACGACTTCATCCTCAAGGCCTGCGCCGAGGCGCTCCGCCGCGTCCCCGCCGTCAACGGCTCGTGGGAAGGCACGCAAATCCGCTACTTCGGCGCCGCGCACATCTCGTTCGCCGTCGCCATCGAAGACGGCCTGATCACGCCGGTCGTCCGCGACGCCCACCTCAAAAGCGTCTTCGCCATCTCCACCGAAGCGAAGTCCCTCGGCAAACGCGCCAAGGAAAAGAAGCTCACGCCCGCCGAATTCACCGGCGGCACGTTCTGCGTCTCGAACCTCGGCATGATGGGCATCCCAAAATTCAACGCCATCATCAACCCGCCCAACGCCGCGATCCTCGCCGTCGGCGCCGCCGTCACGAAACCCGTCGTCAAACACGGCCAGATCGTCGTCGGCCAGACGATGACCCTCACGCTCTCCTGCGACCACCGGGTCGTCGACGGTCTCGTCGGGGCCCAGTTCCTCGGCGCGGTGAAGGCGCTGCTCGAATCGCCGGCGCTGTTGCTCGTCTGAGTTCGGCCGTTGCTCCTCCGGCGGGACCGTACCCCGCCGGCGAATAAATTTCGCGCTGCCGGGACCGCAGCTTGCCATGCGCGCGTGCCCGGTGTCTGGATGACCGTCTGTCATGACCACGCCTCCACCCCCGAGCGCCCCGTCCCCGGTCGCCACCGTGCCGTTTCATCTGATGACGAAACCGATCGGGTCGAAGTGCAATCTTGACTGCACCTACTGTTTTTACCTCGAGAAAGAGCGGCTCTACGGCGACGCGGGCAATTTCCGGATGACGCCCGCGGTGCTCGAAACCTACGTGCGCGACTACATCGCCGCCCAGCCGGGCCCGACGGTCAGTTTTGCGTGGCAGGGCGGCGAACCCACGCTGCTCGGCGTGGATTTTTTCCGCCAGGCCGTGGCGCTGCAGGCCCGTTACGCGAACGGCAAGACCATCGAAAACGCGTTCCAGACCAACGGTGTTTTGCTGGACGACGAGTGGGCCCAGTTCTTCGTGCAACACGGTTTCCTCGTCGGCCTCAGCATCGACGGTCCCGCCCATCTGCACGACGCCTACCGGGTGGACCGCGGCGGACGGCCGACGTTTGACCGCGTCATGGCCGGTCTCCAGCTGCTCAAGAAGCACGGCGTAGCCTTCAACACCCTCACGACCGTCCATCGGAAAAATTCCGCCCACCCGCTCGAGGTCTACCGTTTCCTCCGGGAAATCGGTTCGGGCTATATCCAGTTTATCCCGATCGTGGAACGTAACGCGGCGACCACCTCGGAGCACGAGTTGTGGCTCGCACCGCCGCCCGACCACGAGGACGCCGCGGCCCTCGATGCCCAGGTCACGCCGTGGAGCGTGCGACCCGCCGAGTACGGCGATTTCCTCAGCCGGATTTTTGACGAATGGGTGCAACACGACGTCGGCCGGGTTTTCGTGCAGCATTTCGACGCCGCGCTGGCCAATTGGATGGGGCAGCCCGCGGGCATCTGTGTGTTCTCCGCCAACTGCGGGCGCGCCCTCGCCGTCGAGCACAACGGCGACGTCTACAGCTGCGACCACTACGTCTACCCGCGCTACAAGCTCGGCAACCTGCTCAACGCCTCCCTCGCCGCGCTGGTGGATTCGCCGACCCAGCGGGCGTTCGGCCAGGCCAAGTCGGCCACCCTGCCCCGCGCCTGCCGCGAGTGCCCTGTACAATTCGCCTGTCACGGCGAGTGCCCGAAGCACCGCTTCCTGCGCACGCCCGACGGCGAACCCGGGCTCAACTACCTGTGCGCCGGCTACAAGAAATTCTTTCTGCACGTGGATTCGCCGATGCGCACGATGGCCGCGTTGCTCGCCACGCGTCAGCCGCCCGCCAAGATCATGCAGCTGCCCCGCGCAAAATGGGTGCCGGCCCGGCTCAAGCGAAAATCTCCGGCGGCGCCGTTCTGATTTTCGCCGGGCCGCCCGGGCGGTTCCCGCCCCGCCTCACTTCCCGCCCGCCGCGGTCCGGGCCCGCTGAAATTCCGGATGGTCCGGCGGCGGCGTGCGCAGGTAGCGTTCCGTGCACTGGTCGATCACCACCGTCGGCCGTTCCCGCGCCGCGATGTCCGCCACCATCGCGTAGTCGGCCAGATTGGTCTCCCCGGCCCAGCTCCACAGGCTGACAAAACGCTGGAAATTCAAGATCAACGGCGACTGCGAGTTCACGTCGCCCGGCTGGCCGCCGACGCGAAAAAACGAATCGCACAGCATCACCGCGCGGCCCATCCCGGAGGTTCGCTCAAACGCCAGCGGCACGGCCCACGGGCCCACCGTCTTCCAGAGCGGAAAATCGCTGAGCGGCGTCGGCACCGCGCGCAGATCCGGCGGAAAGGTCAGGCGCAGCTGCGAAACGGGCTCCAGCGGCCAGCGGCCGTTCATCGTGAGCAGGCCGATGCAATCGCCTTCGCGCGCCAGGTATTCGTTTTTCATCCACGCCGCCTCATCCCGCTGGCCGGCGGGCACGCCGAGCTCCCCGAGCCGGGCCAAAATCGCCGCGCTGGCGACCGTCAGTCCCTCGGCATTCCAATGACTGTCCGTCGGCCAGTAAACCGTCTGCTGCGCCTTGGCGGCCAACAGCGCCGCCCGCAAATCGAGCACCGGCAGCGGCGACTGCTGGTCGCGCAGGTGGCCGACCAGTTGGTCCAGCTTCCCGGGGCGCGCCTGCGACCGCAAAAACGCCGGCAACCGTTCCGGATAGATCGTCGACTTGTTCGGCACCAGCACGAGCAGGTATTCGGCGCCGCGTTCGCGCCACCAGGCACGCCGTCCTTCCACCGCGCGCCGCCACTGCGTCAGTTCCGCGTCGCTCAGCCGGTCGCGCCCCAGCAGATCCTCCACCGTCCTCTCGCCGCTGTAGAACAGCCAGTCGTCCCGCCCGACGACGACGCGCGCGGACGGTTCGCCGAGCCAGCGGTGCCGCACGATTCCATACCACTGCACGACGCGCGTCCGGGACGGAAAGTGGTCGCCCAGCCACGACTCGAACGCCGCCGGCCATTTCTCAAACTTCGTCGCGCGCCAGTCCGGCCACTTCGCCAGCGGACGCATTTCCTGCACGTTCGCCAACTCCGGCACGCGGAGCGCCCACGCGAGCAGCGGCGCGCACAGCAAGACCACCATGCCCGCGAAGACCGCGAGCGACCAGACGGACGCAGACTTGGATGCGGGCGGCGTCATGGGTCAAAAGCGGTAATAGATAAACGGATTGTGCGTGCCCGCGCCCACCAGGAGCAGACACAGCAGCAACACCGCCAACGCGAACCCGGCCTCACCGACCCCCAGCGCCCGGTTCGCGAACGTCCACCGGGCCGCGCGCGGCCGCAGCGCCGACCACCACGGCACGCACAGCAGCACGCCGGCCGCCGAGGCATACAACACGCCCGTCGTGACCACGTTCGCCGGAATCGCCGTGAGGCCGCCCGACGCGGTCAGGCCGGCCATCGACCGCAAATACCCGATCGTCTGCGCCCAGGTTTCGCAGCGAAAAATCACCCAGGTCAGCAACACCGCGACCAGCGTGTAGCCGTGGCCGAAGGGCCGCAGCCAGCCGGGTGCGCGCTCCGTCACCGGCTCCAGCACGCGTTCCGCGGCGAGAAACAGCCCGTGAAACAGGCCCCACGCCAGGAAATTCCAACTCGCCCCGTGCCACAGTCCGCACAGCGCGAATACCGTCAGGAGATTCAGCGCCGTGCGTAGCGCCCCGTGGCGGTTGCCGCCGAGCGGAATGTAGAGGTAGTCGCGGAAAAACCGGGACAGCGTCATGTGCCAGCGCCGCCAGAAATCACGCATCGAGCCCGCCGCGTAGGGGTGGTTGAAATTTTCCGGAAACCGAAAGCCAAACATCCGGCCGAGCCCCACCGCCATGTCAGAGTAACCCGAGAAATCGAAAAAAATCTGGAGCGCATAGGCGGTCACGCCCACCCACGCCGCCGCCGCCGAACGCTCGGCCTCGGGCAGCGCAAAAATCGCATCGGCCAGCACCGCCACCTGGTTGGCGATCAGCACTTTTTTCCCCAACCCCACGATGAAACGGCGCGCGCCTTCCACCAGATCCTCGCGCCCGACGCGCCGCTGCACGAACTGCCCGGCCACCTCCGAGTACCGCACGATCGGGCCCGCCACCAATTGCGGAAACAACGTCGAGTAGCACAAAAAATCGCGCAGGCTCCGGCATGGCGCGACCTTCCCGCGCCACACGTCGACGACGTAGCTGATGCCGTGAAACGTGTAGAAACTGATCCCCAGCGGCAGCACGACGCCCGCCCACTTCAGATCCGCGCCGAAGCCGTGCCCGAGCGCGGCGTTGAGGCGGTTCGCCAGTTCCACCGCCAGCCCGCTGTATTTGAACCATGCGAGCAGCACGAGATTCGCCGTGACCACCCCGATGAGCGCGGCGCGGCGTCCCGCCCGTCCCGGCTCGCACCAAAGTCCGCCCGCATAGTTCAGCAGACAGGAGGCCACCATCACCCACACGAGGTAAACTTCACCCCAGGCGTAAAACACCATGCTCGCGACCAGCAGCCACAGGTTGGCCAGTCCGAGCACCCCACCCGCCCCGGCGCGACGGTTCGCCCACGCCTGCAACGGCAGGCCGACGGCCATCACCAGAGGGAGAAAAAAGAAGAGGAAGATGACCGACGAGAAAACCACTCCGGGCGATTAACGGAAGCACCCCCGCCCGGAACAATCCAATTCTTCAACGCCGTCGCGCCACCGCCGCCCCAAACCCGAAGACGAGCCCCGCGCCAAATCCCGCCAGGTGCGCCCCCAGATCCACCCGCGCCCCGCCCGCGCCATAGAGCGCCAGCACACTCAACCCCGAACCGAGCGCCCCAAACATCGCCCGCCCCCGCTCCCGCCGGTCCGCGCCGGCCAGCACTCGCAGCATATGCCCGGTCAACAGGCCCAGCCCCGCAAAGATCGCCGTTGACGCCCCCAGCGAACGGTAAGGGCCCGGATAGGCCAGCGCCGCCACCGCGAGATTTCCCACGAGCGCCGCTGCGGCGACCAGCAGCCACCCGGCCGCACGGCCGAGGGTTTTCACGACCGCGGTAAACAACAAAATTCCGCCGAGCGCATTCGAGATCACATGCGCCCCGTCCGCATGGAGAAACAGCGCCGTCGCCACCCGCCACCCTTCGCCGCCGTCAAAAATGGCCACCGTATCCAGCGCACCGTGCGCGGTCCACGCCGGCCGCGTGCCCTGCAGATGGAAGATCACCAAGACCGCGAGCGCCCAGCCCAACGGCGTGATCACATCCGTGCCGTACGTCGGCCCCGGCGGCAGCGGACGCGGCGGCCAGTCGACGCTCTCGCGATCAAAGCGCCGCAACTGGTCGCCCACAAACCCCGCGACGTCCGCCTCCACCAGCAGCCGGTGCCCCGCGGTCGACGGCACCAGCCAATACGGCCGACCGAGCGCGAGCACCACGAGCCCGTGGTCAAACGCTTCCCGCGTCGTCGCGTAGCACCCCGCCTCCACCAAGTCGGCGGGAAGCTCGTCGTCGAGGGCGGGCGTGGCCGGCTCAAGCTCAGGCATGCGGCGACCGTAGCCATCCGCCGCGAAAGCGCCACCGCGCCGTGTGCGATTCCCGCCCCCGCCGCGGGCCCGCCCTACGGTGCGGCCACCGCACGCGTCAGCCGATCCACCACGAGCGCGTTCAACTTCCCCCCATCGACGTCGAACACGACGCTGACGTCGCGCTCGCCCAGTCCCGGACCTTTGCCCGCCGCCCAGCTCAACGTGTTGCCGTAGCCGGCGCCGCTGTCGGTATCAACATCCACGGCCACCACCTCGCGCCGCGTCGCGATCGTCGGATCCAGCCACACCGCCGCCGCCAGTTCGTCCCACAACGGAAAACTCTCCGCATACTTCGCCACATAGCGCGCCAGCGCCGTGTCCGCCGCGGCCACCCGCGCGATCATCTCCGCGGTGAACAGCGTCTTCGTCGACGGATCGACCGGCACCTGGGTGAGGCGCCGCCACGGGGCGTGCAGCGTGATCTTGGCCGCCTCCGGGTCCCAGCGAAAATTAAACTCGAGGCGGGGCGTGAACACGTATTCGAGCGCAAACGCGTTGCCCGCCGGATGCGGACTGAAACTCCCGCCCATGAACACCAGTTCCTTGGCCGCTGCCGCAAACCCGTCGTCAAGCCGCACCGCCAACGCGAGATTCGTCAGCGGCCCCAGCGCCAAAATGGTCACCTCCCCGGGAAACTCGCGGACCTTGCGCACGAGGAAATTCGCCGCCGCTTCGGTCGACGCCCGCGTCGTCGGCGCCCCCGCCGGCGAGGCCGGCACCACGTCCGGCCCGTGCGGCGTCGGCCGCCGCACCTGCACCTCCTTCGGCCACTCCTCCATCCACGCGCCCTTGTAGAACAATTTCCCATACCGCGCCTCCCACCGCTTCGTCGCCTCCTGCGAATTCACGAGCGGAAACGTCGCGCCCGGGACGACCGGGATGTCGGTCCGCCCGATGATTTCCAGCATACGGAGCGTGTGCGCCAGGTTCTCCTTCAGCCAGCCGTCGCCGCTCTCGACGGTGATCCCGAGCACCTCCACGTCGGGCGACTGCAGCACGAGCAAAATCGGCTGCAAATTCGGGCCGCCCGGGCCAAAGGCATCTTGGTCGATGATGACCTTGCGCCGCGCCGCCGCCGCGTTCGCCGCTCCGGCCCCGGTCAACAGCAGCACGGCTACGACCACCAATCCCCGGCGAAAACAATCGTTCATGCCATTCCGATAGCAGGAGCTGTTCTTGCCCGGCAAAATCTTTCGCCTTCTGCCTCGGAGGCAAAAGCCGGCCTTGCCTTCGCCCCCCCTCGTCTGGCGAAATCTCGGCGATGCCTACCTCTCCGTCCGCCCTGTTCGATCTCACCGACCGCGTCATTGTGGTCACCGGCGCCACCGGTGTCCTCGCCGGCTCCGCCGCGCGTTATCTCGCCGCCCAGGGCGCCCGCGTCGTCTTCCTCGGCCGCGATCAAACCAAGCTCGACGCCGCCGTTGGCGACGTCACCCGCAGCGGCGGCACCGCCCTCGGTTTTTCCTGCGACGTGCTTGACCGCCCAGCCCTCGAGCGCACCCGGGACGCCGTCCTCGCGAAATGGGGTCGCGTCGACGTCCTCATCAACGCCGCCGGCGGCAACCAACCCGGCGCCACGATCACGCCCGACAAAACGTTTCTCGATCTCAACCTCGAGGCCTACCGCCAAGTCCTCGCGCTCAACCTCGACGGCACCGTGCTGCCCTCTCAGGTCTTCGCCACCGCGCTGATCGCCCAAAAACGCGGCGTCATCATCAATTTCTCCTCGATGGCCGCCGCCCGCGCCATCACCCGCGTCGTCGGGTATTCCAACGCCAAGGCGGCCATCGACAACTTCACGCGCTGGCTCGCGGTCGAGTTCGCCACGAAATACGGCGACGGCCTGCGCGTGAACGCCATCGCCCCCGGCTTCTTCGTCGCCGACCAGAATCGGCGCCTCCTCCTCAACGAGGACGGCACCCCGACCGCACGCGGCCAAGCCGTGATCGATCAGACGCCGTTCCGCCGCTTCGGCAACACGCCCGAACTCCACGGCACGTTGCACTACCTCGTCAGCGACGCTTCCGCGTTTGTCACCGGCACCGTTGTTCCGGTCGATGGCGGGTTCTCGTGCTTCTCCGGCGTGTGATCGGGCTCCGCGGCAACGCCGCGCGCTGGTTCGGTTTTTCGCCCGCGGGTGACAACGCACGCGGGCGGTTAATCGCGCCGGCCTTCGGCGCCGGAGCCGCACGGAGAACCGCCGCACCCGCGGCGAAGGCCTGACCTTGGGCGGCGTCGGCGACGCGGTTCCGCTACTCGCCCGGATCGGCGACACAGCGCGGAGCGCGGCTTCGCCCATGGTGGTGAGACAGCCCGGCGGATGAAGGTCGAAAAACCTTTTCGGAGCGCGCCACGGCAGGTGCGGCTTGTGCACGCCGGTCGCGAGAAAGAACGGTTTCCCGGCAGCGGAGTTCCCTCCATCAAGCGCAAAATCGAGCGCGCCTTTTTTCCGTCGCGGGTGCGGGCGCCCGCGCTGGTCGACCCAGAGGACGCCGGGCGGCCGTCCCCGACGCTGGCTCCGGCGCCGTAGCGCGACTCGGCGCGGCTTTCTCTTGGGAATCTTCGGTCGGAGCGTCTTCGTAAAGGTCCCACGAAGCGGCGGCGCTCATTTTGGTACGGTGGAAAATTCTCCCCGCTCCGGCGGAAAACTACCCGCGTTGACGGGAAAACTGCGCCCACCTCACGGCGTCCGGCAGCGCGGTGCGCGCCGGACGGTTCCACTCCTAAACGCCCCTCGTCTCCGACCGGCGGCCGCTGAGAAACGAGCCACGGCTGGAGTTGCCCAACGGATACTGACCCCAGGGCCGGTCGAACCGCACCCCGCGCCTCGCCAGCGGGTTGATATTCGGGGACTTCACGGCCTGGTCTCCGCAACAGCCCAAGGCGCGGTTCCGATCGTCAACGACGATGAAGAGAACGTTGGCGGCACGCGGTGCTTCCGCGGCCGCCGCGGTCACGCCGAGCGCAGCGCGCAGGACTAGCCGGAGCATTAGGATGGTTGGGCGACGAGAGCGGAGCAGGACTATTCCGATTTCTTGATCAAATCCTCGGCGGCCCGCGCCGTGTAGTTCTCCCCGCCGCCCGCGGACGAGGAAACCGCCAGCCGACCCAAAACTGCGGTGATCGACGCTGGCGCCGGGCGCGGAATGCGCGCGACGACATTCACGGCAAAGAGCCGCGCTTCAGTCTTCGTGCCGTCGGTCAGCACGGCCTCAACGACCGCCCAGGCCGCATCATTGTCACCGCGCCGGAGCATCACCTCCGCCGCCGCCAGTCGCACCACCGGTTCGGCGTCGGCCAGCAGCGCGGTCACCTCGGGGGCAGTCGATGCACGCAGCGCCGCGACGGCGCCCCAATAGCGGATCACCGGCTCCGGCGCCCGCAGCGCCGCGGCCAGCGCGGACGCATCGGGCTGGGCCGGGATCTGCAGCGCATCGATTTGGTCCAGAATGCGCGCGAGCGGATAGCGTTTCTCATCCACCGCGACGAGGGCGGGTGAGCCTTTGCCCGACCACGCAACCATGAGCGGCTCCGGCATGAATCCGGTGTCGCGGATTGCCAGTTGGTGGGCGCGCAGGGCAGCGCGCAAGCGGACGAGTTGCGGACGCGCCGCGGGGTCGGCCGCCAGATTGCGCACATTGTCGGGATCGGCCGAGCAATCGAAGAGCTCCTCGGCCGGCTTGTTCTCGAAGAAGGCGCGCTGCGTGGCGTTAAGTTTGCCGGCGGCAAAGAGCCCGGCCCACTCTTTCATCGACGCCTGTTTCCACAGGTAGTCGAGGTGCTGTCCCCACGGCTGGCTCGGGTAGTAGTTGCGGATGTAACGGAAACGCCCGTCGGTGACCGCGCGGGCCATGTCGTAGCGCTCGTCCATGCGGTCGCGGAAACTGAAGGTAAACTCCGGCGCCGCCTGGCGGGCCGGACCGGCAATCGCACGTCCCTGAAACTGCGACGGCAACGGAACGCCGGCGAGGCTCAGCACCGTCGGGGCGAGATCGACAAAGTTAACGAGCTCACTCACGCGGGAATCCGGCGCGGCGGGCGCGAGGTGCTGGTACTTTTTCGGGAAATGCGCGACGAGCGGCGGGTGCGTGCCGTTCTCGTAGAGGAAGCGCTTGCTCCGCGAAACGGCGCCGCCGTGGTCGCCGTAGTAGAAGATGATCGTGTCCTCCGCCAAACCGTCGGCCTTGAGTTCCGCCAGAATTTTTCCGAGCGCGGCGTCGGCCCGGGCGACGTTGTCGTAGTAGAGCGCGATGTCGGCCCGGACCGTTGGGGTGTCGGGCAAATATGCCGGCACGCGGACTTTTTTGGAATCGGTAATCGCCTCGCCCTTCCGGTGCAGGCTGCTCTCGTGCGACTGCTCGAAATTGAAAATCGCGAAAAAGGGCTGACCGGGCGCGCGCTGCCGCCAATGCGCCGTCTTGCTGTTCCCGTCCCACGCCGCGTCCCAGGACGACGACGTATTGTAGTCGGTCTTGGCATTGTTCGTCGTGAAATAGCCGGCTGCGCGCAGATACTCCGGAAAAAACTTCACGCCCTCGGGCAGCGCGCGCTGACTGCGCATGTGTTGCGTGCCCATGCTGCTCGCAAAGCGGCCCGTAATGATGCTCGAACGGGTCGGCGCACACACGGCGGAAGTCGAGTAACACCGCTCGAACACGATCCCGCCCTTCGCCAGTCCGTCGACATTCGGGGTGCGCGCCAGCGGGTCGCCATAGGCGCCGACCGTCGTGCAGACGTTATCTTCACTGACGAGCCAGAGGATGTTCGGACGGTCGGCGGCGCCCAGACCGGCGCCCGCGAACAGCAAGAGAAGGGAACGGAGGAGATGTTTCATGGTAAACGGAGGTTGATTATTCTTCGCCGGACTTCACGGCCGCGCCTTTTTTCTTGTTGGCGCCGTTGGCCGGATTCGCCGGCCACGGGACGACGTGGGCCCGCTTGGCCCACGCGTGGTAGCTCGCGATCATCGCCTTCAGGCGGACGGGCTCTTTCGCCGCGAGGTCGTGCGCTTCGGTCCGGTCGGCGGTCATGTCGTAGAGTTCCCAGCCGCCGGGAAACTTTGAAACCAATTTCCACCGGTCCTCGCGCACGGCCCGGTTGCCTTCGTGCTCCCAGAAGATCGGCTGCGCGCGCTGGAGCGACTTGCCTTGAAGCGCCGGTCGCAAGCTGACGCCTTCCATGGGGGTGATCGTCTCGCCGTTGAATTTCGTCGGATAGTGGGCCCCCGAGAGATCGACGCAGGTGGCCATCAAATCGATCAGATGGCCAGGTTGGGCATCGATTTTCCCCCGGCGCGCGGTGGAGATTCCCGCGGGCCAGTGAACGATCAGCGGCGTCGCGATACCGCCCTCGTGCACCCAGTGCTTGTATTCGCGGAAGGGCGTGTTGCTGACGTTGGCCCAGTCGCCGCCATAGGCGACATAGGTGTCGGCGGGCCCGGGCATCACGCCGGAGCCGCCGCGCACCGGATAACCGTCGCGCGTCTGGTCGGGCCGGCTGCTGAATTGCTGGGCGTCCCTCGCCATGGGCGGCGAGGTCGGCGCCGCAGGGCGTGGGGTGAACGTTCCGGTGCGGCCGTTGGTCTCGGCGCAGCCGCCGTTGTCTTGGAGGTAGCAGATGACCGTGTTCTCATACTGCCCCGTCGCCTTGAGCTCGGCGACGATCCGGCCAATGCCCTCGTCCATCACCGTGAGCATCGCGGCGTAGACTTCCATGCAGCGGATCTCGAATTCCTTGTTCTTCACTTTGGCCCAATCGCCGGCCTGCGGCGCAAGGCCCCACGCGGCATCGGCGATGCCGAGTTGCTTTTGCTTGGCCCAGCGCGCCGCCCGCACCGGACCATAACCGTTGTCGTATTTCCCCTTGTATTTCGCGATGTCCCGCTCGCGGGCGTGCATCGGCCAGTGCGCAGCCGTGTAGGGCACGTAGAGGAGAAACGGCCTTCCGGCCTGATCGCGCTTATGCTCGCGGATAAACTTCGCGGCGTGGTCGCTGATCGCGTCGGTATAGTAGTAGTCCTCAGACGGCCGATACGCGGGATCGTTGGCCGCGGTGATGAGTTGATTGTCGCGCACGAGGGAACTCGGGTCCCAGAAACTGCCCGCGCCATGGATCGTGCCGTAGAAGCGGTCGAAGCCCCGTTGCAGCGGCCAATTGTGCCGGTCGGCGAGCGCCTTCGGCGTGTCCCCCGGCGTGACATGCCATTTGCCGGCGGCGTAGGTGCGGTAACCGGCGGGCTTAAGCGCCTCGGCGATCGTCACGCTGCGACGGTTCAGATCACCGCGATAGCCCTCGATCCCGTAGTCGCCCATCATGTGGCCGATGCCGGCTTGGTGCGGGTAGAGGCCGGTGAGCAGGGCGGCGCGGGTCGGACAGCAGCGCGCCGTGTTGTAGAATTGGGTGAAGCGCACGCCGCCCGCGGCGAGCGCATCGAGGTTCGGGGTGGCGATCTCGCCGCCATAGCAACCGATATCGGAATAGCCGACATCGTCGGCCATAATGATAATGACGTTGGGCTGGTCCGCCGCGCGGACCAGGCCGGCAACAGCAGCCAACCCTACGAGCGCGCAGGTGTAGATCTCTTTCCGGAGGTTCATGGGAGTAAGGGCTGGGGAAACAAGGCCGGTGGGCGATACGCCCACCGGCGCGAAAGAGCTAGGGGCGTCGCGGGCGGCGACGCGAGCCCTCAAAGCTTGGCTGCAACGCCGGGTTTTGCGCCCGGCCAGCCTTTGCGCCATTGACCGAGAAGCCTGTCGACCAGTTCGTTGTTGCCCGGAACTTTGGCGATATTCGTATTTTCCTGCGGGTCGAGGTTATGGTCGTAGAGCTCGATCGCATCGATCTTCGTCGCGTCGTCCCGGGCCACCCATACCACGAGGCGGTAGCGCTCGGTGCGCATCGCGTAGCCCATGAGCTGGCCCACCCCGGACTTCCCGGCGTTACGGGGATATTGGCTGAAAGCCGCCGATTTCCATGGGCGCTTCGGATCGTCGAGCACGGGCTTGAAGCTCACCCCTTCGAGATGGTTCGGCAGCGGCAGGCCGGCGAGTTCGGCGAGCGTCGGATAGATGTCCACGAATTCGACGATGGCGTTGGTCTTCGTCCCGACGTTTTTCATGCCGGGGACCGACAGGAGCAGCGCCGTGTTGGTGTCGTTCTCCGAATTGCTGTGTTTGCACCAGGCGTCGTGTTCACCGAGTTTCCAGCCGTGGTCGCCCCAGAGGATGACGATCGTGTTCTTGCGCAGGTCGAGACGATCGAGCTCGTCGAGCACTTTGCCGACCTGGGCGTCCATGTAACTGATCGCCGCGTAGTAGCCGTGCTTGAGCTGCCGGGCGAGGTCGTCGGGCACGGAACCCTCGGGAATACCGAAATAATTGCGCAGTTCGCCGCCGGGTTGAATCGCGTAGTCGGGCGCTCCGATCGGACGGTAGTTATTCGGCGCGAGTTCGATTTTGGCCGGATCATAGAGATCCCAATATTTCTTCGGCGCGATGAAGGGGAGATGCGGTTTCACGAAGCCGACCGCGAGGAAGAACGGCTCCTTTTTCTTGCGGATGTCCTGCAGCGTTGCAACCGCGAGTTCGGCCACCTTGCCGTCTTGGAAGAAATTATCCGGTACGTCGGATGCCTCAAACGCGGGTCCGCGGATATTCTTCGCGGCGGGCATCGAATCGGGCACCGTCGGCCCGGCGGCTTTCGCCCCTTTGCCTTTTTTGCCCTTCGCGGCGGACGCATTGTCGCCGTCGGGGTCGACGCCGTAACGACGCGCATTGAGTTTCACGTTCTCGGGCAAGGCGTAGGTCTCCGCCTTGGGCGTGACCGACGGCACAGACCAGGACGGCGGGTCATCGAGGCTGCCGTGGTAAATCTTGCCCATGCCCTGCACAAAATAGCCGTTGTTCTTAAAATGCTGCGGCAGCGTGACGACATTCGGGAGCGCATCGCGAAAATGAGTCACGAGATCCCAGACCTTCGTGGTGTCGGGGCGCGTGCCGGTGAGGAGACTGGAGCGCGTGGGCGAGCAGACCGCCTGTTGGCAGTACGAGCGCTTAAACGTGATGCCCGCCTGCGCGATGCGGTCGAGATTGGGGCTCTTGATATGGTTCGCCCCATAAGCGCCGAACTCGGGCCGCAGATCGTCGACCGCAATGAAGAGAATATTGGGCCGCGACGGCGCAGGATCCGCGGCGCGGGCCAAGCCGACGGCGGTCAGGCAGAGGAGGAATCGGAGCAGCGTTTTCATGGTAGTCGAAGGATCAGGACGAGAGCGGAGCGGAGGAGTGCGGGTGAATGTTTTTTCAGAGCGTGGGGCGTGGTCTCTCGCGGTTCTTCTTTTTCATTTTGGGTTCAATCGGACCAGCCGGCGCCGCGGACGAAAGGTCCTCGACCGCCAGTCCGCCTGCTTGGCGCAGGGCGACAATCCAGGCCGGGCCGACGTCCTCGGGCGTGAGCGGTTTGAGCGCCGCGTGTTCCTGCGCTTCCGACCAACCAGCGGGAAGGGCCTGGGTCGCGAATCCGTCGCGTGCCACTGCGGCGATGCTCCCGCTGCCGACCAGGACGTTTCCCGCGTAGACATTCGGCTTAAACGTAAAGCGATCCAGGGGCGGCGTGCGCTCTGCGAGGGCCACCCAAACCGACGAACCGTCCTGCGGACGCACAAAGCGGTTGTTCCGGATGAGGCATTCCTCCGGGAGCAGCACCTGCTGGGACTCCGGCCAATGGCCCTTGTAGGAGGAACCAACCTCAAGATCGGGACCCGAGATTCCGACCATCACGTTGTCGGCGAGCGTCAGCTTGCGCACCTGCGGATAGGTCGGAATCCGCACCTGCGCCGTCTTCCGGCCGTTCGGCTTCACGTCGGGCACATAGCTCGGCGTAAGCGCGTCCGCGATGTGCTCGCCGCAGGCGATCCGGATGCCGTAGTCGCAGCCGGAGACAAAATTTCCCTGCACCACATTGTCGCGTCCCGACATTCGCAGGCCATGCGCACCGTCAGCCCCCTGGCCGAGTACGATGTTGTTTTGGACCGTGTTGAAATTTCCGCGACGGATATTGATGCCGCCCCGCGTTGCGATGACGGTATTGTTCCGCACGACGTTGTGATTCGACTTCAACGAGATCGTTTCTGTCCCCTCCCCGTCGGCGCGGTCGAAGAGGTTTCCTTCGATGGTGAAGTAAGCGCCATCGTCGTCGCGCTCCTCAATTTTCCCCGAGCCCCAGACCCGGATGATTTCCCGGCCGTTGGCCTTCGCGACATAGGGAATGTTTTTGAAATACGAACCGCGGACGGTGTTGCGCCGGCTGTCCGCGATGGCGTTGCCGATCAGAGGATGTTGATTGTTCTTTCCCTTGAAATAGCAGTGTTCGACGAGGTTGTCGTCCCCCGCGAAAAACACCCAGTAGCACTCGGTCGCGAAGGAGGCCGGGTTGTAGTCGATGATCGCGGTGTTGCGGACAATCCCGTGGTGCGACTTGAACTGGATCACCGCGCTTTGCTTCGCCGCGCCGCCTTGAAAAAGCAGTCCGTCAATCGTCACGTAGGGCGCGTTGATCTCCAAAGCCGACGTACCGCTGAGCCGCACTCCCCCCGGGGTTTCGGCGCGAATTTCAAGCGGTTTCCCGGCGCTGCCGCCTTGATTGACGACGAACTTGGTGTTCATCCAGTCGCCGTTCTTGAGCGTCACGGTGTCACCACTCCGGGCGGTCTTGAGCGAGCTAGCGAGCTGTGCCGGACCGGCCACGAACAGATCGCGCGCCGAGAGACTCCCCGCCACGAATCCACCCACGACCAACGCGGCGACGGAGCGGGTGAGCGCGGTGATTGATCGAGGGGATTTCATAGAAAAGATTTCCGAGCCGTGCACCACGAAGACGGCCTGCGCAAAAACTGGTGACGGCCGTCATCGTGAATCAAACCGGTAGCCGCCTCAGAGCTTTGTGCCTCGATGGCTGATCGTGTAGGTGAAGAACACCGCGCGGTCTTCGCCGCGCAGACGGGTCGCGGCGCTGCTGCCGGCCTTGAAGTAGCGACGATCGAGGGCGTTGTTCACGTTGACGGCCAACGTGTGAGCCGTCGTCGACTTGCCGGGGAGCTGGTAGCGCAGGCCGGCGCTCCACAGCTGATACGCGGGAGCCCGGAGCGACCATTGTCCGGTGGAACGCGAGACGACGCGGATGCCCGTGCCGGGGGTGGTGATGTAGGTGTCGCCGGCGTTCGGTGCATCGGTGGGAGTGGCGCCGACGAAGGTCACGCCGACGTTGGCCGAAAAACCCTTCGTTGCGCCGCGAACCGGAGTAAATTTCACGCTCAGGCTGCCATTGTAGGGGGCGATGAATTGCACCGGGCGGCCGATCGCGGCCGGGAAGGAAGAGCCGAAGTCGGTGTAGATCGAGTGGACGTTGCCATAGCTGCCGAGGACGGAAAACGCGTCGGTCGCCTGCCAATTGAAATCAACTTCGTAACCGCGCACGAGTTGGTTGCCGGCGTTGCGGGTCACGTCGATGAACGTGCCCGAGCCGGGCGGCGTTTCCTCAAGGTCGGTCACACGCACGTTCTCGCGGTTGATGTAGTAGCCGCTGACCGTGTAAGAGAGTCGATCGTTGAGGAGGGAGCCCTTGAAACCGTAGTCGTAGCCGTTGGCGATTTCCGGACGGTAAGCGGAATTCGCGATGTCCAGTGCGGTGTCACCTTGATCGAGGAAGTAGCTCTCGCTG
>JBIKOK010000287.1:0-7921 GCA_044358025.1 Opitutaceae bacterium
ACGGGGCTTGGGGCAAGCGCGTTGAGGTCAACGCGCTCCACCGCGGACGGGGCTTGGGGGCAAGCGCGTTGCGGTCAACGCGCTCCACCGCGGACGGGACGTGGGGCAAGCGCGTTGCGGTCAACGCGCTCCACCTCGGACGGGACGTGGGGGCAAGCGCGTTGCGGTCAACGCGCTCCACCGCGGACGGGGCTTAGCGGCCGAGGTAGAGGTCGCGGCCGCGGACGAGGGCGTCCATTTTGCGGTCGGCGATGGAGCGTTTGAGCATCCAGAAGCCGCAGTCGGGGTGGACCCAACGGACGCGGCCGGGGCCGACTTTCTTTTCCACGGCCTCGATGCGCGCGGCGACTTCGTCGGCGGTCTCGATGTGGTTCACCTTGATGTCGATCACGCCGACGCCGAGGGTGATTTTTTTGTCGATGTGCTTGAGGGCATCGAGGTCGGCCTTCGGGCGGTGGGCGAGTTCGAGGACGAGGTGATCGGTGTGGAGGGCGTTGAGGAAGCCGAGGAGTTTTTGCCAGTTGCCCTTCTGGATGGTCTGACCGCCGTAGTTGCCGAAGCAGAAATGGACGGCGCGCTCGGTGTTTTTGTCGATGGCGTCGAGGACGAGGTTCATCGAGGCGGCGGCGAGGGGGCCGTCGGCGGGGTTGCCGGGGATGTTGGCTTCGTCGACCTGGAGGCAGGCGGCGGGGAGACCGGGCATTTGGGCGGCGAGGACCTCGCCGAGGGCCATGGTGAGCTTCGCGAAGTCGCGGTAGTGGTGGTCGAGGAGGGTGCGGGCGAGCATGTAGGGGCTCGTGACCGTGAACTTGGAGGGACCGCCGGCGACCGAGGCGGCGCGTTGGCAATCGGCGAGGAGATTGAGGGAGCCTTCGCCGAGGGGGCCGGAGACGACGCCGGCGGGTTTGCGGCGGAAGCCCATCGGGTGGTGGCGGGAGAATTCATCGGTGACCGAGCGGCCGACGACGGAGGACACGCCGGCCATCGGGCGGATGAAATACTCGATCATGCCGTTCGTGTCGGGGTGGTTGACGTCGAAGCGATAGAGTTCGCCGTCGGTGGGAAGATCGATGCCGGCCTGGCGTTGGATGTCGAAGACGACGCGGGTGGCGTCGATTACGGCCTGCTCGCTCGGGAGGGCGGCGAGCCAGTCGGGTACGGGATAGGAACCGACCGTGGTGGTGAGAATGCGGGGCGATTTCGGGAGTTTGGGATTGGGCATGGAAGTGAAGGGAGAGGGCGGGAGGAGGGAGAACGCGAGCGAGAAGAACGAGAGAGAAAATGAGGAAAGCGAACGATTCGCGGAAGGGCCTGAGTGAGACTACACGAGCGGAGGCGTGGTGTCTTGGCGGGGTGGGCGGTGGAAGGTGGCAGATCGGGCGGTCGGCGTGGGTTTTCCCCATTGGCCGGGGGGGCGGCCGAAACGGCGGCGGAAGACGCGGTAGAAATGGGAAAGGTCGCGGTAGCCGCAGGAGAAGGCGACGCCGGTGACGGAGTGGGCGCCGTCGTGGAGCAACTGGGCGGCGTGGTCGAGGCGGAGGCGGGTGAGGGTGTTGAGGAAGGTGTCGCCGGCGTGGGAACGGAAGAGTTCGCTGAAGTGGCGGCGGGAGAGGCCGGCGCGGGTGGCGGCGTGGTCCAGGGTCCATTCGTCGTAGAAGGATTCGGCGAGTTCCCGGGCGACGGCGGCGACGCGGCTGGTGGCGGGATCGGCGGGAGCGGGGGTGTCGGGTTGGCGCGCGACGGCGACCAGGATTTGGGCGGCGAGGGCATGGAGGGCGACGGGGGCGGCGGGGCGGGATTCGCGCTGTTCGAGGAGGGCACGGCGCCAGAGGTTTTCGAAGCGTTCGCCGGTGACCCCGGCGGACGGGAGGTGCCAGTGGCCGCGGTGGGCGAGGGTGCGCCAGAGGGCGCGGCGGGGCGGGTCGTCGGCGATCCACGCGGGGGCGAGGCAGAGGAGCAGGAGGGTGGCGGGGGCGCGGTCGCGGAGTTGGTGGACGGTGCCGTGGGCGAGGGCGAGGAGGGAGCCGGGGCCGGCGGGGAGTTCGCGGGTGTGGGGCTGACTACGATACAAGATGTGGCCGCGGAGGACGTAGATGAGTTTGTGGAACGGATCGGTGCGGGGGGGCATCCGGAAATCCGCGGCGTGCAGGCTTTCGGCAAAGGCCACGCCGTGCGCCGGCAGGGCGACGGGGACGGGGCGGGTGACTTTGCTCATGGGGTGGACGGCGAGGACGAGGGGAGGGATTTTTGACCGCGGAATGGGCGGATGTCGCGGCTAACCCGCATCGATCACATTTTTCTGAAGAAATCCTTTTGGCACAGAGCGCACCGAGGTCCGCACCGAGGTCACGGAGCCAAGCACCTGGTCCGCTCGGGGGCCTCGGTGGGCTGGGCTTTGTGCCCGCGGTGAAAGCATTTGGTCAAGGTGGGTGGGAACCATACGGGCTAAAGGCGGGCGCGGGGCGGTGGGTGAAACGAGGGAAAGAGAGCCCCGGGCGAAAAAAAGCGCGGTCCGGGTGGACCGCGCGAGAGGAGGGTGCGGGGCGATCAGCCGCCCGGAGGAGGCGGGGCGGGCGGGGCGGGTTGATCGGGTGGGCCGCTGGCGGCCTTTTTCTGGGCATCCTCGTAGGCTTTGCGCTGGGCCATGCCGATTTCGAGGAGGTCGCTGACGAGCATGCGGGCTTCCTCTTCCTGGCGGGCGACGGTGAGGGGTTTCGCTTCGCCGGCGGGCTTCGCATTGGGATCGAAGACGGGACCGGCGGGCGGGGTGGTAGGCGGGGTGGCCGGGCCGGTAAGGTCGGTGGACGCGGGGGGCGGCGGCTGGATTTTTTGGACGATGGGGGCGATCGGCGGGGCGGCGAAGCCGGCGGCGGGAGGGAGGACGTCGACGGTGGTCGGGGCGTTGAGGGCGCCGGTGGACTTGCGCAGCGTGAGGGTTTTTTGGCTATCGCCGGATTTGACGACGATCTGCTCGCGGCGGGGGTCGTAGGCGAGGACGCTGATGCCGGCCTCGCTGCCGCCGATGGCGATCCAGCGGCCTTTTTTTGCCTGTTTGTCGTAGACGCTGACGAAGGTTTTGGCGCCCATCACGTTGACGCCGGCGAACTCGAGGGTCTCGCTGGGCGAGGCCGCGGCCATGGCGGCGGCCGGGGGCATGAACGGGGAGGCGGCCGAACCCGATTGCGCGGTGGCGCGTCCGGCCAGGCCGAGCGCCACGAGGGCGAGGGCGGGGCGGAGGAGGCGCAGGAGGGCGGTCATGGTGGGCGGACGGTAGGCCGGTCGCAAAGCTACGTCAAACCCGCGGATGCCGAGCGGCCGGCGGCCTGGGGCGAAAACGAGGAGCGCGAACGACGGGCGGCGGAGATGGGGGCGGGCTACTTGCGGGCGGCGAGCATGAGGGCGCTGCCGTGGACGTTGGGGTGTTGTTCGGTGCGAAAATCGCGGAAGCCGAAATGTTCGAGGGCGGCGATGATTTCCTTTTTCTCCATCCAGTAGCTGTAGATGTCGCCGCCGCCGCAGAAGCCCTTCCAGTCGAGGGATGGGCCGTAGTTGAAGCGATGGACGGTGTGCTTGAAGCCGGCGTGTTCCATCGGGAGCTGTTCGGAGAATTTGGCGCCGGGAACGGGGTTTTGGGCGACGAAGTCGGGGTCGTAGAAAACGGTCCAGAGGAAGATCGCGTTGCTGCGGCGGGCGAGGAGTTCGAGGAGTTCGACGGGGTTGGTGAGGTGATAGAGCAGGCCGGAGGCGACGGCGATGTCGTGGGTTTGGTCGACGGTGCGGAGATGGGCGAGGCAGTCGCCGAGGAGAAAGCGGACGCGGGCGCTCATGCGGAAGGTTTCCTTCGCGATGAGACACTTCAAGTAAGCGCGGGAGTTGGCCTCGACGGCGGTGACGGCGGCGGCGTTGAGGCGGTCGATGAGATAGGTGTGGCCGCCTTCGAGGGGGCCGAGTTCGAGGACGTCCCGGCCGGTGAAACCGTTTTCGACGCCCATTTCCATGAGGCGGTGGTGGGCCCAGGCGATGCGGGGATCGTCGAAGAGCGGGGTGACGCCGGCTTTGAGGTCGGGGCGGTCGGAGGGCGGCGAGGAGGACCATTCGCCGGCGAAGAGGTCGAGGGCGTTTTGATCGGTGGGGACGGCACCGAAGAAGTGTTTAAAGTCGGTGGAGGCGGAGGGAGGCGTGGCGGACATGGGCTAGGTTCGGAGGGGGGCCACGGAACACGCGGCAGACACGGAAGGGAAGGGCGGAGTTTGAGGCTGGGGAGGAACCGCACCGTCACCGGTGCGGCCACCATGGCAGAGAGCGGACGGGCGGGCTAGGGGAGCTCGTAGATTTCGAGGAGGGCGGTGCCGGTGGGGTTGGAGGCGCCGTTGTTGTCGAGGCCGCTGGCTTGGGCGGTGTAACTGCCGGGGCGAAGGGTGACGAGCATGGCGGGTTCCTGGCGGTCGGCGAAGGCGAAGGCCCCGACTTGGGTGAACGCGGTGCGGAGGGCGGGTTGGAAGGACGCGGGGGAATCCCAGTCGTCTTTTTCGCGGAGGAGGGTGGAGCCGGTGAAAAGTTTCAGGAACGGATCGTCGAGGGTGCCGGTGACGCCGAGGGAGCGGAGGGTGTCGCCGGCGATGCGGACGAGGTAGGTGCGCGGACCCGGGCCCGCGACGACAAAGCCCGCGATGAGGGTGTCGGTGCCGGTGCTGACGAAGCCGCGGGTGGAAAGGTTGGCGAGGCGACTGGCGGGGTCGCGGATGAGGTCGGCGTCGTAGACCTCGATGAGGACGGTGCCGGTCGCGCCGGCGGGGCTGGCGGTGGTCGCGGTGTAGTTGCCCGGCGGGAGCGACGTGAAAATGACGGCGTCGCGGGAGGCGACGGGCAGGGCGAAGGCGCCGGCGCGGGCGGTGGCGGCGCGGATATCCGGGGTGTTGGCGCTCTGGTCCCAGACGGCGGCGCTGGTTGCGATCGTCGTGCCGGCGGAGTTTTTCAGGAGGAGCTGCGGATCGGCGAGGGTGTCGGCGACGCCGAAGGTGGCGAGGGTGGGGCCGGCGGCGCGGAGGAGGACGGATTTTTCGCGGGTGCCGGTGAGGACGAAACCGACGATCATGGAGCGCGTGCTGGCGCCGCCGATACCGCGGGTGGACAGGTTGGCGAGCTGGGTGGCGGGGATCAGCGTGGCGGGGGTGGTGGTGAGGGTGACGGTGGGGGTGGTGACGGTGGCGTCGGGCGTGATGGCCTGGAAGTAATAGCTGCCGGCGTCCTCGAGTTGCACGGAGCCGAAGGCGAGGGAGCCGGGTTTGATGAGCGTGAAGAGCGGCTCGAAGGCGGCGGCGCCGGTGGCTTTGAAATACCAGTGGTAGGAGTGGAAGTCGTCGGCGACGGGCGGGTCCTGGCCGTCGATGGCGACGGACAGTTTGGCGGTACCGCCGATGGTGGCGGTCTGGGCGGTGGGTTGGGTGGTGAGCGTGGGGCGGGCGACGGGGGTGTTATAGAGGTAGGCGGCGCCGGCGAGGTCGTCGGGGGTGAGGTTTTCGAGGTTGCTGAGGGTGCTGTTCATCATCGCGGCGACGTTTTGCGCGGGGACGGCCTGGTCGGGGTGATCGAGGCCGAGGACGTGGCCGAGTTCGTGGAGGAGGACGCGCCGGAGATCGAGGGGCGTCGTGGCGATCGGGCCCCGGGAGGAATTCCACGCACGGTTTTTATTTACGATGAGGTCGGCCTCGATGGAGCGGACGGTTCGATCGCCGTTGTCGACGAGGGTGACGGCGAGGGTGCGGCTGTCGAAGAAATCGCCGTAGACGGTGCTGGCGAAGAAGACCTGGTTGACGGTGTCGCCGAGTTTATTGGCGGCGGCGGGGGCGGAACTGGTGGTGGCGGTGAACTGGGAGCGGGTGAGGGCGGCGTTCCAGTCGTTGAGGGCGGATTGGGCGACGCTGTTCCAGGAGGTGGCGCCGTCGGTCAGGGGAAAGGCGAGGGGCGACGCGGTGGCGTCGAGCTGAAGGTGGAGGGGGATGGCGCCGCTGGGCCAGGTGGAACCGAAAGGCCGGTAGGCGAGGGCGGAGGTGGCGAAGGAGCCGAGCGCGAACAAAAGCAGGGGGAGGGGCGGGCGCATGGTCACGGGCGCTGGGAAAGGGGGGTGGCGCGATCCAGGGTGTCGGCGATCTGGGTTTCGAAGGAGGCGAGCGTGAGGGCGGCGGAGGCGGATTTGACGCGGGCGGTGACGGTGGCGACGGCGGGGCCGGCGAGGGGGAGGGGGATTTCGTCGGTGGAGGTGAGGGGGACGGTGTTGTCGCGGGCGATGTAATCGCGGCGGGTCGCGGGGTCGGTGACGACGTGGTAGCGGCCGTGGCCGGCGCCGATGAGGGGGCAGAGGGTTTGGCCGTTGTGCGCGAAGAAAACGAGCTGGCGTTGGCCGACGGCGAAGGAGGGCAGGCCGACGACGCGGAGGGTGCGTGGCCCGACGGTGCCGCCGAGGAGGCGGAGGGTGACGGAGTCGCCGGGTGTGCCTTTGAGGGCGCGTTCGACGCGGAGGGTGACGAAGGTGTGGATACCGCGGCCTTGGGGGGAATCGAAGGTTTCGCTACGGACGGCGGTGACGGTGCCGCGGACGATGGAGTCGGATTCGGCGACGAGCTCGGCGAAGGTGGGGGCGAGGACGGAGGTGGCGCGGGCGGCGGGGGCGAGGAGGAGGGCGAGCAGGAGAGGGAGAGTGAAAGTGAAAGGGCGAGTGAAAAAGGAGCAGGGCGGGCGGAGGAGCGCGGGGAAGACGGCGGGCCGGGGAGGTGGCGCGAGGAGCGGCATGGGAGGGTGCGGGAGTTCGACGCCGAGGGCGGGGCGTTTGTTGCGTGAAAGGTGGGCGGCGGGCGGAATGCGCGAGAGCAGACGGGAAGGTGGCCGCTCGCCTGGGAAAAATTCTGACGGCGGTGGGAAACCGCCGCTTCGTTCGGCGGGCTACGCGTGGCGTTTTTTCCAGGATTCGACGATCTGGCGGATCGTCTCTTCGAGGGACTGGGTGATGTCCCACGACGGGTAGTGGGCGCGCATTTTGCGGAGGTCGCTGTAGTAGCAGATGTGGTCGCCGGCGCGGTTTTGGTCGACGTAGGTGTGGACCTGCGGCCGGCCCGTGAACTTTTCCGCGATCTTGAAGGCCTCGAGGATGGAGGTGCTGTTGGCTTTGCCGCCGCCGAGATTGTAGACCTCGCCGGCGCGCGGGGCGGCGACGAAGGCGGCCATGAAGCGGGCGACGTCGAGGGAGTGGATGTTGTCGCGGACCTGTTTTCCCTTGTAGCCGAACACGCGATACTCGCGGCCCTCGAGGTTGCATTTCACGAGGTAGCTGAGGAAGCCGTGGAGCTCGACGCCGGTGTGGTTGGGGCCGGTGAGGCAGCCGCCGCGGAGGGCGCAGGTGGGTAAATTGAAGTAGCGGCCGTATTCCTGGACCATGACGTCGGCCGCGACCTTGCTGGCGCCGAAGAGGGAATGTTTGGACTGGTCGATGGTGAAGGTTTCCGCGATGCCGTCGGCGTAGGCGGGGTCGGCGTAGTCCCAGCGGGTGGGGAGTTCGGTGAGGGCGATGCGGTTGGGGGCGTCGCCGTAGACCTTGTTCGTCGACATGTGGACGAACGGCGACTCGGGGGCGGACTGGCGCGCGGCTTCGAGGAGGTTGAGGGTGCCGACGGCGTTGGTGTCGAAGTCGTCGAAGGGGATGGCGGCGGCGCGGTCGTGGGACGGTTGGGCGGCGGTGTGGACGATGACGGAGGGGCGGACGGTGTTGACGAGGGCGAGGACGCCTGGGCGGTCGCGGATGTCGAGTTCGTGGTGGACGAAGCCGGGGAGTTCGGCGGCGAGGCGGGACTGGTTCCAGCGGGTGTCGCCCGAGGGGCCGAAGAAGACGGCGCGCTGGTTGTTGTCGACGCCGTGGACGGTGTAGCCG
>JBIKOK010000288.1:0-7907 GCA_044358025.1 Opitutaceae bacterium
CATGACGTCGGCCTGCTCAAACAGCCCTTCGCCGCCGGCTGGGTCCTCACGGTTGAGCCCGGCATTTACCTCCCCGAGGAAGGTTTCGCCGTCCGCCTGGAAAACACGGTCGTCGTCACCGACGGCGAACCCCTCGATCTCATGGCCGACATCCCCATCGAAGCCGATGAAATCGAAGCGCTGATGAATCGCGGCCCCAAGAAGGCGCCGCCCCGCCGATGAATCGCCCCGGTCGTCACGCCCTGTCCTGCCCCCCCCGATGAACGCCGTCAGCATCTTCAACGACGTGATCGGCCCCGTCATGCGCGGGCCCTCCAGTTCCCACTGCGCCGCCGCACTCCGCATCGGTCGGCTCGCCCGGGATCTGATGGACGGGGATATCACCGACGTCCTCGTCGAATTTGATCGCGAGGGCTCGCTGCCGTTGACGCACGAGAGCCAAGGCTCGGACATGGGCCTCTTCGGCGGCCTGCTCGGCTGGGAGGCCGACGACGAACGCCTCCCCAACTCCGCGCAAGCACTGGCCAACGCAGGTGTCACGACCCGCATCGCGACCGTCGATGTCGGCGACCCCCATCCCAACACCTATCGCCTCACCCTCCGCAATGCGCGCGAACAACACGCGCTCATCGCGATCTCGACCGGCGGCGGCATGATGGAAGTCATCTGCCTCGACGGCGTGCCCATGAAAATGGACGGCGGGTATCACGAGACGCTGATCTGGCAGCCCAAGGGACCGCCCCCCAGCTTCGACGCTGACGAGGTCATCGTGCACGACGGCGGCGCGTTTCAGATTATCCAGGTCAGGGCCGCGGCCTTCGTCTCCACGGTCGGTCTGCCCACGGTGACCGCCGTGAAACGCCTCGCGCCCGTGCTGCCCGTGCCTTCGCGCAAAAACCTGCGCGTGCCCTTCACGAGCTGCGCCGAGATGCTCGCCTCCGACGGCGAAAAAAACACGCCGCTCTGGAAACTCGCCGCCGAGTATGAGATGGCGCGCGGCCAGTTCACCGAGCGCGAGGTCGTCGACCGCATGATCGGCATCGTGCGCATTTTGCGGCGCTCGATCGCGAGCGGCCTCGCCGGCACGACCTACGCCGACCGCGTGCTCGGCCACCAGAGCGGCCGTTTCAAAGCCCTGCTCGACGCCGGCCGCCTGCTCGATGGCGGCGCGCTGAACCGTATTGTCCTCTACGTGACGGCGCTGATGGAGGTGAAGAGTTCCATGGGCGTCATCGTCGCCGCCCCGACCGCCGGCGCCTGCGCCGCCCTGCCCGGCGCGGTGATCGGCATGGCCGAAGCGATGGGCCAGTCCGAAGAAGACATGGCCAAGGCCCTGCTCGCGAGCGGCCTCATCGGCGTCTTCATCGCCACGCGCTGGACCTTCGCGGCGGAGGTTGGCGGTTGTCAGGCCGAGGGCGGCTCGGCGGCCGCGATGGCGGCGGGCGCGCTGGTCACGATGGCCGGCGGCACGTTGCAGCAATCCGTGGCCGCGTCCTCCCTGGCGTTTCAATCGATGCTCGGACTGATCTGCGATCCCATCGCCAATCGCGTCGAAGCCCCCTGCCTCGGGAAAAACGTGATGGCCGCGAGCAACGCCGTCTCCTGCGCGAACATGGCCCTCGCCGATTTCGATCCGCTCATCCCGTTCGACGAGGTCGTCGACGCCGCGAAAAACGTTGCCGCGATGATGCCCCGCGAACACCGCTGTACCTCCCTCGGCGGTCTCGCGATCACGCCCGCCTCGCTCGCGATCGAACGCCGTCTCGGCGAACAGAAGGCGAAATCCTGCGGCACCGGCTGCGGCACGTGCCGCTAACGCGGAAAATTCCCACCTGAATGAAACCAAGCCAGGAGTCACGGAGGGCGCGGAGCCCATACCCAGAGGATACCGAGCAGGGCAGCTTGCTTGGCTCCGTGAACTCTGTGGCCTGGCTCTGTGCGCTCCGTGACAAAATGGATTTAACCGAGATCGGGACATCTCCGGGCTAAAATCCCTCCCGATGCAACGACTCGCCCTCTTCCTCCTCTCCGCCGTAGTCATCCTCGCCACTTCGGCCGCAGAACGTCCCGCGCTCCCGACGGCCCACACCACGCGCGACCTCGAAGGCTGGAGCGTGCGCGTCGACGACCGATTGCTCACCGGCACGAACGCGGCCCTCGGCGAACGGGCGCTCAAACTGCTCACCTCCCGCCTCGTCGCGATCACGTTCGTCGTGCCTGAGCCCGCGCTCGCGAAGTTGCGCGCCGTGACCATCCAACTCGACCGCGACTACGGCGACCTCCGCCCCATGCAGTATCACCCGAGCCGCGGCTGGCTGAAGGCGAAGGGCTACAGCGAGGCGCTCGCAAAGTGCGTCCACATTCCCTCGGCCGCAGGCTTCCTCGCGCCCTTCGACCTCCACCGCATGCCGTGGGTCGTGCTGCACGAGCTCGCTCACGCCTACCACGACCAAGTCCTCAGCTTCGACGAGCCCCGCCTGGTCGCCGCCTGGCAGCAATTTCGCGATGGCGGAAAATACCAGTCGGTCCTCACGAGCTACGGGGCGATGCGCGAGCACTACGGTATCAACAACGCGAAGGAATTTTTCGCCGAGATGACCGAGAGCTATTTCGGCTCCAACGACTTTTCCCCCTTCGTCGCCGGGGAGCTCAAACAGGCCGAGCCTGAAATCTTCGCCCTCCTCGCCGCCATTTGGGGTCCCTTGCCCGCCAACGGCCAACCACCCCGCCCATCTTCACCATGAATCGCTCACCCGCCCGCCTCGCCAGCCTCCTGCTCGCCCTCTCGGCTCTCGCGGCCGCTCCCGCGCACGAAACAACTAACCCGGCAGCAGGGGAGTCCGGTGTCCGCCGAAAGGGAAGAGGCCCAATTGGTGCGCCTTGTTGACCGCGGCAGGAGCGTTGCGCACGCCGAGGCGTTCGTAGATATGGGCGACGTGTTCGTCGACGGTGGCGTAACTGATCTGTAGTCGATCCGCGATTTCCTTCTTCAAAAATCCCTCGCCCAGCAGAGTGAGAACCTCCAGTTGCCGACCGGTCAGGAGACCTTCCGCACCGCTCTTGGGGAGATGCGTCTTCAAGGTTTGCAGGATGAAACGGGCGACGCCGGCATCGAGCGAAGCGCCGCCCTTCATCACCGTGCGGATGCCCTCAGTGATCGCGGTGACGGTGGACGACTTCAACAGGTAGCCGGAGGCGCCCAGTGAAATCGCCCGCAGCACATCGGCTTCGTTGTCCGATTGGGTGAGGATGATGAGTTTGGCTTCTGGGGCCGCGGTGAGGAACTGGGGTAGCGATTCGAGCCCGTCCATGCCGGG
Organism: Opitutaceae bacterium; assembly: GCA_044358025.1. Taxonomy (GTDB): domain Bacteria; phylum Verrucomicrobiota; class Verrucomicrobiia; order Opitutales; family Opitutaceae; genus GAS368. The sequence continues at coordinate 3,318 of JBIKOK010000288.1, forward strand.
CAGGCGCAGGTCCAGCAGGATGAGGTCGGTCAACTCGCCGCCAGTGCTCTCGCGCAGGTGTCGCAGAGCGATTTCGGCGGTGCCTAATTCGCTCACAAGCTGGATGCCCGGCTCGTGTTTGAGGGCGAGCGCGATGACTTCGCGGTAGCGGGGGTTATCCTCCACCAGCAGGACCCGAATCGTGCTTTTCATGGGAGGAAGGCGAAGCGGCGGCGCCGGTAACGCAACACGATCCGGGCACCGTTTTCCCCGGTGCAGCCGGCCTCGACTTCGGCGCCGAGGATGCGGGCCCGGCGTTTCAGGGAGGCCGGCACGCGGTCGTCCAACCCCCGGCCGTTGTCGGTCACCGTGAGAGTAATCGTGCCGTCGGCCGCTCTCAGCTGCGTGAGCACGCGGCTCGCGCCCGAATGGCGGATAATGTTGATGAGGCTTTCCTGATAGAAGAGGAGCAGGTCCACCCGTTTGCGGGAACTGAGGCCGCGCAAAGCTGCTTCACCCTCGAATTCGAGGCGGTGCTCCAGATCCGCGAGGATGCGGGTGGACGTGTGGCGCATATCGTTCACGAGATCGCCGTGCATATCCTGCGCTTCGATCAGGTTGGTGCAGTGGCGCGCGGCCTTGCCGGTGTGCTCGGTCAGCACGCGCATGCGCTGCAGCAGATCGCGGAGGCGCTCGGGGGCTCCTTGCGCAGCGAGGGCGAGATCGCTGAGCAAGCCGATGGCGTGGAGATCGGCCCCGAGTTCGTCGTGCAAGTCGGCCGCAATCCGCTTGCGGGTGTCCTCCACGGCGCGCTGTTGGCGGCTCCGGTTGACGAGGACGATGACGACCACCCCCAAAGCGAGCACCGCTGCCAGACTGGTAAGGCGAGTGATGTTGATTTTCTGCTCGGCATAGCGGCGGCTGAGTTCCGCGCTTACGAGCGGCCGCTGACGTTCCAATTCGTGGCGAAGCGCGAGTTGGTTCAGCCAGGTGCGGACGGGCAAAATCGTGCCGTAGAAATTCCGGCCATCCGTCAGGCGGGAGAGGGGGCGGGCGGGATCCTCGGTCTTGAAGTTGGCGACAACCGGTTGATGCAGCGCGACATTGCGGCCGTTTGAAAACAGTTCGATCTCGGCAAAACCCAGCCGTGGGGTGCCCGAGGGGAAGAGTTGGTCGTGGTTCATTTTGACGGCGACCAGGCGCACGTAGCGGCAGTGCGTGGCGGGAAACGTCTCCATCAGAATCGGTCCGACGTCGTAGAGGGTGTCGTGGCGCAATTCGACCAGCACCCGCGCATCCGAGAAATCCACCGCGTTGGCCCCTTCGACGCGGAGCACGCGTGGGAGGCCAATATCGCCGGCAAAGGCCTGCGGCACCGTGTCGCTTTGGTCTACGGCATGGAGGTGCAGACGGGAGAGCGGAAAACTCCTACCCAGATCGAGGGTCAGGGCGGGCTGGTCGCCCAACTCAGAGGAGCTGAGGTAGGCCACGCTCTTGTTTCCCGAGGCGGCCACCATCAAATACGGCAGGAAACCATCCACGACCGCCGCGTCCGACCAGCCGGGTGCAACGCTGCGTTCGCGACCGCCGGGGTATCGCACCGATTTGTGCAGGGCCACGTTCTCTTCACCGCTGAAGGCAAGGATCTCCGAAAACTGGAAGACAAACTTCGCGTCGAATTCCCGTCGGGAAAGAATCGTGGCCTCGATGCGTATCCAGGAAGCATTCATGCCATGGCAGGGTATGACCACAGGGGCGATGCGGGGCAGCAGGCCATCGCGGGCAGTAAATTCGCCGACGATTTTTCCCGTGCGGTCCCCGCTGGCTCCGGCCCGCAAACGAAACGACACGGGAAAGCCATCCGCTTGGAAGCCGTTGACACCATCGCGCCGGATCGCGGGCACCAACACGACTTGATCGAGTGGCACCGCGTCGCCGAATTCGATTTCCACCCACTCGTCCTGCTCGGCGGTGTCGTAGCCACGGGAGCGGGAGCCAATGGCCCCGACACCGCCCCCAAGATTGTAATTGGCCAACTGCGCCAGCTGCCCGTCGATTTCGTGCACGCGTTGCTCCAGCGCGGCTAGGGAAAGTTCTCCCGGCGTGGCAGCGGCGGACACCGCGTAAATGGTCCCCGCCAAGAAGCACATGAAATTTCGCGTGACCATTCGGGGCATCGGCCTCTGATACTTACGACCGTCCCAACAGTCTAGCCGATCCAGCGGCCACGGCGTTTGCCCCCTGCTTTTCCCACACCCCGCAAACACAGGGTAGGCGTGCGTTCGTTCTTGGTATAAACTCCCGCCGTCGCTGATATTCCCAAAAGCAGCTGTTGTTAAGACGGCCGCGCTCTACCCCGGCGCCCATTTCCGTGGGCGTGCACGCCCTGTTCTATCCTATCCTCACCCCTCATGAAATCCGTCCCAACCCGCTCGTGGCTCACGAGCATCATGGTGATGCTCGGCTCCTCTGCCGCCGTCGCCCAAACCGCCCCATCCGCTCCTTCCTCCTCCGGCACCATCCTTCTCACGCCGTTCGAAGTCTCGTCCGACAAGGACAACGGCTACGCCGCCACCGAGACGCTTGCCGGCACCCGCATGCGCACGAGTCTGCGTGACGTCGGCGCATCGCTCACGATCCTCACGCCTGAATTCCTCCGCGACCTTGGCGTCAATTCCTTCGACCAAGCCCTGCTCTACACGCCGAGCGTCGATGCCACCGAGGGCGACAACACTGATAGCAATCGCGCTTCCGGCACCCAGATGCGCTACGGCACCGGACAGTCGTTCTCGATTCGCGGCTTCAATACTAACGCCGGCAATCAATCGATCTCCCACGATTTCTTTTCCGCCCTCGAGCCCACCGACAACTACAACCTTGAGCGCATCACGCTGTCGCTCGGACCCAACGCCCTGCTGATCGGCGTGGGCAATCCTCAAGGCACTGCCGTCACCACCACCAAGCGCGCCCAATTGCAGCGCCGGAGGACGGAAGTGCAGACACAGGCCGACACCAACGGCTCGCGCCGGGTAGCCATCGACCACAATCAGCCCCTCATCAAGGACAAGTTGGGTCTCCGCCTCAACCTGCTGCACGACGAAGCCCGCGAGTTCCGCAAATACGAGGGCAAGAATCAGGAGCGCCTCACCGTCAGCGTAACGGCGAAGCCTTGGGCCAACACTAGGCTCACGCTCAATCACGAGAACTACTCCCTCGGGACCAATGCCTCGAGTTTGATGTGGGGCTTCGACGGCAGTGCGCTGCGCTGGGCGGCGGCGGGAAAGCCGACGATTGAGTTTCTGCCCGCCGGCCAGACATGGACCGCCACGCGACCGTATCTCGACGCCGCCGGGAGACCCGTTCCGGTCGCGCGCGGCGTGGCGGACGCCGATGGCTTCGTCGACGCCCGCACGGACTTCGATCCCAACCTCGCCCTCGCCCAGATCACCGGCAACACGCAGACGTGGGTGGTCGGACTCGGATTGGTGAACCCGATGGTGAACACGCGTTATCAGGCCCAGTTGAGCGGGGTCACCTTTGGCGGACAAAACAGCACCAATTATCAATCCAAAGATCCTTGGACCGCCCTCGGTCTCAGCAAGAGCGCCAACCTCAATGGCGGCACGTGGGACGATCCTTCCAACAAACAGCACGGCCGGTGGACGCAGCTCCTGGTCGAGCAGAAGCTCGCGGAAAATCTCTACCTCGAATTGGGGGGCAATCTCGCGCTCTACAATCAGACCCTCGATCCGAACAACTTCACCGTCGTCACCATCGATCCCAACAGATACCAGCCCGACGGCTCGCCGAACCCCGGCTATCTGGTCCCCTACAGTGAGAATAGCCAGATGCAGTTTCGTCCCATCAAGAACCGTTCGGCCGAGTATCGCGCGACGCTTTCGTATGAACTCGATTTGACCAGGCGCCACCGCTGGCTCGGCGTGCACAACTTCGCCGGTCTCTACCAAGTCAGCCGCTCCGACGCCGATCAGGATCTCACCCGCGTATTTAACCTCGCGACCGTCGGCCTGCCGGCGGCGGGCGGCTGGTCGAGCGATGCCGTCAACGCCGCCAACGTCCTCCGCACCCGCGCGTATTTCGTCAACGGCAACCTCCCCACGATGCCCGATTCGCGACAGGTCCAGAACAGTATCGGGCTGCTGAACAGCTATGGCAAACTGCTCGGCGCGACCGCCAACGAACAGGCCCCCATCAATCTGAGCCGCCAATCATTCCTCAATGCCATCAAAAGCAAGTTCACGTCCGATGCGCTCTCGCTCGGCTGGCAGGCGAAGTGGTTCGGCGGTCGCCTCGTCACGGTCGCGGGCTATCGCGAAGACAACACCGAGAGCTACGGCATCCCCACCCGCCGCACCGTGGTAAACCCCGCCATCCCCGGCGCTGCCACCGATCCGTTGAAACAGTATTTCGATCTGGCCGAAGATATCCCCTACAACGCCGCCCCGTCGATCGTCGCCAACGGTCTATCGCGCACCTACGGCGGCGTCTATCATGTCCTCCCGTGGGCCTCGCTCACCTACAGTCGCTCCAATAATTTCCTGCCTGTGCCCAACGCCTCGTGGGTGGACGCCCTCGGCCGCCCCGCCCCAA
>JBIKOK010000079.1:0-25859 GCA_044358025.1 Opitutaceae bacterium
GAAATCGTGCCGGAAAGCCGTTCGCCAAAGAGCGCGCTCTTGAATCCGAACTCGAAACCATCGCCGGTTTCACTGCTGAGCGGCTTGCTTTCGCCGGCGATCGGCGCGCCGGCGGCGGTATTCACGTTGTAGAGATCGGAAAACTGAAAGGTCGTGTTGTAGGTGGCGAAAGCATAGACGCCGGGGACGACCTGGCCGATGAGGCCGATCGACTTGGTGAGTTCGCTCTCGCCGGTGCTAATGAGGCCGCTGGTATTCTGCTTCACGCTGCGCGCGCCAGCCAGGAGGTTAAGCCGATCGCGAAACGCGGAACCGCGGTAGCTCAGATACCAGTCCTGATACTCGGTGGGCTTGGATTTCACTTGGGTGATGGCGCCCACGACGAACGGCTTTATCTCAAGCCATGGTTGAGTGAAATTATAGAAATTCGTGAGGCTGTCCGCGCCAGTCGTCGTGCCGCCGGTCGGCGTGGTCCGGGTCGGTCCTTTGGCATTGTCGGCGGGCGCGTTGCCGTTGTTGGTCCAGATGCGGCGAAGCTCCACGCCGCCAATGAAGCGATTCCGGATTCCGCCGGTGGTCACCTCCTGCGTAAGGTCAAGCTGCTGGGTGTCGCTCACGGCATCGAGCTTTTGCACCTGCACAAATACATTGAGGGAGGGGATGCGACCGTTGGCGTCGAGCGCGCCAGGATTGGGGAATGCGAGTGACCGGGCGAAGTCGCTTTGGTCTTGGCTGCGGACCCAGTGGTATTGCACCGATGTCTTTTCGAGGGGCGTGAAGCGGATGCTCACATCGGAGAGGGTATTAATACCGTCGAGCCGCGAATCAGGGCTGGCCGAAGAGAACTTGTCGCCTTCGGGCGAATAGCGGCTCCACACGGCGCTCGAGCCATTGAAGGGATAGGCGATCTTGCCGTAAGCGCCATGATAGTCGCCCACCCAATTGGTGTTCAGGTAAGTGTTGTTCTTCGGTCCATTGATGCCCCAACGGTTGGCAATCACGACGCGGGCCGCCGCATCGTCCGCCGCGCCATACCGGGTTTTTATAAAATTGAGCATCGTCTGATCGGGATTGGCCACCTGCTGGTAGTAGAGGGGGTTGACCAGGAAGTTCCACGCGCTGACGGCGGAGTAGGCCTGCTTGTAAGTCGTGGAGTTAAACTCGGCCTGCACTTCGATCTTATCATTGGGCCGAACGACGAGCGAAGCGGCATACATGCGGTAGCCAGTGTCTTGATTGAGGCGGGTTTGGCTGTTGTTGGCCGCGGCGATGAGCCGGTAAGAAACTCCATACTGACGGCTCACGACGGATTGGGTGTCGACCAAGCCCTTGAGGAGACCGTAGGAACCGGCGGTGACCTCGGCGATTGTGCGGTTCACGTTTTCAGGTCGCTTGGTGACGGTGTTGGAGACGCCGTTGGGCGAGCTGTTGCCGTAGAAAAGACCGACCGGGCCTTTGGCAATTTCGACGCGGTCGACGTTGTCGGTAGAGACAAAGCCCGGACCGTTGGAGTTCGCCGCCACCTGCACGCCATTGATGAATTGGGGCAGTTGGAAGCCGCGCAGCTTAAAAGAACCGTTCTGGCGCGTCTCCTGTTTATTGACCGTCACGCTCGACGTGTAGTCGTAGACTTCACGGATCGAGTTGTAGCCGAGATCGCGGAGCAGCTCACCCGAGATGATCTCGATGGCCTGGGGCGCCTCGTAGAGGGAAACGCCGATGCGCGAAGTGGTCACCGAGCTGAGCTTGCGGTAGCCGGAGTCTTTGGCGGTAACGACGGTAAACGGACTGAGCACGATAGTTTCTTCTTTAGCAGGAGCTGCCGTGGTCTGCGCTTCGACAGCGCTCGAGGCGGCGAGCCAGCCAGCAAAGGCGGCGAATAGAGTGCGAATGGATTTCATGGGTTGGGTCTTGGGCGTGGGTTTGGGTTGCGGATCGGAAACAGGTCCGACCTCCCCGGTGCGCGGCTTGCTTTCGGCGGTGCGCTTGCGACTGACGACGAAGGCGCCCGTGGCCGGATCGCGCGTGGCGCTCAGGCCGGTGCCGGCGAGCATGCGGTCCAGCGCGTCGTGCGCGGCGTAGTCGCCCGCGACGGCGTTGGTCCGCTCGCCCTTCACCTTTTCCATCATGAAAACAATCTGTTGGCCGGAGGCTCCGGCGAACTGGTTCAAGGTGGTGGCGGCGTCGCCGGAGGGGAGGTTGTAGCTCCGCTTCTGCTCAACCGCCGCGCCTTCCACCGCCGACACGGCCATCGCACAGCACAAAGCCGTGGCGACCAGACGGGGCGGGGTGATGAGACGATGCGACATGAGCAGGAACCGAACTACCCCCACAACGCAGCACCGCATGAAATGGGTTAGTGCGACCGCCAGATTCGATCGATCCCCTGCTTGGTTGTAGAACCGGCCGTGGGCCGGTTGCGCCCGTCCAACGGCCGGGCCTACAACGCTCGATCTCAATCTCACGAGCCCACTCACGGCGGAGCCAGCGCTGACTGTGGTCACGCCGCTCGGAATCCTCGTTTTCCCGCGGGCGCCTTCGGAAGTAGCCACGGTCTGACTGACCGCTAATTGGATTTCATCAACGGATGAAATCTTCGAGGAGAGTTCCGGCTCATCGCCTACACAGCCAATCTCGGGTTCGCTCATCGCGAACTCTCCGGTCCGCGATAAGCGGACCCCGCATCCGACTCCGCAGCCGATGAGGCGAAGGGGTGACAAAAGGTTCGCCCATTGGCGAAACTCATTAGCGTTCACCTCTTGCTTCACGGTGCGCGGCGCAACGCGATCTCCCGCGCCCCGCGCCGCTCCGCCACGACGTCGCCGTCTTTTTCCAACAGACGCACAAACGCCTCCACCTGATCGGCGGCGAACGTGCCGCCGATTTTTTGGCCGCCGAGCTTTCCGTCGGCGAGCACAAGCTGCGTGTCATTGCGGCGGTTGAACAACACCACCGCGTCGCTTAGGGGCAGATCGGAAAACGTCATCACCTGGCTGTGCCAGCGCACCGCCGCGCTCAATATCTCGGCCGGCACCCGCTCGATCGGTGCATTCGCCACGGAAACTTCGCGTGCAATCACTGCTCTCTCGCCTGCGACCAATCGCGACGGGGATGCCGACGCCGGTGAGACCGTCGCCGCTTCGGCTGAAGTCGAATCACGCGTCACCTCCACCTTGCCCTCGGTGACGAGCACTTCGACGCCCGCTTCGCCCACGCGCACCGAAAACGCCGTGCCGACGGCACGCACCGAGACGCCCGCGGCCGTCACGATGAACGGCCGCGCCGTATCATGCGCCACCGCGAAATGCGCCTCGCCACTCGCGAGCGTCACGCGGCGCTCGTTTCCCGTCAGGCGCACGCTCACTTCGCTGCTCACGTTGAGATTCACGACCGAGCCGTCGTTGAGCGCGATCTGCTGCTGCCGCGCCGCGGCCGTGACATATCGCTGCGGTTCGATCGGGCGCTCCGGCGCGAGCCACCACACGCCTGCCGCCACCACGAGTGCGGCCGCAAGCCCGGTCGCCCATACCGGCGGACGAAATCCCCGCCAACTCACCACCGGCGCCATCGGCTCCGCCACCTCGGCGATTCGCGCCTCCAACGGCGTGCGCACCGCCGGCATTTCCGCCAACAGCTCCATTGCGCGCTCGGTCTCGGCCACCGCCGCCTCGTGCCGTGGGTCGGCGGCCCGCCACGCGGCAAACGCCTGCGCGCGACCGGACGCAAACCCTTCGTCGCGTTCGCACAGCCACTCCGCCGCCGCGGTTTCAATCGCATCGTTGGCCGACGCTGAATTTGGGTGCTGCGGATTCATGAGGCGATGCGGACCGCCGGCTCGGGATTCCCCAACAGACCACGTTGACGAAAAAAACGGGTGCAGTCTTTGACCCCCTTGATCATGTGCACCTTTACCGTCTCCGGCGAAATCCCGAGGCGCTCGGCGATTTCTTTGTAGGCGAGGCCATCGAGGTGACGGAGCATCATCACCTGCCGGCAACGCTCCGGCAGCGCGAGAATCGCCTCAAGCAAGACTTCCAACCGCTGCTCGCGCTCCGCTGCCTCCGTGAGATCTGGCGCTTCATCGAGCAACGGCAGCACCGCAATATCAGAGATTTCCTCGTGCGCGTGGCCGCGCCGACGGCGGAAAAGATCGATCGCCGCATTGCGCGCCGTCGTAAACAGAAACGCCCGCGCACACGGCACGCGCCCGCCTTGGTGAGCCCGCAGGGTCCGCACATAGGTTTCCTGCACGAGATCATCGTGGTCCGGCAGCGCCGGGAAACGTTTCGAAAGATAAGCCCGCAACGCAGGTTCATGGGGTTGAACCTGCTCGGAAAACCAGCGGGCCTGCTCGAGAGTGGACATGGGGTTTACAGCGAACCCAAATCATTCGCTGTCCGGCCACGCTTTGCCTCCTCGCGCCGTCAGTCCAGCGCGTTTTCCGAAAAATCTCTGGTCGGAATCTTTTTCATAATAACGCTAACCTATTTTCGAACCTCCTGCGTTTAGGGCTAGGCTGGCTCAGACGAGGGGCCCTGATTTCCCCGCCGAGGTTTGGCCTCGATCTCGCATTCCCCCGCCACGACCCTCGCCCCCAAGGCTCGAAACCACTTGTCATTTAATAAGTGACAACCCCTCTGGGAAACACGGTTTTTGGACGGACGATAGAGCCGAATAAAGCTACGCCATCAATCCGGATACGGTTTCTCCGGCGACACCGGTGAGACGCACGTCCAGGCCCTGATACTTGGAATTGAGCCGGTGGTGATCCACGCCGAGCAGCGCCAGCATCGTTGCGTGGAGGTCGTGGACGTTGACGACGTTTTCCACCGCGCGGTAGCCGAGTTCGTCGGTTGAGCCGTAAACCGTCCCAGCCTTCACGCCGCCGCCGGCCATGAACACACTGAACGCGTTGATGTGATGATCGCGGCCCGTGCCCTGCCCCATCGGCGTGCGGCCAAACTCACCGCCCCAGAGAATCAGCGTGTCGTCGAGCATGCCGCGCTGTTTGAGATCCTTGATGAGCGCGGCGGTCGCCTGATCGACTTCCTTCGCGCCACCTTTCATGCCCGGTTCGAGGTCGCTGTGGTGATCCCACGCGCGGTGGTAGAGCTGGATCATCCGGACGCCCCGCTCGGCAAGACGGCGCGCGAGCAGACAGTTCGAAGCGTAGCTGCCGTCGCCGGGCTCCTTGATGCCGTAAAGGTCGAGCATCGCCGACGGCTCATTTTTGAAATCCGTGAGCTCGGGCACGCTGCTCTGCATTTTGAACGCGAGTTCGTATTGCGCGATGCGCGTCGCGATCTCCGGGTCGAGGGTCTCTTGGGCGAGCAGGCCGTTCATGCGACCAATCTCGTCGATCACCTGCCGCTGCGTGCTCTGGCACACGCCGTCGGGGTTGACGACGTAGTGCACCGCATCGCCGCGCGATTGAAACTGGATGCCTTGAAACCGACTCGGGAGCACGCCACTCGACCACTGGCGGGCCGAGATCGGTTGCAGCCCGAATTTTCCCTGGGAGTTGAGCACGATGAAGCCGGGTAGATCCTGCGTCTCGGCCCCGAGTCCGTAGAGGAGCCACGAGCCCATGCTCGGGCGACCCTTGATGATCGAGCCCGTGTTCATGAACGCGTGGGCGGTGTCGTGGTTGATCTGCTCGGTCTGCATCGAGCGGATCACGCACAGCTCATCGGCGACGCTTGCGATGTGCGGAAACAGATCGCTCACCTCGATGCCCGCCTTGCCGTGCTTATGAAACTCCGTAAATGACCCGCGCGCCTTCAGCACCGTGTTCTGGAGTTGCGCGAGCTGCTGGCCTTTGGTGAACGACTCGGGAAACGGCTGGCCGTCGAGCGCCTTGAGCTGCGGTTTCCAATCAAAGGTTTCAAACTGCGAGGGCCCACCAGCCATGCAGAGGAAGATCACGCGTTTGGCCTTCACCGGGAAATGCGCCTGCTTCAGCGCCCCGCTCCAGCCCGGCGGGAGCGTCGGCGCGACGTTACTCGCGGAGGCGGCAGTGAGTTTGTTTTGCAGGAGCGCGAGCGCGAGGCCGCCGAGGCCATAGGCGCTCTGCGTGAGAAACGTGCGGCGGTTGACGCTCAACGCGTGGGCGGTGGGATCGAAGGGTTTCACGGTCAGTAGCGGGTGATGACTTCCTGGGAGTTGAGCAGCACGCGCGCGAGCGAGGTCCAGGCGGCGAGTTCGACGGGGTCGCCCGTGGGCGGTGGGGAGAGACCGATGCGGAGCAGCTTCTCGGCATCGGCGGGCGCGGCGCGGTAGGTCGCGCGTTGCGCGGTGAGAAACGCCGCGAACGAGGTCGCCTCGGCGGGCTTGGGGGCCCGCGCGAGCGCGGTGTGGAAAGCGAAGCGCAACCGCGCCGCGTCATTCTGGCCGCCGCCCGCGACAATGCGGGCGGCGAAGAGGCGCGCGGCTTCGACGAAGGTGGGATCGTTCAACAGCGTGAGCGCCTGCTGCGGGGTGTTGCTGAGCGTGCGTTGCGCGGCGCATTCGTCACGCGCGGGGGCGTCGAAGTTCGCGAGCATCGGATGGAGAAACGTGCGTTGCCAATGCGAGTAAACGCCGCGGCGCCACTGCGCATCGGCATCGCTGGCGGTATAATCACGGTCGGGAAACTGGAGTGCCGCATAGTAGCCGGCGGGTTGATACGGCTTCGCGCTCGGGCCGCCGATGTCGCGCAGGTCGAGCGCGCCCGCGATGTAGAGGGCGTTGTCGCGCACGAACTCGGCTTCGAGACGGCGCGGATTTTGCGCGGCCAGCAGACGGTTGGCCGGATCAGCTTCGCGAAGTTCAGCGCGATAGTCGCTGCTCTGGCGATAGGTCGCGCTCGTCACGATGAGGCGGATCATCTGCCGCAGATCCCAGCCTCCGTCGCGGAACTCGCTGGCCAGCCAGTCGAGCAGTTCGGGGTGCGAGGGCATTTCGCCCTGCGAGCCGAGGTCGTCCACCACCGCGCTCAGGCCGGTGCCAAAATACATCGCCCACAGCCGATTGGTAACCGCGCGAGCCGTGATCGGGTTGTCGCGTGACGTGATCCAGCGCGCAAGTTCGAGGCGCGTGAGGCGTTTATCGGACGTGCTTTCCAGGCGGCCGGGGAGAAAACTCGGCGTCGCGGGCGTCACCAGCGGACCGGTCTCGTCCTGCCAGTTGCCGCGGTGGAGCAGGCGCACCGGGATCGGTGCGGTGGCCTCGGTGATCATCGTCATCGCCTTACCGCCCCGCGCTTCGTGGAGCTTGGCGACGGTCTGGTTGTAGCGCGCCATGCCCGCCCGGTCTTCGTGCGTGCTCGCGAGCCAAGCGTTGGTCACGAGCATCTGCTGCTCGGGGGAGCGGTTCGCCGCCGTGAGCGCCGCCAGCATCGCGGGCGTCGCGACCTTGAGCGGTTGGAGCGCGCTCAGGCGGCTCGTGGAGAAGCGGACCGTGGGAAATTTGTCGCCGGTCACCGAGAGAACCAAGGTTTCGCCCGGAGCGAGCACGAGCGGCTCGGCCAAAAGCCAAATTCCCGTGTGGGTCTCGGCCTTGGTCACGACGGGAAACTTCCACCCTGCCGTGATCCCGAGCGCTTCGACGCCGCTGCTGAAGCGCGGTGCCTTCGCCGAAGCCTCGCCAAAGGCGAACGCCACGTCGCGGGTCTTACCGTCGGCTCCGAGCACGCTTAGCGAGGGCACCAGGGGGTGCGACGGATAACTCCACTCGTAGGTTTCCGGGATGGGCTCCACGAGCGCCTCGACGCGGATCGCGGCCAAGCGCCCGTCGGCGGGCCTAAAGTTGATCTGCACTTTCTCCTGAAACGCGAGGGGCTTGCTCGGCTGGAAGGTGCCATCGACATCGAACGCCGCGGTGCGCTCGGGAAGCTCCAGGGCGCCACGACGAAATTCAAACGTCGCTTCGCGAATCGGCTCCCAACCGCCGGGAACCCGCCCGAGGTAGTCGCGGGTCTCTTCGATCCACGACGTGAGGCGGGCCGCGGCGCTGGGTTCGGTCCCGCGTTGTCTTAAGGAAACGAGCAACGCCGCCAATTCCGTCTGCAGACGTTCGTGGCGAGCTGCGAGGTAAGGACTCGGGACTTCGAGCTCGGGTGGAAACGGATACTCGTTGTTAAATCCCCTTAAGTCCGGATTCCGCGTGTAGTCGTAGTCGCTGTAGACTCCATACTGTTTCACATCCGCGAAGAACGACTGCAGTTCGTAAAAGTCCTTCGCCTTGATCGGGTCGAACTTGTGGTCGTGACACTCCGCGCAGCCAAAGGTGCTGCCGAACCACGCGGCCGAAACACCGCGCACGCGCTCGGCGCCGTATTTCGCGAGATACTCGGCGGGCTGCGCGCCGCCTTCGCGCGTCATCATATTGAGCCGGTTGTAACCGGTCGCCACGCGTTGCTCGGTGGTCGGATTGGGCAACAGATCGCCGGCGAGCTGCTCGAGCGTGAATTGGTCGAAGCGCTTGTTGGCGTTGAAGGCGTTGATCACGTAATCGCGATACGGAAAAATGCGCTGGTTTTGGTCGCCGTGGAAACCGACCGTGTCGCTGAAGCGCGCAATATCGAGCCACCACACGGCGAGACGTTCACCGTGATGGCGAGAGGCGAGCAGGCGCTCGACCTGCTTCTCGTAAGCGTTCGCCGAGCGGTCGGCGAGGAACGCGGCGGTCTCGGCGGCCGTCGGCGGCAGACCCGTGAGATCGAGCGAGACCCGGCGGAGCAGCCGCTCTTTCCCAGCCTCGGCCGACGGAGATATTCCCTTGGTCGCGAGCTTGGCGCGGATAAAGGCGTCGACGGGATGAGCCGGGGTCTTGGGCCTAGGGTTCAGGGTCTGGGGCACGGCCGGGCGGGTGAGCGGAGCGTAGGCCCAATGCGGTTCGTAGACGGCGCCTTCGGCGACCCAGCGGCGGAACAGTTCCTTTTGCGCGGGAGTGAGCTTTTTGTGCGCGCTCTCCGGCGGCATCGGCTCGGAGTCATCGTTGATGCGCAGGATGATTTCGCTCTCGGCCGGCCTGCCGGGCACGATGGGGATGACGTCGTGCTTCGTCGGCTTCAGCGCCTCTTCGCGCAAATCGAGCCGCATTCCGGCCTCGCGGCTTTTGGCGTCGAAGCCGTGACAATGAAAACACGTGTCGGACATGATCGGCCGGATGTCTCGGTTGAACGATACCGGAACCACGGGCGACGTGGCACCGTGGACGAGCGGCAGAACAACGAGGGCGAGCAGAGGGCGGAACATAGAGAAACAGCGGAGCGGTGAAGCGACGAAGAACTGAATTTAGCGGATGCCGGAATGAGTCTTCGTCAAGTCCGCGCGCGCGAGACTCGCACGCAAAATACTCCCGCGCGTGAGACTCCCGCGGGCGCTTCAAACCCGTGACACGGATCGCGACCACAGAGGCTCCGTCGGAGCGGCGGTTTCCTAACCGCCGGTGAAGGGCGGCTGGAAAGCCGCCCCTCCGCGCGAACGGTCAAACGAACGAAGAGCCCGCGTGCGTTCGACCCCGTGCCCATAGCCTAGAACCGATACGTCGCGGAGACGCGCAGATTGATCCCGGTGCCAGCATAGACCGCATTGCGCGAAAGCGACGCGGAGAGATATTTTTTATCGAAGACGTTGTCGACGTTGGCCTGCAACGACCAGTCGGCGCGGGTGTAGCCGAAGGAGGCATCGACGAGGGTGCGGGCCGGCAAATAAAACGTCGGCTGATTCGGAATCAGGTTCGTGGGCGTGCTGGCAGCCGTAAACCCACCGGCGGAATCGCCGGGACGTTTGTCAGTCCAGTTCGTGCCGAGCGAGGCGCTGAAGCCCTTGAGCTCGCCCTTGAGGAATTCATAGCGCGCCCAGACGGCGGACGATTTTTCGGCGGTGCCGCGGAACGGAATGTTGTTCGGATCGCGGTTGGTGAAGTCGGTGTAGTTGCCGATCAGCGTGAGGCCCTTCACCACCTCGAACGTGGCCTCGATCTCCCAACCCTTGGCCTCGCGGTCGGAGTAAAGCAAGGGCGCGGGCGGGATCGGCGCCGGCACCGTGAGGTTGGCCGGGTTCGGAATGGAGAACGCATTTTGGGCGATCTTATAGTAAGTCACGCCCACTTGGAGACGGTTTTCGAGCAGACGCACGCGGGCGCCGAACTCGTCCTGATCACCAACGGAAAAATCGGGCGTGCCGACTGGCGTGAGGTTGGTGGCGACGGCCGAGGCGTTTTCAGAGTGACCGTAAAACAGGGAGACATCCTTCACCGGTTTCACGACGACACCGTAGTTGACGGTGTTTTTCTCGTTATTGATCGAAGTCGTGTTGTTGACCGTGGCGAGGAGGCGGACGGTGGAGTTGCTGACCGCGAGGCGGGAGACGCCGCCGGAAACAATCAGGCGCCCATCGAGGGCGGTGACGCTCTCGTTGACGTAAAACTGGCGCGTGAGATCGCTGCTGAAGTCCCGGGTGTTGATCACGCCGGTGTTCGTGAGCGGGCTGATGACGACGCCGTCGAAATTCAGCGGCGTGTGCGTGAGGTTTTCATTGATCACGAATTGAGCACCGTCGGGCTGGCGGCGGGTGTAAGCAAACCCGGCGTTGGTGACGGATTGCACGTCGCCGAGTTTCGCGCGGTAAACCCAGTCATTCTGAAAATTCTGCGCCTTGGCGGTGACGGTGGAGCGCTGGCCGCCGCGGTTGAAGATGCGGCTCTGGGCAGGCGCGGGCGAAGCCGTGAAGGTCGGGCCGGGGCCGTAAACGAGGCCCGGCGTATAGAGGCCGGTGCGCGGATCGCGGGCACCGCCAGGGATCGGGGCCGCGAAGTTCAGACCCTGGTTGTCCATCTCGAAATACGTCTGGCGCGCGGCAACGCGGACCGAGAGTTCGTCGGTGAGATCGCTCGTGAAGACGGCGCGGTAGGTGGAGCGTTTGTCCGTCCGATAAATGTCATCGGCGTAAACCGCGCGGGTGAAGGGCACGCCGGCGAGCAACGTCGCGGTGTTGGTCGAACCGGCGGAAGGGTCGATCGGAATGCCGAGGTAGGCACCGGCCTTCCAGTCGGAGAACTCCGCCTGCACCGTGACCCGGCTCTTGGGGTTAAACTCGTAGGTGAGCGACGGCGCGAGCGTATGGCGCTTCGTCGCGGTGTTACCGTAGTAGTTGTCGAAATCCCGATACGCGGCGACGAAGCGGTAGGCGAACTTGGAGGTGGCGTCCCCGAGGCGGCCCGTGGAGTCGAGCTCGAGGCTGCCTGCGTCGAAGGCACCGTATTCGACGCGCACGCTGTGGCGCGGGGTGACGAAGAGAGGTTTGCGGGTGACGTTGTTAATCGTGCCGCCGGGGCTGCCCGAGGGGGAGAGGATCGCGTTGGGGCCCTTCACGACCTCGATGCGCTCAATGGTGAGCGGGTCGATATTGCCCTGCGTGATGTCGTAGAAACCGTCGACGGTCGCACCGTCGATCTGGAAGCCCCGCACGGTAATGCGGTCGAGACCGTTGGGCAGCGTGGACTCGGTGACGCCCGGAACATACTTCAACGCGTCGAGAATGCGGACCGCGCCGACGTCCTTGAGGAGCGCATCGGTAACGACGTTGATGGTCTGCGGAGAATCGAAGAGTGCAGTGCGGAGGCGACCGCCGCTGGTGACCTCGGCGGCTTGGTAGCGATTCGGAGCGGCGGCGGAGACTTCGAACGCGTTGAGTTTGACGACCTCGGCCGCAGCCGACGTGGACGACTGGGCGAGACCGACGGCGGCGCTCGCCAGGGCAGCGAGCAGGGTGGTCGCGAGGGCCGGGCGGAGCCGGGCGATGGGGGACGAGATCATGGACGATGACAGGTTCATTTTGCGGTGTGGGGGTTTGTGACTGGGCTAAAATTACGGCGAAACGGGGGCGACGGGGGCGACACGAAGACAACGGAACGGGGTCGATCGCCTTTCAAGGAGGCTTGAAGCGGGCCGGTGCCAAGCATCTCGCGGCTTATCGTTAAGCGGGGGCCTTGACCGCGACAGGAGCACGGACCATCGAAGTGCCATGACATCGCGTGCACTTGCCCGGATCGCGGGCGTTTCCCCCGCCACGGTCTCCATGGCGATGCGCAACCATCCGCGGATTTCCGCCGCGACCAAGGCCCGCATCGCGCGCTTGGCCCAGAAGCACAAGTATGTCGTCGACGGCCGGGTGACCGAGTTGATGCGGAGCATCCGTCAGCATGCTGAGGGCGAACCGACGAGTAGTGTTGGCCTGATCTCGCTCTACCCCGAAGCCCGACCTTGGGCGAACCGGGAACGTTACGGGCATCTGGCCCGGTTACACCGCAGTATGATAAAGCGGGCGGGTGAGCTGGGCTATCGAGTCGAAGAATTCTGGGTGCGCAATCCGGAGATGAGCATGGCCCGGCTCGCCACGATCATCGAGACCCGGGGCATCCGTGGGCTGCTCTCGCTGGGCGCGCCCGAATTGGAGGACGAGATTCCCTCGGAATTGCAGCGGTTCGTCATCGTGACGCAGGGAGCAAGCATCCGGACCAAACTGCACCGGGTCGGCAGCCATTTCGCCCACAACGCCAGCTTGCTCATGGAGCAATTAAAGGCCCGCGGCTACCAGCGGCCCGGGGCGGTCCTCCAAGAATTTCAGGACGGGCGCAACGCCCATGTCATGGCCGCGATGTATCTTTACTACTCGAAGTATGTCTTTGGCGGTGCCGACCTGCCCATTTTCTATGCGCGAACTTCCGTCGACCAACGCGAGCTTAAGACTTGGTATGAGGCGCACCGGCCCGACGTGGTGATTTACGCGGATCACCGCAAGCACTACCCGTCGTTGCAGGCGTTCTTTCGCAGCCAGCGGATTTCGATCCCGCGCGACCTGGGCTTGGCCGTTTTGGATGCGGCGGCCCATCCTCCCGGCATCTCGGGCGTCCGGCAGGCGGTAGAACAGATGGGGCTTAGTGCGGTGGACATGCTCGTGAGCCGACTGCATCAGGGCGAAAGCGGTTTGCCGCGCGTTGCGAAAATCGAAAAAGTCGAAGGTGATTGGGTGGAAGGCAGCACCTTGCGGGCAATCGTTGCTCAACCGTCGCTGGTGCCGGTTTAGGCACTGTCACCCCAGCTGACTTTCCGCTCCGCCGCGCTGCGCAGGACGCCTCACTTGCGTCCGTCCGTTTTTTCCCATCGTCCATCCCCGACCACTGGTCCCCCCAGCACGCACCCCAAAGATAGCTCGCCTCACCGCCGCCGCTTGCGTGAGAAAAGAAGTGCTCTCCTACTCGGCCGCGTGACGCGATCGCCCACTTTCTCGCCATGAACTTCCCTTTTACTCGCCCGTTTCGTCGGCTCGCCGTCGGCGCGCTCTCCACCCTCGGCCTCGTCTCGGTCGCACCGGCCGCGACCACCCCGCGTCCACCCAACATCATCTTCATTCTCGCCGACGATCTCGGCTACGGCGACATCGGCGCGTTTGGCCAAAAAATCATCCGCACGCCCAACCTCGACCGCTTCGCCGCCGAGGGCCTGAAGTTCACCCAACACTACTCCGGCAACAACGTCTGCGCTCCCTCGCGCTGCGTGCTCATGACGGGCAAACATCCCGGCCACGCCTTCATCCGCGACAACCGCGAGCTGAAGCCCGAGGGCCAGTTCCCCATTCCCGCCGACACGGTCACCCTCCCCAAACTCCTCAAGGCCGCCGGCTACACCACGGGCGGTTTCGGCAAATGGGGCCTCGGCGGTCCCGGCACCGACGGCGTTCCGCTCAAGCAGGGCTTCGACCGCTTCTACGGCTACAACTGCCAGGCCGTCGCCCACAATTTCTACCCCACCCACCTCTGGGACGACGAGCGCCACATCGAAATCGGCAACCCCAAATTTTCCGCCCACCAAAAACTCGCCCCCGGCGCCGACCTCGCCTCGCCCGCCACCTACGCCGGCTTCAACGGCAAGGTCTACGCCCCCGATCTCATCAGCGAACAAGCCCGCGCCTTCGTCCGCGCCAACAAGGACCGCCCCTTTTTCTGCTACGTCCCCACGACCGTCCCGCACCTCGCACTCCAAATCCCCGACGACTCTCTCGCCGAATACCTCGGCCAATTCCCCGACCCACCCTACGACGGCTCCCGCGGCTACCTCCCGCACCCACACCCGCGCGCCGCCTACGCCGCCATGGTCACGCGCCTCGACCGCGAAATCGGCCGCCTCATGGATCTCGTCAAGGAGCTCGACCTCGAGCGCGACACGCTCTGGGTGTTCACCTCCGACAACGGCCCGCTCTACAACCGCCTCGGCGGCACCGACTCCGAGTTCTTCAACTCCCACGGCGACCTCCGCGGCCGTAAAGGTGGATTCTACGAGGGCGGCTTCCGCGTCCCCACCCTCGTGCGCTGGCCCGGCCGTATCGCTCCCGGCACCACGACCGCCCGCGTCAGCGGCTTCGAAGACTGGCTGCCCACCCTGCTCGAAGTCGCCGGCGCCACCGCGCGCACTCCCGGCGACCTTGATGGCATCAGCCTCGTGCCGACGCTCCTCGGCCGCGCCCAGGAGCCCCGGCCCTTCCTCTACCGCGAGTCCCCCGGCTACGGTGGCCAGCAGACCGTCCGCGTCGGCGACTGGAAAGCCGTCCGCCAAAACCTCCGCCCCCGCCCCGCCGGCAAAGCCGCCAAAGCCGGAAAAGCCGTTCCCGCTTTCACCCCCGGTCCCATCAAAACCGAGCTCTACAATCTCGCCGCCGACCCCACTGAGTCCACCGACGTCGCCGCGAAGCACCCCGAAGTTCTCGCCCGGCTCGAAAAAATCTTACGCGAGCAACACGTCCCCTCCGCCGAATTCCCCCTGCCCGCGCTCGACCAAACCCGCTAACCTCCCTGCCCCTCGCTCAACGGTTGCACACACCCGGCTTGCCTCGCGCGCCAAAATCTCACCCCGTCATCCACTCCCATGCCCACCTCGGTCCCCCTCTCCCCTTCTCTCCGTCTCCCCCTCTCTCTTTCTCTCTTTCTCCCCGTCGCTCCGTCTCTCCTGGTCTCCCTCCTCCTCCTTCTCGCCTGCTTCACCCTCGCCGCGTCCACCACTCGCGCCGCCGATCCCACCGCACCCCGCCCGCCCAACATCCTCTTCGCCATCGCCGATGACTGGGGCGTCCACGCCGGCGCCTACGGCACCAAGTGGGTGCGCACGCCGCATTTTGATCGTGTCGCCCGCGACGGCATTCTCTTCAAAAACGCCTACACCCCCAACGCCAAGTGCGCCCCGTCGCGCGCCGCCATCCTCACCGGCCGCAACTCGTGGCAACTCAAGGAAGCCGCCAACCACCTCTGCTACTTCCCGCCCGAGTTCAAGGGCTGGGGCGAAGCCCTCGCCGAAAACGGCTGGACCGTCGGCCACACCACCAAGGGCTGGGGCCCCGGCGTCGCCAAGGACGCCGCCGGCCAAACCCGCGCCATGACCGGGAAAGCCTTCAACGCCCGCAAGGCCCAGCCCCCCACCTCCGGCATCGGCAATTCGGATTACGCCGGCAACTTCGACGACTTCCTCGCCGCCGCCTCGCCCGATAAACCGTGGGCCTTCTGGTACGGCGCCATCGAACCCCACCGCGGCTATGAATTCGGCTCCGGCGTGAAGAAAGGCGGCAAGCAACTCACCGACATCGACCGCGTCCCCGCCTTCTGGCCCGACAACGAGACCATCCGCCACGACCTGCTCGATTACGCCTACGAGATCGAGCACTTCGACTCGCACCTCGGCCGCATGCTCGCCGCCCTCGAACAACGCGGCCTCCTCGCCAACACCCTCGTCATCGTCACCTCCGACCACGGCATGCCCTTCCCCCGCGGCAAAGGCAGCGCGTATGAGTATTCCAATCACATCCCCTTCGCCGCCATGTGGCCCGCCGGCATCGCCGGCCAGAACCGCGTCGCCGACGACTACATCAGCTTCATCGACCTCGCTCCCACCTTCGCCGAAGTCGCCGGCCTCGCTTGGGCCAAGACCGGCATGGCCCCCTCGCCCGGCCGCAGCCTCACCGATATTTTCCGCGTCAACCGCTCCGGCCAGATCAACCCCGCCCGCGACCACGTCCTCATCGGCATGGAGCGCCACGATATCGGCCGCCCCGGCGACGTCGGCTACCCGATTCGCGGTATCGTGAAAGCCGGGACGCTCTATCTCGAAAACTTCGAGCCCTCCCGCTGGCCCGCCTGCAATCCCGAGACCGGCTACCTCAACGTCGACGCCGGCGCCACCAAGTCCTTCATCCTCGACGCCCACCGCGCCAACGCCGCCGATCCCTTCTGGGCGCTCTGCTTCGGCCGTCGCCCCGCCGTGGAATTCTACGACCTCACGACCGACCGCGACTGTGTGAAAAATCTCGCCACCGTTCCCGCCACCGCCGCCCAGCGCGCCGCCCTCAAAGCCACGATGGAAACCGCCCTCAAAGCCCAGGGCGACCCGCGCATGTTCGGCCAGGGCGCCATCTTCGACCGCTACCCGCACTCCAACACCGCGCACGTGAATTTCTACGAACGCTACATGAAGGGCGAAAAAATCACCGCCGGCTGGGTCAGCCCCACCGACTTCGAAAAGGCCCCGCTCGACTGAGCCCGGCCCGCAATCCACCCCGCCCCGCCGATCGACCCGGCCAACCTTCTTGTCTCGCCGTCGCGCCCGCGACCCGCAATCAGCCCCACTTTCCCCCATGAAAACTCCCCGCATCCTCGCCACCCTCACGCTCCTCGCCGCGTCCGCCCTCCCCGCCCTCGCCCAAAACGGCCGACCCGACCCCGAGGGCTTCATCCGCGACTGGCTCGTCCTCGCTCCCCTCCCCATCGCCGAAAGCTCCGGGGCCGACGCCCTCGATAAAAAACAGTTCGCCGAAGAAGCCGCGCCGGCCGCCAAGGAAGGCGCCGTGCAGAAACTCGCCGGCAAAGAACTCGCCTGGACCAAAGTCGCCTCGGCCACTTTCTACGTCGACTTCAAGGAACTCCACCCCGCGCAAAGCGAACAGGTCGTCGCCTGGGCCGTCGCCTACGTCGTCTGCCCCGCCGAAAAATCCGGCCTCACCCTCAAGATGAACAGCAACGACCAGGGCAAGGTGTATCTCAACGGCAAGGAGCTCGTGAAGTTCACCGACACCCGCAGCCTCGAAAAAGACGCCGAAGACACCGCCACCGGAGTCACCCTGAAAAAAGGCGTCAACGTCCTCGTCCTCAAAGTCGTCAACGAGGAAAATAACTGGCAGGGCAGCGTCCGTTTCCTCAACCAGGCCGGCCAGCCCGTCACCGACGTCAAGATCGAGACCAAGCCCTAACCTGCCTCCATCACACTTTCCTGAAGAAATTATTTTTCACCGAGCGCACCGAGTTTCGAACCGAGGACCCGGAGCCCAACACGAATGTCTGCTCTGTGCGCTCGGTGGGCTGGGCTCCGTGCCCTCTGTGAAATCGGTTTGGTCCCGTTGGGTGTGATACCAACGCCCCGGATGTTTCACACTTTCCGTTTGGAGGCCCGCTCGGTGGGCGGGCAACCCGGCCACCGGCCGGGCCTTCCGTCTAAAAACCGAAGGACGTTGGCGTGAAATATCCGTCCTAAACAGCGCCGAGCTGTTCGGGTATCCGGCCGCCCCATCCTGCGCCGCCCATGCGCACCGCTGCGCCCCCGCCCCGCCGCCGCCGGCCTAACGACGGAGCCGAGTCGCGCCGTAGGGGGCACGCTCCGGCCGCGCGAGCAGGGCGTTGGCCTCGGCATCGCCGGAAAAACGTTCCGCCTGCGCGTCCCACGTGAGCGGACGGCCGAGCTTCATCGCGATCCAACTCGCGATGCACGCGGTGTTGGCGCGATGGGCCACCGGCGCGGGCACAAGCGGAGCTTTCCGTGACTTCACGGATTCGAGCCAGTTCAGATGATGCTCGTCGCAGCGCGGCAACTCCACCGTGAGCCCCTCCGGATCGAGGAACGTCTCGTTGCTCGCATCGAGCGGGCGCAGCCGGCCGCGCGGCACCGCCGGATCCTTCGTCGGCACACTCCCGCGGGACACAAAGATCCAACCGTCATCGCCGATAAATTTCAGCCCGTTGGGCATCTGGTCCGACACCGTCACGTGCACCCCGCCCGGGTAGTCGAGCTCCACTCGGTAGGCCCCGTGGACGTTCCAGATCTTGTTCGTCGGGAAATCGGCCCGGCCCTCGATGCGATCCGGCCCGCCGAGTTCCAGATTCAACGCCCAGTGCAAAATGTCGTAGTGATGCGCTCCCCACCCCGTGATCATACCGAGACAGTAGGCGTCGTGGCGCAACCAGCCGGGACGGTCGTAACCGGTCTGCGGATGCACGCGCTGGGCCGTGTAGGGCTGCGCCGGGGTGCAACCGAGCCAGCGGTCGTAGTCGAGCGTCGCGGGCACCACCTGGGGCGGATCGTCCGGCGCCGTGGGATCGATCGGCAGACCGATCTCGACGCGTTGGAGGCGCCCCACGCGTCCACTGCGGATGAACTCACTGGCTTTCCGGAACTGCGGATAGTTGCACCGCTGCTGGCTCCCGAGCTGAAAAATGCGGCCCGATTTGGCGACGGCCTCACGCAACAAGACCCCTTCGGCGTGCGTCATCGTCATCGGCTTCTGGAGATAGACATCTTTGCCGGCGGTCACGGCCGCGAGCGCGGGCTCCGCGTGCCAATGGTCGGGCGTGCTGATCACCACGGCATCGATGTCGGACCTCGCCAGCAGCTCGCGGTAGTCGCCATGCACGGTCACCGGCGGCGGCGGGAGTTCCTTGTCGCGGTAGAAGCTTTCCACGAGCGTGCGACCGTCGGCCGCACGGCGCGCATCGACATCGCAGACCGCCACAATGTCGGCCAGCCCGGAGTGAAACACGCTGGTCATGTCGTGGCCGCGTCCGATGCGCCCGCAGCCGATTTGACCCACGCGGATCCGATTGCTCGGCGCGTTGGCGCCCCGCAGGCGCGCCGGAATGATCATCGGGGCGGCCAACATCCCGGCGCCGAGGAACGAGGTGCGGGCAAATTCCCGTCGGGTGAGCGTCTTCATGAGAGGGAGCGATCAGGGGTCGGACCGGGCGGCGTAGTCGGCGTAGTGCCGCGCGAAATCGGCCTTCGCCGGGTCGCCGGAGAACACCAGCACCCGGTAGCGCAGCGTCACTTTTTCCCCCTGCGCCAAAACCACCCGCACCCCATCCGGCGGCCAATACATCGGCGTGGGGGACATGAAGCCGTAGTCGCGCGTGAACCACGCCGCGGTCGCCCAGCGGTTGCCCGGGTGCTGCAACACGGCCAGTCCTTCCATCTCGCCGCCGCCGCGTGGGCCGTAACACGCCAGCCACGGCGAAGGCTGGCCAAAGGTGCCTTTTTCCCCCGAAACGCCGGCGGCGTTGATCAGCGTGCCGCCCCTCGCCGGCGTGAGTTCCGGGTCCATCCGCACACTGAAGAGCGAGTGGTTGGTCTTCTCGATGGTGACCGCCCACAACGGTTCGAGCGTGATTTCGAAATCGATCCGGCGCAGCGCGGCGCTCGGCGCCGAGACCACGATCCTTCGCGTGTCGCGGATCGGCGGTTCGGCCCCCGGCCGCTGCCATAGGCACGTATCGGCCAGCACGATCTCCGGACCGGCGGCCGTGACGATGACCGCACCGGCGGAGAGGATTTGGCCCCGTTCGTTTCCTTCCTGCCAGTAGTTGCCCCCGTTCACTTTGTCGCAGCCGAAGAAAAGGGAGGAATGGTGCGGAAACTTGCCGTTGCGCATCGACGTGACCGAAGCGCCCGACGGCCCGTTCACGGGAAAAAAGAACGGATATTTTTCGTCCGCGGAAAACCGATAGCTGGTAAAAAAATCCCCGCCGATCGTGACATCGATCCGTGACCCGATCTTCACGGCCTTGAGTTCCGCCGCCCCTGCGACCGAACCCAGGCAGAACATTCCAGCCACCAGCGCGCATTGGAACAAAGCCGCCGCGCCCGGACGAGAGCTGAGGCGAAACACGGTGAAACTCGTCGGGCTCATGTTGGCTCAGAGCGTGACCAAAAATTTCTCGATCTTCGCCTCGTCGATTTCGACGCCGAGTCCCGGGCCGGTCGGCACCTTCAGTTCGCCGGCCTCCACTTGGAACGGCTGGCGAAGCACCGTGCCGTCGATGAATTGCGGACCGTTCAGCGCCGCGGGATAAGTCAGATCATAGGCGCCGTAGAGAATGAGCGACGCGGCCAGGGAAAAATCCGGGTCGGTCAGTCCGCTGCCAAGAAACATCAATCCCGCATTCTGGACGATTTCGATCTGCCGGCGCGCATCACTCAATCCGCCACAGCGCGCGGGCTTCATGGCCACACCGTCGAGGCAACCGAGCTGGATAAACTCCTCCAGCTCCACCGACGACACGACGCCCTCGTCCATGATGATGGGCAGTGCGCCCTGCTTCTTGAGGCGCTGATAGCCGGTGAGGCGGTTGGCCGGCAGCGGCTGCTCGAGCAGGGGCACCCCGATCGCCGCCAGCTTGGGCAAAATGGCGAGGGCCGTGGCCTCGTCGTAACCGCCGTTCGCGTCCGCCCACAGAAAGCCCTCGGGCACGAGTCGCTTCACGATCCGACACAGCTCCAGATCGAACTTCGGATCGGGCGCGACCTTCACGTTGAAATGCCGGTAGCCCCGCGCCTGGCCCTGCGCAACCAAGCCCTCGACTTCATCCAGCGTGCGCGGATTCAACGTCCAGCTCAGGGTGATGCGGTCGCGGACCGGTCGCGCCCACGCCCGCGCGACATTCTCGCGCCGCAACCGGCCGTTGAGGTCGGCGAGCGCAAGGTCGATGCCCGCCTTGCAAATCGGCTGGCCGGTCGAAAACGACGGGGCAATCGTGCTGTTCAACACCGCGGCGATGCCGGCCCGGTCCGCCGGATCCAACCCGATGAGCTCCGGCGCGAGATAACGCGTGATCGTGGTGTGCACGGATTCGAGCGTTTCGTAGCTCCACTTCGGAATCGGCACACTTTCGCCCCAACCCACCACGCCATTCTCGGCCGTGATTTTCACGAGCACCGCCGGACGCCCGGTCGGACGCCCCTTCGGCCCTTCAAAAAATTTGAATCGACCGATGGTCGGGTAGATCAGCGGAAAGGATTCGATGCGCTGAATCTTCGGACCGGCCGCGGCCCGAGCCTTCGCCCCGAACCCGAAATATCCGGCGGAGCCGATCGCCGAGGCACCCCGCAGGAATTCGCGACGGGAAAATTTCATGGGAACGAGGCCGAGGCCATTCCCGGTCTAGATCCGCTCCTGCGGCTCCCCCGGCCGACGTCGTTCCCGGGAACAGCGCCGGCGGAAGCGTGAAGCGTTCGACGGGGTAGAGGGGCCGCAGCACCACGAGGCATGGGCTCAGCTTACTTTTCCTCACCGCGACTGTCTGCGCATGGATTGGTGAGACCCACGTGGCGATTGCGGCCGCATCCAACGGTGCGCGCCGCGATCAGATCGGCGACGGCGACCCTGCTACACCATGGGTGATCGGACTCCCTCCACCCGGCCCTGGCCGGTAAGCGGCAAAAGCGAACCCGGCAGGACCCGCGTCATTAACGTCCCGGCCTTTGCTGCACCTGACCCCATCAATCACACTTTTTGAAGAAATTCTTTTTTCACAGAGCGCACCGAGTTTCGGACCGAGGCCACGGAGCCAAACACCTCGTCCGCTCCGTGCTCTGTGAAATGCGTTTGGTCAAGTTGGGTGTGAAGTATCCGCGCTAAGCGGTATCGCTCGCCATCAGACTACACGTCGCAAATCCGCACCGCCTCGCTCAGCGAGGCCGCCTTGTCCCGCAACGGAATAAACTCCTGCCCGACGAACCCCCGATACCCCGTCGCCACAATCGCCCGCATGATCGGCCCGTAATTCACTTCCTGCGTGTCATCGATTTCGTTGCGCCCCGGGACGCCCGCCGTGTGGTAGTGGCCGATCCAGTCCTTGTGCTGCTGGAGGCGGCGAATCACGTCTCCGTGCATGATCTGCACGTGATAAATATCGAAAAGCACCTTCACCCGCTCCGATCCCACCAGCCGGCAGATTTCCACCGCGCGGTCGATGTCGTCGCAGAAATAGTCCGGATGACCCTTCATCTCCACCTTGTCCTTCGAATTCAACATTTCGAGACACAGCGTCACCTTCTTCTCCTCCGCGTAGCCGGCAATTTTCTTCAGGCCGTCGACCATATTTTTCGTCCCCACCTCATCCGAGAGCCCGCGGCGAAAACCTGAAAACGTGATCACCGACGGAAAACCCGCCGCCGCCGTCGCGTCGATCCGCTCGCGCAATACCTTGAGACACTCCGCGTGTTCCTCGCTATGCGCGAAGCCCTTGGCGAACCCGTGGCTGCCCGTGAGCGCACACACCAGCCCATGCTTCTTGAGCAGCGGAAAATTATTCGGCGTGGTGAGCTCGACCGACGGCAGCCCCAGCCGCACCGCCAGCACGCAAAGTTCATCCAGTGTCATCGGTTTGAAACACCACGGCACCACCGACTGCCGCACCCGGTTGTTCTTTGCCCGATAGAGGTCCGCTGCGGCCGCCCGCCCCGTGACCGCGCCGGCGACCATCCCCGCCGTTCCCAGCGCCGCGACCCCGCCGATCAGGCGGCGACGCGACCACGCATGGCTGTTCATCTCCGGCTTCGGGGCGGTTTTCATCCTCCCACTCGACGCCCAAAACCCCGTCCGGTTCAAGCCTTCCTCGACACCACCCTCGTCACCACCACCCACAACACGGCATCGCCACCCCCGCTCTAGAGTTGCGCATCTTCTGCTTTCGATTCTCGTCTTAGCTCCGTCCGCCCCACCCTCCTCACCCGCCATGCTCACCTCCCTCCGTACGCTCTCCGCCCTGATCGCGTTCTCCACGCTCGCCCTGTCCGCCTCCGCCGCCGGCTCCGACTGGCCCCAGTGGCGCGGCCCCGACCGCACCGATGTCTCGAAGGAAACCGGTCTCCTCAAAGCCTGGCCCGCCGCCGGCCCGAAACGTCTCTGGCTGTTCGAAAACGCCGGCCAGGGTTATTCCGGCCCGGCCATCGCCAAGGGAAAATACTACACGATCGGCACCCGCGACGGCTCCGAAGTCCTGCTCGTCCTCGACGCCAACACCGGCCAGGAACTCTGGACCGCCAAGCTCGGCTCAATCCTCGACAACGGGTGGGGCGACGGCCCGCGCGGCACACCCACCGTCGACGGCGACCGCGTTTACGCCCTCAGCGGTCCCGGCAATCTCGTCTGCATCAGCACGACCGACGGAAAAATCCTCTGGCAGACCACCATGAAAAGTCTCGGCGGGCAGATCCCCAAATGGGGCTACACCGAATCCGTCCTGGTCGATGGCCCCCACGTCCTCTGCACCCCCGGCGACGCCCGCGGCACCGTCGCCGCCCTCGACAAACTGACCGGCAAAGTCGTGTGGCAGTCCAAGGACATCACCGAACCCGCGCACTACTCCTCAATCGTTCCCGCCCAGATCAACGGCCAACCCCAGCTCGTCCAGCGCAACGAAAAATCCGTCTTCGGCCTCTCGCCCAAAGACGGAAAACTCCTCTGGCAATCGTCCTTCGCCGGCCGCACCGCGGTCATCCCCACGCCCATCGTCCGCGGCAACGAGGTCTACGTCACCGCCGGCTACGGCTCCGGCTCCAAGCTCGTCCGCATCGCCGCCGACAACCAGGTCACCGAGGTCTACGAAAACAAGGTCATGAAAAACCACCACGGCGGCGTGGTCCTCGTCGGCAACCACGTTTACGGCCACAATGACAACGGTTGGGTCTGCCAAGACTTCGCCACCGGCGCCGAAGTCTGGATGGACAAAACCCTCGGCAAGGGCGCGGTCACTTCCGCCGACGGCATGCTTTACTGCCTCGACGAACGCTCCGGCACCCTCGTCCTCGCCGAGGCGTCACCCAAAGCATGGAAAGAAATCAGCCGCTTCACCCTCTCGCCCCAGTCCAAAATCCGCAGCGAGAAGGGCAAAATCTGGACGCACCCCGTCATCAGCCACGGCAAACTCTACCTCCGCGACCAAGAATTGATCGCCTGCTTCGAGCTCAAGGCCCCCTGACCCGCGCCCGGCGACGCTCCCGTCTCCGGCCGCGCCCGTCGCTCCATGCCCCCGCCCGCCCGCGAGGTCCGTCCCGCGCCCCTCGCCCGCCACGTCCTCAACGAACACGGCCTCCTCGAAGCCGTGCCCACCCAGTGGGCGCTGCTCCCGCCCGGTGACGCCGCGCTCAGCCGCCGCATCAAGCAGGACGGCCCCACGCTGACCGTCATCGAACTCAAGGGCCGGAAACGTTTTTCCCGCGGCATCTGGGCCCCCGCCGACCGGCTCGCCGCCCTGCGGGCCGCCCTGCTCGTCGAACGCGCCGACCCGGCGTATCAGCGCAAACTTGACGCCGGCCGCCGCCGCGCCGCCGCCGCCGAGGAGGACTACGCCGTGGATTTCCGCGACGCCATCGTCCGCTTCCTCGGTTTCCATCCGCAGTTCCGCCTCGAAGCCGCCACACTCGCCAACCTCATCACCGAGCACGCCACCCCCGTCGGCAGCGGCACCGTCGCCCGCACCGAGCGCATCCCCCTCGCGGAGCGCGCCGAGGCCGCCACCATCGCCTGGCTCCGGCACCAGACGACCGGCTACGACACCATGGCGATCCCGCGCGAAAAAGGCCGCCGCCGTGAAATCCGCCGCCTGCTCGCGCAGCGCTCCGTGCAACTCCTCGCGAAATACCGCGCCGGCTCGCCCATCGACCGCGCCCAGTGCCCCCTCCACCGCGCCCTCCAACCGTGGCTCCCGACCCGCACCCTCGGATGACCCGAACGGAGCGGCGGTTTCCCACCGCCGTCACGCCCACGCCGCGCCGTCACGCCCCTGCCCCGCCATGACGCCCCCGCTCCGCCGCGCACGTTCGGTGCTGGTTTCACTTCTCGCCGGCCTTCTTTGCGCCGGCGGCGTCACCCGACCCGCTCTCGCCGCCGAACCCCCGCTCCCCGCCGCCGAGCGCACCACCATGCTCGCGGAGTTTCGCACGCAACGCTCCGCCTTCGACCGCGCCCTCGCCGACTCGCCGCGCGACCCGTCGCTCTACTCGCGCCGCGGCGACCGCCACCTTTTCCTCGGTGAGTTCGCCGCCGCCGTCGCCGACTTCGAGCAAATGATCGCGCTCGATCCCGCCCTCGACGCCCCCCACTGGCGCCTCGGCATCGCCTATTATTTCACCGGCCAATTCGCCCAGTCGGCCCGTCAGTTCGAAAAATACCACGCCCACGAAAACCGCGACCGCGAAAACGGCCTCTGGAAATTTCTCGCCGACGTCCCGCCCCTCGGCCTCACCCGCGCGCGCGCCGGGATGCTCGTCTACACCCGCTTCGACCGGGAACCCTTTCCCTCCCTCTATGCGCTGTTCGCCGGCCGGCAAACCACCGCCGATTTCCTCGCGGATTTGAAAACCCGGGGCGTCGCCGCCGATCCCGCCGTCCTGTTTTTCGCGCATTACTACGCGGGCTTGAACGAGGCCGTCCTCGGCCGCCGCTCCGAAGCTCTCGCGTTGCTCCGCGCCGCCGTCGCCAGCCCGTGGGGTCGCACCGCCGAGGGCGGTCCCGCCTACATGTGGCAGGTCGCACGCCTGCACTACGAGACCCTGTCCGCCTCCGCCCCCGAAAAATAACGCCCGCCCCGCCCGCCCCCCACCCCGCCAAGAAAAATCCCCCGCCCCCCCAGCACGTTTGTCACGTAATACGTGACAAACGTTTCCAGGCGCTTTTCCGGCGCACGTCACCGCGCCCCGCCCGCCCGCCGACGAACGCCACCGCGCCCGTGGCGCCGCGACGGCAGTTCCGCCCGACCTTGTCCCGCCAAGCCGCATGACCACGGTTGCA
>JBIKOK010000298.1:0-7396 GCA_044358025.1 Opitutaceae bacterium
AGGGTGAAATCCCCCGTGGTGAGCGTCTGGGTGGCATAGCTGATCGCGCTGGCGTTGACCGCGGACGGCGTGGCCGTGGCGCTGGGGTTGAGCACGAGGCGCTCGGCGGTCACGCTGCGGTTGGCACTATACGCAAAGGGCGTCGCGAGAAACGCGAGCCGCGGCAAAATCTCCACCGGGGTCTGCCCGGAAATGGCGATGGTCACGCCGAGGAAGCGGGACGAGGCCGTGAAGGCGTCGGCGAGATTGGTCTGGAGCACGGTGCCCTCCCCGGTCGCGGTGCCCTCACCCAAACGCACCGAAAACAGGCCCTTGCTGACCGTCACGATCTGTTTCTCCGCCCAGATGATCGTGCCGCCCTCCTGCGCGTCATAGATCCGGAAGGTCATCTCGTAGTTGGCCGCCGTGGTGGGAGCGAGCACCGCCCCCTGCGCATCGAGCGCCTTGCCTTGGTAGTCGATGGTGTTGGGCGCGCCGCCGATGGTCTGCGCGAGTAGGGACGACACGTGACCGAGGAGCAGCGCCGTGAGCACCACGAGCGGAAGGGAGCGGAGGGACGATTTCATGGAGTGAAAAAAAGGGGGGGAGGAAAAAAGAGGGAAAGATCAGGCGCTTTTAGGGCGTGAGCAGCGCCGCACTGTTGGCGACGCGGTAGAGAATGAAGGTGCCGGAGGTGGAGATCGGCGTGGCGCGCAGGCCCGTGACCGTCTCGGAATACGTGCCCCCCAGCATCGAGACGCCCCAGGCCGGATCCGTCACCTCCGGCAGGCTGGTCGCAAAGGTCAGCGTAATGGCGCGGTTCACCGTCCACGATTCCTTCCCGACCCCCAGTTTGGTGCCGAACAGCGGGTCGAGATTGTCGTGGTCCGGATGGTAACGGTGCACAAAGGGATTCGTGTCGGCATCATAACCCAGCGGGACGGTGAAGGAGAGCGTGCCGGTGGGGGCGAGGGAGCCCGTGCCGGTGGCGACAAAATCGGACGGGAACTGCGCCGCACTGATGCGCTTCGTGGGCTTCAGCGTGGCCGGGAACAGCGTTTCCGCCGTGGCGGCCGTGGTGGTGCTGCCATCGCTGCCGAGGTAAACCTGCTGGACGAGTTTCACCGTGCCATTCGCGGCGCGGTGCAAGAGCAGCCGCATCGGAAAAGGGACCGCCGTCGCGCGCGGATCCAGCGCCCCGCCGGTAAAGGAAACCGTGGGGGCCGAGGTATAACCGGTGCCGCCCGCCGTGACCGTCACCCGGGTGAGAAAGGTCTTCTCGATCACGGCGGTCGCCGTCGCCCCCGTGCCGCCGCCGCCGGTAAACACCACCGTGGGCGTACTGGAAAACTGGGCGGCCATCGAATTCACCTCGACGCCCGTGACCGCTCCCGCCGCGACGAACGCGGTGGTCTGGGCCGGCCCCGGGGCCGGGGCCACCGCGTTGCCCTCAATCTGGTCCACCCGAGACAGCGCCACCGCCCCGGCCCACACCCCGGTGAAATCGCTGGCCACGGCACTCACGCCGAGGTCGATCTTCGCATAATTCAGGGAATCCGTAATGCGCAGCAGGCTGCCGTACAGCGACCCCGCCGCCGCCGTCATCGTCGCGCGGTTCACCACGACCGTGACTTCGGTCTCCTGCCCGGGCGCGAGCGACAGGGTGTAGGGCGCGGCCGTCGTCAGATCCGTGTAGGCGTAGGCACTCGTGATCGGGTTGAGCGCACCGCGAATCCGCAAGGGCACCGCCGCGGTAATCGTCGGGGTGACGGTCACGGTCGGGGTGGTCGCCGCGTAGCCGGCACCGGCATTGGTGACCACAAAACCGACGATGCGGCCCGTCGCGTCGAGGGTGGCGGTGGCCGTCGCCGTGGTGCCGGTGGGGGGCGCCGAGAGCGTCACCGTGGGCGGCGTGGCGTACGTGAGCCCGGTATTTTGGTTGGCGAGAATGAGCGCGACTTTGCCCGCCGTCGTGCCGGAGCCCATGCTCGCGGTGCCCGCCGGAATCGCGACCGGCGTTTCCGAGGCGACGGTGGCCAGCGTGACGGTGAGGGTCTGGGCCTTGCTCAGGACCGTGGCGTTTTTGAGGCGCACCGAGAGCGCGACCAGGTCGCGCCCGAAGTTGAGCCCCGTGCGCTGAGCCGTCGAGACCGCCAGCGGGCCGTAATACTGGTTGTAGGCCGTGGCCTGCACCCAATAGGCCTTATTCCGCGCCACGACCTCGGACGTATTGACGATGGTGACGGGGTTTTTGGGCGCGACGTTGCTCAACGCACCGCCGGGATAGGCGAGCACGATGGGGTCGGTGGCGAAGGCTGCGCCGTAGGAGAGAAATTGGGTAAAGGTGGCCGGACTCGACCCCATGGCGAAACCCACAAAATTGACGCCGGTGGTGCTCCAGTTGTAATCGGGCCGCAACGGGCGCCCCTTGAGGGTGAAGGCCACCGTCGCGCCGCTCTCGACTTTGATCAGATAGCCGGCGTTACCGGTGAATTGAGTCAGGGTCGACTGCGTGGGCAGGCCGCGCTTCCACACGCTCCACTTCGTATCGGGCTGCACGGGGGTCTCCGGATTGGCGACGAACTGCGGGCCACTCGGCGGATTCCACCGCCAGACTTCCGTGATCGTCGTCTTGCCGGCGAGCGCCTCGTCAATCGTGGTGTGGCTCAAATCCAGCCCCACCCAGATCGCACTGTAGCCCAGCGGCGCGCTGTAGCTCTCGGAGACCCATTGCGCGCGGGCGACTCCCGCCAGCACCAGGGAGGCCAGCAGCCCGCAACGAAGACCACGATAAAGTTGGGTGACGGAGGTCAACATGGGAGAAAGCGGGCGGCTCACGGGGCCAGCGGAGCGGTGCCGGTCGTCACGCGGAGCGGCTCAGGAGAAACGAGGTGGCGGGAGATCATTCCGTCGCGCTCGACGGTCACCAAGGCGGTAATCGCCGCCGCCCCGCTCAGGCCCGGGGGAGGCAGGACCGTATAACGCAGGCGCACCGGACTCGCCGGACCCTCCGCCCAGGACCATTCGATCAGATCGGTGGCCCCGGCCGTCGGACGGCGGCGCGCGCCGGCGCTGTCGCTCCCGACCAATTGCCAACCCGGCGGCAGCAGCGCGGCCAAATCGACGCGGCCGGGCGCACCCTCGAAACTCACCTCGGCGCGGATCTCCACGGGCGCCCCTGGGCGGGCGCCGACGACGAAGCTATGCGTCGCCGTCGTCCCGGTGCCGGCGGCGGTCGCCGTCACGGTGGTGCTCTCACTGTCGATGCTCGACACGCCGTCAGTCAACCGGACCCAGAACGTTGCCGTGCGCGGCACGGACGGGAGCGTATAGGTCGCCTGGCGAGCGCGGGGGAGCGGCTGGGAGGTATCGCCTTTCCGGCCGGCGTACCACTGGTAGGCGAAGCCGGAACCGCCGGCCTTGACCGACAGCGTGGCCGGCTCACCGGCCACCACGGCAAAATCGGCGGTCTGCCCCATCAGGCGGAGTTCCCCGGGGAAAGCAGGCGCTGACTGCAGCGCCCGGCCTCCGCTCCCACACTCGCCGAACACCGCCACGGTGCCCGCGTCGGTCGTGGCGAACAGGTCGGGCAGACGCGCGGTTTGACCCGCCACCACTCGCCAAGCCGGATTCGTCAGCAAAATCCACTCCGCGCCCGGGCGGGCACTGCGGGTCGTGGCGCCCCAGACGTAATACTGTTCCCCACCGGCGGTCGCGCCCGCCCCCCCCGTCGTGCCGGAGAGGGAGAAAAGGGCCTGGCTGCCGTCGAGAAACCAGGCGTCGACCGCCCCCTGGGCCACGGTCGGACGCAGTGGGGTCCACGCCGCCGCCCAGGTCGCGCGCGCCTCCTTCGCCGGATCAAAGCCGGCGGGAAAGAGCCCGATTTGGAAGGTAAAACCGCCCGTGGTCGGCCACGCCGTGCCATCGGCGAAGCGCCCGGTGCCGCCCGCGCCCCCCGCGCTCGTCACGACCACGGTCTGTTGCGCGGCCAGAGCGCCGACGAAAAATGCGCTCAATGCGCCCAGCAAGAAAAGGGAACGCATGGCTTTAGAGTTTAAAGGGGATCGTCTGGAGGGAGTTGGCCCCGAGCGCCGGCGCCCGCAAGAGCAGGAGACTGGCCCCACGCGCTTGGAAAATGGCCGTGTTCGAATAATCGAGCACACCCGTCGAGGCATTGCGCCATTGGGGCACCTGACCGTCCCGCAGGTAGTAAACATTAAAGGCCGTCGACTCCCACGCCAGCAACTGGTCGGAGTTACCGGGACTCGTCCCGGGGGTGAGCCCCGGGCCGGCCGCAAGCTTCAAATCCGCCGGGGTGGAGTCGAGGGGGAAACCTCCGGCGATGATTTGCGAACCCGTGAACGGCGGCCGCACAAACGCATTCGTCCGCACTTCGCCGGGCACCGCGAAGGCCAGCGCCCCGGCCTGCCGGCGCAGAAAGAGCCCCACCCCGGGCGGCAAAATCGCCCCGTCCTGGTTCGCGGCCCCAGTCGCCGTGTTGCGCCACTGCGGCACGTCGCCGCTGCGCACGTAGTACACCGAAAAACCCACCCCATTCCACGCCAACACTTGGTCGGCGCTCGCGGCGGACACCGCCGCGTTCACCTTCGCCTTGGCGCCCGTGCCCAGCAACGCCGCCAGCGTCCAATGGGGCCGCACCGTCACCCGGTAATTGACCAAACCCACCAGGGTGCTCGCCGCCGCGGTGTTGTGCGCCGAGGCGCCATCCACGCTGAGCGCGCCGGCCGCGCCGGCCAGCGTCCCGGCCTCGTCCACCTCAAACCGCTGCCCGATCTGGGTCGCCGTCACCCCGTCGACATGCCCGATCACTTCGAGAAAATACGCTTCCCCGGCCACCAGCGGCAGCCCGGAGCCCGCCGCGGGACCGCTCAGGGTCAGGTTCGCGCCCGCCACCGCACTCACCGTGCCGGTCCACACCGCCGGCCGCAGCAGCGGCACACCGAGACTGATCGTGGAATTCTCCGCCGCCGCGTACGACATCACGCCGACCGGCGCGCTGCCCGTCTGGCCGCGCAGCTCGCCCGCCAGCAGCGCCAGCAGGCCCAGCCCGCACCGTACCGTGGCGACGGTCAGGGGCGGCAATGTCAGGGTGGTTTTAAAGAGAGTGTTCATGAGTGCGGAGCGGTGGAAAGGTCAATGATTCGGGTTGAGCCAGCGAGCGATGGTCCACCCCGCACCCTTCGGAGCGACATTCCTCGCCGGGAAGAGGGAGGGCGGAGCGCAAAACTCAAACTCATTCGGCATAAAGGCGAAAAAACGCGGTGCCGCCGACGGGCAAGGGCACCCAAACCTCGAGCACGGTCACCTCGCGACCGGAATACGAGGGCTGGTTGACCTCACCGGCGGCGGACAGGGCAAAGGTTTGGGGGCTCCACTCGTTGAGGTCGGCCGAGGAGCGCAGGCGATAGACGCGGCCGGGGACGGTCGTGAACCGCAACCGGGCCCGGCCGTTTTCCACCGCCAGGACTTCCAGCGCCAGGCCGTCCAGCCGATCGAGGGCGTAGGTCCCAATCAAATATTCCTGGAGATTCGTGAGCCCGTCGCCGTCGAGATCGTCGCCGGCTTTGACATCGGCCAAGGTGCGGACTCGGCCGGTGGTGTCGCGGTCGATCAGGGCGCGCTCCCACGCGTCGGGCAGGCCGTCGTTGTCGCTATCGACGCCCAAGGTGAGGTCGAGGCGGGTGCGTTTTCCGGGCTCGCCGAGGGTCGGACCGACCCGGGCCACTTCGATCGGCAGATACACCACCCCGCCGCGCAACACGCGGATCGTGAACGGACTGGTCGGCAGGAGCGCCGTGGGTTTGTAAACGGCGCCCACGCTGCCCAAGTCCACCGGGAGCCGGACCTGATAATTCACGCCCACCTCGGTGCCGGGGGCAATCTGGGTGCGGGCAATCTCGCCGGCGGCGTGACTCACAATGACCACCGCGGAGCCGACGGCCAGCGGCCGGCCCAGCTCATCGCGCACCGTCCCATAGAGGACATGGTCGGGGGCCGGCGGGTAGGCCCGGGCCGTTGCGCCCAACAGGACGGCGGTGAGGAGGAGGCAGGTGCGGGAGAACGTCATGGTCAGTTGCCGGCGGTGGAGTAGGTCTCGAAGTGGATTTTGATGTTCGTCACCGAATCGATGAAGATCTGCATCCCCTTCTTGGGATCAGCCAGGAGGGTTTGGGCCGGAATCACCAATTTCCAGCGGCTGTTCCAGACGGAGCGACCGATCAGCCGTGAGTTCGTGAAACCCGGGTGGTCCAGGAACACCGTGCCATCGGCCACCGCGCGGAAGGCCTGATGCTGGCGCAGGACGTAATTCTCCGAGAGGGAACTGGCCGAGGTCCAGGTCTTCGCCGCGGCGTAGTTGCTTTGGCTGATATTGAACGGCAGCGGAATGGCCTGATCGGCGATCGCCCACGTGCGCACCACGCTGGATTTCTCCATGGGCGAGCGGATCGAATCGGTGCCCGCCGGCACGAGATACACATAGGGCGTGCCACTGAGCGCCATGCCATCGGTGAACGCGGTGTAGGGGTCGGCGGGGGAGGTCGCGCCGATGCTGCCGGTGGTGGACTCCGTGCCCGACGGATCCACGAGGCCCACGTAGCCGGAGAACGCCACCCCGGAGAGACGGATCTTGGTCGCAAACGACGTCGCACTGAAGGCGGAATCGCCGCCGGCCAGGGGCTGGCCGAAGAAATTCAGTCCGGGCGAAATGGTGCTCGCAAATTCGAAGACAAAGCCCGGCACCGCCGCACCGGTATCGAGCCCGAGGTTGAGGCAATGCCGCGCCGCGTCCGGGTCATCCATGAGATTATCCCGCTTGGCCGCGAGCAGGACCTCCCGCCACGCCTGGTCACCGGCGGCGCCGTTGACGATGCGGTACTTTTGCGAGCGCAAGGAGAAGGTCGTGGCGTATCGGTCAGGATTGTTGATCCCCAGCCGTGACTTCGCCACGCTCCAATCCGAATTCAGCGCCGCCAGCGCACCCGCCAAGCCGGGATCGCCCGCCGCCGCGCCCCCGAACTGGGGCACCCCGTCCGTCATCACGCCGGGCGACCGCGCTTTGACAATCTTGTCGAGGAAGGCGGCCGCAGCGGTGTTGCCCGCCGGATTCAGCAAGCCGGTTTCATAATCGTAGGCCGTCGCGGCTTGGTAGGCGTACCGCGCGGAGAGATCAAACAGCTGTTTGTATTTTTCCAAGGCCTCGTCCCGGAAGGCCCGGAACGCGAGGTCCTTGGTGCGGTAGCCTTGGATCATCGCCGAAGCGCGCCGCCGGAAGGTTTCGCGCTCGGCCTGCATCCGCTCGCCCGAAGCCACCAGCGCGCGCACGTTGCGCTGGGCTTGGTCGTAGCGGCGAATCGACGCATCCACCGCCGCCTGGCTACCCAAAATGTCCTGGAGT
>JBIKOK010000289.1:0-7809 GCA_044358025.1 Opitutaceae bacterium
TCGAGCGCGAGCCTGCGCGGCGGATCTTCCTCAAAGGCATAGTTGAGAAACAACACCTCGTCGGCGCGCAGGCGCCGCGTGAGAAAGGGATACCAAAACGTCCAAATCGCCCGGCGGACGAGGCGGGTCGCAAGGAGATGGTCGATCAACGGCATCGGCCCGGTGTGACGGCCCGCCCGCCGCGTGTCCGCAGCAAAATCCACCGGACTGCCACATCGGGCGCCCCCCGTTTCTCCGCCGACCGACGACGCCCGGCCGGCGGCCCGCGTCACCCGCCCACAAAAAAGCCCGGCCGAAGCCGGGCTCGGGCGCGGGCCCGCGGAAAATTCCGCGGGGCGGTGGCGCTTACTTCTTCAGCGCGTAGGGCGCCGAATACTCGAGGTTTTCCCAGGCGAGCGACAGCACGCCGCCGGCCGCCGCCTTCTTCACGCTCATCGTGAACTGCTCCACGGACGCCGGGAGCTCGGTCTTCTTCAGCGCAATCCGGGCCACCTCCGTCGCCGCCGGATAGGGATCGGCGCCCCATTGGCCCACGGCCTTGTTCACCACCAGTTTCGCCGAACCGTCGGCCTCAGGCTGGAGATAGAGACTGTACGCGCCGGCCGGGAGCGCCGTGCCGCCGAGCTCGATGTCCTTTTGCGTGATGAGCAGCGTCGCCTCGTCGGAACCGAGGCGCCAAATTTTGCCGAAGGGCACGAGCCCGCCCCAGACTTTGCGGACCGCCCCGTCTTTTTTCGGGTCCTTCAGATTCGGGCTGCCGTAGACCAAAATGACGCGGTTGTCGTCGATCTTGGCGCTGGTCGTCATGTGCGGGCTCCAGCTGCCGGTGGACGTGGCCGCGCCTTTTTTGGCGGCGGCCTTCGGCGCGGGCGTCTGGGCGGTGAGAGGCGCGAGCACGCAGAGCGCGGTCGTCGCGACGAGCAGGAGGGAGGTGAATTTGCGCATGACGGGATGGGGGATGGGTTGATCGGGTGAAACCGGCGGCAGGACGGAACGCATCGGGAAAGAAACGACCGACCGGCCACGCGGCCTGGGCACGCGGAACACTCTGCCGGGCCGGGTCCGCGCGGCGAGAAAAACTTTCTGGCGTTCTCCGACAGTTGCGCTTCGTTTCGCCCGAACATGGATCACCCCATTCGCCCCGCCAGCGCGCTCGCACGCGCGCTCCGCGCCGCCACCGTGGCCGCCGTTTTCGGCGCTTTCTCCGCCCGCGCCGCCGAGCCCGCCGCCCTGGCTCCGCCCGCCGCTGAAAAAAGCGCCCAGTCCGTGGAAAACGCCGTCGTCAAAATCTTCTCCACCATGCGCGGCCCCGATCCCTACAAACCGTGGACGAAACAGGGGCCGCGCGAGGGCACCGGCACCGGCATCATCATCGAGGGCAAACGGATCCTCACCAACGCCCACGTCGTGCTCTACTCCAGCCAGGTCCAGGTGCAGGCCAACCAGTCCGGCGACAAAATCTCTGCGACCGTCGAGTTCGTCGCCCCCGGCATCGACCTCGCCATCCTCAAGCTCGAGGACGAGACCTTCTTCGACGCCCGCCCCGCCCTCCCCCGCGCCACCCTGCTGCCCGC
Source organism: Opitutaceae bacterium (assembly GCA_044358025.1). GTDB lineage: Bacteria > Verrucomicrobiota > Verrucomicrobiia > Opitutales > Opitutaceae > GAS368. The sequence goes on from JBIKOK010000289.1 coordinate 1,575, forward strand.
CGTCAAGGACGCCGTGATGGTCTACGGTTTCCCCACCGGCGGCACCTCCCTCTCCATCACCAAGGGCATCGTCTCCCGCATCGAGTTCGCCTCCTACAACTACCCGACCTCCGGCCTCCGGATCCAAATCGACGCCGCCATCAATCCCGGCAACAGCGGCGGTCCCGCCCTCGTCGGCGACAAGATGATCGGTCTCGCCTTCTCCCGGCTCGGCGGTGGCGACAACATCGGCTACATCATCCCGTGCGAGGAAGTGGAGCTCTTTCTCCAGGATATCACCGACGGCAGCTACGACGGCAAACCGGCGCTGTTCGACGAACTCCAGACCCTTGAGAATCCCGCCCTCCGCGCCTTTCTCAAACTCGCCAAGACCGTCGAGGGCATCGTCGTCCACGAACCCGACAGCACCGCCGCCGCCTACCCGCTCAAGGAATGGGACGTGATCACCAAGATCGGCGACACCCGCGTGGACAACGAGGGCATGATCAAGCTCGGCGAAAACCTGCGCGTCAAACTCCGCTACCTCGTCCAGAAAAACGCCAAGGCCGGCACCGTCCAGCTCACGATCGTGCGCGACCGGAAGGAGCTCACCGTCCAGGTGCCCGTCGCCCCCACGCGCCCGATGCTCATCCCCAATCTGGAAAATACCTACCCGTCCTATTTCGTCTACGGCCCCTTCGTGTTCTCTCCGGCCACCGGCATTTTCGTCGGCGGCCTGAACAACGCGATGACCAACCTCGCCGCCTCCGCCAGCCCGCTCGCCCTCCGCCGCACCGACAAACCCGCCTTCCCCGGCGAAGAACTGGTCGTCGTCGCCTCCCCCTTCTTTCCCCACAAGCTCTCCAAAGGTTACTCGAACCCCCAGGCCCGCGTCGTCGAAACCGTCAACGGCGTGAAAATCAAAAACCTGAAACACCTCGTCGAGGTGCTGCGCGATTCGCGCGACGAATTCATGGTCTTCGCCTTCGCCGGCCACGGCGGCGAATCGCCGGTCTTCCCCCGCAAAGACATGCTCGCCGCGGGCGAAGAGATACTCACCGACAACGGCGTCCGCAGCCAGGGTTCGCCCGACACGCTCGCGGTCTGGAACGCCAAACCGGCCCAGTAACCCACGGCCTCCGGCCCAGCGGTCCGAACCCACGCCCGACCGCCGACGGCCGCCGCGGCCGTCACTGCGGCGGAAACACGATCCGCACCACCGTGAACGTCGGCACCTGCGCGGCGCGCGGCCCGCGGGCGCTTTCTCCCGCCCGCCCCGTCCCGGACGGCAGCCCGCGGCGTTCCCAACCCGACCCGCCGTGCCCGCGGTCCGCGCTCGACAGCGGCGCCGCAAATTCGCCCACCACCTCGTAGCCCGCCCGGCCGTGGAGCGCCCGGTCCACCGAAGCCGTCGAACGCGCGATCCAGTAGACCGGAGCCCCGTGCGCCCGCGCCTGTAAATCGTGCCAGGTCGTCTCGCGCCCCGCCCGCGCCTGCGCTTCGCGCTCCTCGTTTGCACCCGGCTGCGGCGCCCCGGCGATCGCCGCCGACCCGCCGCGCGTCGACAAACTGCCATTTGTCCCCTGCCTGCACTCCGCCGGCGATCGACGCCGGCCCGATCACCACCCCGCCCGCCGCCAGATTCTTCTCCACAAACGCCCGCGCGTTGACGTTCGCCACTTCGGCGCCGCGCTCCCGCGACACATGCGCCGACCAGACCACCGATCCGAGCGCGACCTGCGCGACGACCACGCCGCCGACCGCCAGCCGCGCCCCCAGCGCACCCTGTTCCACCGTGCGCACGACCAGACACGCGCCCGCCGCCACCAAAAACGGCCCGGGCAAGATCCAATACTGCCCCGGCCACGTCGCGCTCTGCCCGAGCGCCAGGAACAGCAGCATCGTGGCCGCAACGCCCGCCAGCAGCACGCCGTCTGCGCGGCGCCGCCAATTGAGCATAAGCGCCACCAAACCCGCCACCCCGAGACCCGCCCACACCAGCCACAGCCCGCCCCGCGCGTCCGGCAGCCGGACCACCAGCTCCGCGCCCAAGCCCGGCCAGCCCGACCGACCGTGGTCACGCACCATTCGCCCATAGGCGGCCCACGTCGCCGCCAGCTCCGCTCCCCGCACCGCGACGATCCCCGCCACCGGCCCCGCGAGGCCCAGCACCACCGGCCAGCACCGCCATCTCGGCTGCGTTTGCCAGACCAGCCAGGCCGCGATGGCCAGACCGCCCATGGTGCCGGTGCGGCTGAACGCCGGCAGCGCCCCCAACACCACGCCCACCGCGAACCCGTTGCCCACCGACGGATCGTCCGCAAAACGCAGCGCCCGCCACCCCCCCGCCAGCAACAACGCCATCGCGACCGTCTGCGCGGCCGTGCCCCCAAAACCCGCGCCCTGGCCCGCGGCACGCGCGAGGACAAAAACCGCCGCCGCCAGCACGCCCGCCCGCGCCCCGCCCAAACGCCGCGCGAGCCAGAAAACCAACAGCACCGTCGCCCCCGCCAACACCGCCGCCACCTCCGGCGCAACCGGGACGAACAGCGCCCGCCCGCGTCCACCCGACCCTCCCGCGTAGTCATGGAACCACGACGAACGTTGCGCCCACAGCCACAGCGTCTGCCCCACCGCCAACCCTCCCGCGCACATCCCCGGCCACCGCGCCGGCCGCTCCGCCGGCGGCACGGGCGCACGCAGTAAGTTGTCGGGAGCAAAGGCCATGTTCGCGCCAGACGCTTCGGGCGCCCCGATGTTTCGCGCCCTCGTCTCATGGCTGCCGCCCCCGGGCGACCCGAACCGAGTATTACACTGTCACTTTACCTGCCGAAAAACCGGACTTTTTCAGAGGCGTTGTCACGTATTACGTGACAAGTGATTTTGCGCGTTTTTGAAGCGGAAGGTAACGGAGTCATACTAGCCCAAGTCCACACACGCCATCCCGGTCAGGTCGGGTTCGCCCGCACAGCCAAACGGCGCGCGCATCACGGAACCGACGGCGACCTGACCCGCGTGGATCGCGACGCGCGGCCAGCCTGCGCCCGCGTGGCGCGTAAACAGGTCGCCATGGTGCGCCAACGCGTGCGCCTGCAAACCCGCCGGAAATTCCGAGAGCCCCGCAAAATAATGGTGCCCGTTGCGCTCCACGCTCGTCACCCCGAACACCGCCTGCGCGGCCAGATCCTGCAGCAGCCCGACCGGGCCCACATTGGCGAGATCTTCCCCGCTCAACACCGCCGGCTGACCGTCGCCGCGCAGCTGCGCCAGAATGCACGCGTTCACCACCGTCTTGAACACGCCCTTGCAGTTCTTGTGGCTCGTCCCCGCGTAGCCCAACGCGAGCGCCGTCGGCAAACTCGCGAGCTCCGCGTCGCTCTCGTCGATGATGATCGGCGGCCGGTCCGGCCACGTCCGCCCCAGCTCCCCGATCGCCGGACTCAACGCCACGCTCCGATGCCACGGCTGCTCCACGTAAAGCAGACGCGGCCAAAGCGCCCGCAGCGCCGGTGTCGCGAGCAATCCGCGGAAGTAGTCCTCGAACGCCCCCCCCTCGCGGAAGCTCTCGTTCCCGTCGAGCGAGAACGCAAACCCGTCGCCGCATTCCTCCGTCAAAATCTCCGCCATCCGCCCGAGCCGGTCGCGGTCCCGCTCCGCCTCCCCGTTGATTTTGATCTTAAAGTGCCGCAGCCCGTAAAACCGGATACACGCGTCCAGCGACTGCGGCAACCCGTCGTCGACGCGCTCCTCGGGCGCGATCTCCGCCGCCCGCAGCGGGTCCGACAATCCCACGGTATGGCGCGCAAACAGCTCCGTCGGCGGATTCGCCGGCAGCCAGTCCCGCGGCACCGAGCCCGCGAGGTCGGGTTGCAGCGCGCCCAACTCGACCCCGAGCAGATTTTCCCGCAGCGCGGATGCCAGCGTCGCGCCGCGTGCCTTGCACACGGCGTCGATCAGCGCCCGCTCGACAAACGACGTGCCAAAGTTCGAGAGCAGCGGCGGCAGCTTTTCCGCCGCGGCCCACGCCGCCTGGGCCTCGTACAGCTCCCGCCAATACTCAAACGCCGTCGCCCCGCGGACCGCCCGCGCGTGGCGCACCGCCGCGCGGATCACGCGCACCATTTCCTCGACCTCGTCCTCCAGCCGCCGCGTCGGGTCCTTGGTGAACCACTTGGGCGGAAGGTTGTCGGCCGCGAGTCCCGTGTGCGTCGTGCCGTCGATCTCGAACGTGACGCGCAGGATCACGTGCGGCAGCCACGTCATCGTCGCGATGCCGTAGCGAAACGGCATCCGCGCGCGTAAATCGCAGCGGAAAAGTTCGGCGGATTTAAGAGTGATCATGATTTTCTTGGTCGGGCCGGCGCTCGTCGCACGGGCCGTCACGCAACGCACGGGACAACCGCGACGGCCGGCCGGCGAGCGGTCGCCCTACGCCGGCGGAAACATCGCTTCATAGTGGGCCGAGGGCTGCAGCACCGCGCCGCTCTGCGCGTAGTAATCCGCCTCCAGCTCGAACACCCCGCGCTGCGTCCGCGCCCACGGCGCAGCGGCGCGCGGATGATAGCCGCGCATCGTTTCCCAGTTCCGGTAATTCTGGTGCCCGTTCGTTTCCAGAAGCCCGAGGCCGAGCCCCGGAAACGGCGCGAGCCGCGCGGCCACGGCCTTGTTCCACTCGACGAGCAGCGGGCTCACCGTGAGGTCGGCGCAGAAACACGGCACGCCGTGCTCGTGCGCGACCTGCGCGATCTTGAGCGACATGCTGAACGTCTTCGCGATCGGCTTCAGCGCGATCGCCGTATAGCCCATCTGGATGCGCTTCAGCGCATCGCGGTCGGTGTGCGCGCTCTCGTCGGCGGCCACGCGCGCCGGGATGTCGCGGATGTCGATCTCCAGCTCCTCCGGAAAGGGTTCCTCGATGAGCGCGATCTGGTCAAACGCCCCGATGGCCTTCGTGTGGTCGATCAGGCGCTGCAGGGTATCCTTGCTCTCGTAGCGCCCGTTGGCGTCGAAGTAATACGGCAGCTTCCCGTTCGCCGTATAGGGCGTGCGCGCATCGCCGATGGCGGCGTGGATCGCGCTGATCCGCGCCTTGTCTTTCTCCAGCATTTCGGCCTGCGTCCCCGGCTGGCCGATCTTGATCTTCATGAAAAAGTACCCGGCTTCGACTGCCGCCTTCAGTTCCTCGATGGGAATGCCGTAGGCCATCAGCGGAATGCTCGCGACCTTCGCATGCCGGTGCGCGAGGGCCGGCCGATACGCCGCGGGAATCAGGTCGTCGAAGTTCGTGATCCCGTTCTCCGCCGCGTAGAGGAGCCACGCCGCGAAATCGACGCCCACGAGCGCGTTCAACGCAAAGGTCTCGCGCAACCCCGCGTGGCCGGTGATTTTCTTTCCGTAGGCGTAGACGTCGTGCCGGATCGATTCGAGCAGGTCGACGGGATTGGAAAAGGTCTGCCCTTTGAGCCGCTGGAGCGCCCACTCGCTCATCGCATACATCAGCGCGTTGCCGCCGCTCTCGGAGTGCCCGGCAAACACGTGCGCGTCGCTCCACAGCACGCCCTGCGAACACAGCCCGATCCCGCGTTTCCCGGCAGCGCTCTGGAGCATCGCGACGCTCTGCCAGATTTCGGACATGTAGCCGCCCTTGAAACCAAACGGCCGCACGAGCGGCTCGCGTTCGAAGTTGGAGCCGACGGCGGCGAGGGTGATGGGACGTGGTGAGGTCATTAGTCGGAAAGTAGGGCGGACTTCAGTCCGCCTTTTTGCACGTTGCGTGATTGAAAAAAGCCCCCGGCCGGAGAGCGGACTGAAGTCCGGCCAGCTCTCAGGCGACCCCGGCCTTCGCCATCATGGCCTTCAACACCGCGAGGTCTTTCTTCATGAAGGACGTCATCTGCGTGACGCGGTCGGCCGCGCTGAGCGACGCCGGCGGTTTTTCAAACGGCGAATACTCCAGGTGCATCGAAATCGGCCCGCCGATCCCCAGCTCCTTCACGACCTTGAAATACGCGTCCAGCGGCACGATGCCTTCGCCGAGCGGCACGTTCTCGATGACCGCCTTGCCGGGCGACTGCGTCCACTTGAAATCTTTCATGTCGGTGCAGCGAATCCACGGAGCGAGCAACTTGAGCTGCAGCGGCCACGACTGGGCGCCCTCCACGGTGCCGTGGCGGATATCGTATTGCACGCCGAGGGCGCGCGGATCGATGTCCTTCAACAAGTGGTAGAGATCCCAGACCGCGCTGCCGATCCGGGT
>JBIKOK010000310.1:0-6694 GCA_044358025.1 Opitutaceae bacterium
TCGGTTCGGTCGACTTCCTCTCCCCGGGCATCAACAACCCCTGCACATAGAGGGCCGCTCCTTCACGCCGCTCGCTGCGCCCCAATTCGGCGACCAGCGGCTCCATAAACTCCGGAAACTGATCCAGGCTGCGTTGCCACAGTTTTTTGTTCCAGTCCATGCCCCATGGTGGAGGCAGAAAGCCTAGCGTCAAGACTTAACATAGTAATATTAGCCTGCATCAATCAGCCTTTCCCGAAGAAATTATTTTTCACCGAGCACCGAGGCCCGAACCGAGGACACGGAGCCAACCCCTTGTCTGCTCGGTCTGCTCCGTGGGCTCGGCTCCGTGCGCTTTGGACCAAACTTTTAATGAATTTGAGTGGGCACTATCCGGGTTAGACCGCGGTGGCCGCACCCGCTTTTCAGCCTGCCGTCCACCCGGACCTGCGGGCTGGTGGCTTTTGCCGGCCGACACGACGGTCGTGAAAAGGCGCCGGCGTCATCGCTTCATTTCGGCGCGATGGGGCCACTGCGGTGGCGGTGTGGGCCCGGCGGACGACGCCAACAGATGACCAAAGAATGCCAATAGACGCGCCGCAGCGGGAGCGGCGCGGGCCTATTGTTCGGTGCCGTCAACCGGCGTTCATCATGAAAAATCCCACGTCATCCGGAGCGGGCTCCGCTCGAACCCAACAGCCGTCCCGCCGGCGTTCCGCGGGCGTTGTGTCCCAACTGGTCAAGGCGACCTCCACGCGACTGGAAGTCGTCCCGCCGCGGCCGTCGGAATTCCCCGGAGCGCCCCGGACCGCCGCCGCCACCGACCTCTTGCCCGTGCGCCTCGGCTATTTCCAACCCGACGCTCAGGCGGTTTCCGTCGTCGGCTCGTTCAACGGCTGGAATCTGCATGCGACGCCGATGACGCGCGATGCGTTGGGCGACTGGTCGGTGGAACTGGCGTTGCCGAGGGGGGAGCATCGCTACCGCCTGCTGGTGGACGGCGAATGGCGCGATGATCCGTCGGCGCCGTTGACCGCGCCGAATCCCTATGGGGGGTTCGATGCGTTGATTGTCCTGTGAACCGGTATCGCTGGAAAACAAAGGAGGGCGTGATGAAAACCTTGCTCGGTTTGGTCTTGGCGGCGCTGGCGGTGCTGACCGCGGCCTGTGATTTCAACCTCAAATCTACCCGGCGTTTTCGCCTGCCCCAAGGCAACGCGGACAACGGCAAGGCGGCGTTCGTCGCCTTGAACTGCACGACCTGCCACACCGTGGCCGGGGTCGACCTGCCGAAACCGACGGTCGAGCCCACGTCGGTGGTGGTGTTGGGCGGGGAGGTGGCCCGGCTGCGGACGTATGGGGATCTGCTCACGTCGATCATCCATCCCACCCACTCGCTCTCGGAAAAAATGAATCCGATGGCGGTGACGGCGCCGGGGACGTCCCCGATGCCCGTGGTGAACGACCGCATGACGGTCACGCAGATGGTGGACCTGGTGACGTTCCTGCAGCCGCGCTACCGCCAACTGCCGCCGCCCGTCGAATGGTATTATCCCCTCTGACGGAGCCCCGGCGCGGCCGTCAGGCGTGCGTCGTGCGCGGCGCGGCCCGGCGGCCCCGGCGGTTTCCCTCCTTGCCATGTGCGCCGCCGCTCCTGTCCCAGGCCCCGAGACCGGGCGGCAAGCCCCGGGCGGTCGCGCCAGGGTGGTGTTTGTCGCCCGGAATCTCACGAAGACGTATCGGATGGGCGAGTGCGACGTCCACGCGTTGCGCGGGGTCAATCTGACGCTGTTTGAGCGCGAGTTTGTGGTCTTGGTCGGGCCTTCCGGGAGCGGCAAATCCACGCTGCTGAACATTCTGGGCGGCCTCGATGGGCCGACGGGCGGCACGGTGTGTTACCGGGACCACGATCTGACACGAGGCGACGACGCCGGCTTGACGCGCTACCGGCGGGAGCATGTCGGCTTTGTGTTTCAGTTCTACAATCTCATGCCGAGCCTCACGGCCCGGGAAAATGTCGAGCTCGTCACGGATATTGCCGCGCATCCGATATCGGCCGACGAGGCGCTCCGGCTCGTGGGGCTCACGGAACGGATGGATCATTTTCCGTCGCAGTTGTCCGGCGGCGAGCAGCAGCGGGTGGCGATTGCCCGGGCGATTGCCAAACGCCCCGAGGTGCTGCTGTGCGACGAGCCGACCGGTGCGCTCGACGTGAAAACGGGGATCCTCGTGCTCGAAGCGATCGACCGCGTGAATCGCGAACTCGGCACCACCACGATCGTGATCACGCACAACATCGTGATCGCCGACATGGCGGACCGCGTGATCACGCTGTCGGACGGGCGGATTGCCTCCGAGCGGGCCAATGCGCGGAAAACGCCGCCCGGCGAACTCCACTGGTGACCATGCGGCGTCTCGATCAAAAGTTGCTCCGCGATCTCTGGGGGATGAAAGCCCAGGCCTTGGCCATCGCCCTCGTGATGGCGAGCGGCGTGGCGACGCTGGTGATGATGCTGAGCACGGTGACGTCGCTGCGGACGGCGCAGGAGAACTACTACGAGCGGGACCGTTTCGCGCATGTCTTCACCCATCTGAAACGCGCCCCCGACGCGCTGGCCCCGCGCCTCGCGGCGCTGCCCGGGGTCGCCCAAGTCCAGACGCGGGTGGTGGTCGATGTGACGTTGGATCTGCCCGGCCTGATCGTGCCGGCGGTGGGCCGGCTGATTTCCCTCGAGGCCGATCCCCGGGCGGGGTTGAACCGGCCGCACCTCCGGCGGGGACGCCTGCCGGAGCCGGGGGCGCGGCGCGAGGCGCTGGTCAGCGAAGCGTTTGCCGTGGCCCACCGGATGGTGCCGGGCGACGCGGTGCGCGCCCTGATCAATGGCCGGAGGCAATCGCTCGTGATCGTCGGCGTGGCCATTTCGCCCGAATACATTTTCCAGATCCGACCGGGGGAATTCATTCCCGACGACCCACGTTTCGGCGTGTTTTGGCTGGACCGGGCGGAACTGGCGTCGGCCGCCGGTCTGACGGGGGCGTTCAACGATGTGGCGCTCCGGCTGACGCGCGGTGCGGTGGAGCGCGACGTGCGGGAGCAACTCGACGCGTTGACGGCGCGCTTCGGCGGGCAGGGCGCCTACGGTCGCGCGGACCAGGTTTCGAACCGGCTGGTGTCGGATGAGCTCGCGCAGCTGCGGGCCATGGCGCTGATTCCGCCGGCCATCTTCCTCGCGGTGACGGCGTTTCTGCTGAACGGGGTGATTTCGCGGCTGGTGCAGACCCAGCGCGAGCAGATCGCCGTGCTGAAGGCGTTTGGGTATTCGACGCCGCAGATCGGCGGGCATTTCCTCAAGCTGGTGTGCGTGATCACGGTGGTCGGCCTGGTTGTCGGGACAGCGGCGGGGGCGTGGCTGGGGCGGGACCTGGCCGGGCTTTACGGACGCTATTTCCGGTTTCCGACGCTGGACTTTCGGTTGGATCCGGGGGTCGTGGCTTTCGCCTGCAGCACCAGCGCGGCGGCGGCGGCGCTCGGGGCGATGGGGGCCGTGCGGCGGGCAATGAAGCTGCCGCCGGCCGAGGGGATGCGGCCCGAGGAGCCGGCGCACTACCGGCCGTTGCTCCTGGAGCGTCTCGGCTTGCAGCGCTTCGTGGGCCGGATTCCGCGGATGATTTTGCGTCGGCTCGAACGGAAACCCGTCGCGGCCGCCTTTTCCGTCGTCGGAATTTCCCTCGCCATCGCCATCGTGGTGCTCGGGAGCTTTTCGAGCGACATCGTCGATTTCGTCGTGGATCTCCAGTTTTTCGGCGTCCAGCGCTACGATGCGAGTGTCGCCCTGGTTGAGCCGGCGTCCTCGGCGGCGCTGCACGAAATCCGCCGCCTGCCCGGGGTGATCGCGGCCGAGCCGTTTCGCAGCGTGCCGGTGCGTGTGCGCTTCGGCCATCGGGAGCGGCGGCTGGCCCTGCTCGGGCTGCCCGGTGACACCGGCCTGATCCGTCTGGTGGATACGGCGTGGCGCGAGACGCCCCTGCCGCTGACGGGTCTCGTGGTTTCGCAAAAGCTGGCCGAGTTGCTGCAGGCGCGGGTCGGCGACGTGGTCCGGGTGGAGGTGATGGAGGGGCCGCGGCCGACCTTCGAGGTGCCGCTGGTGCGTCTGCTGGACGATGTCACGGGCACGTCGGCCTACCTTGATGCCGGGCAGCTCCACCGGCTGATGGGGGAGAGCGCGGTGGTGTCGGGGGCCTTTCTGCGCGTGGACGCGAACGCCGAAGCGGCGTTGTTCGCCGCGCTCAAGGCCGCGCCCCGCGTCGCAGTGGTGACCACGCGGACGGCGGTGTTGGCGACGTTTCGCGCGCTGATGGCGGAAAATATTTTGCGCATGCGGGTGATCAACGTGGTGTTCGCCGGCATCATCGCCTTCGGCGTCGTCTACAACGCGGCGCGCATTTCGCTCGCGGAACGTAGCCGGGAACTGGCGACGCTGCGCGTGATCGGGTTCGGGCGGGATGAAATTTCCCTGATTTTTCTCGGCGAGCTCGCGGTGCTCACGGTGCTCGCCATTCCGCTCGGGCTCGTGCTGGGCCGGGCGTTCGCGGCGCTCGCGGTCGTTGCCCTCGGCACCGAATCGCAGCGGTTTCCGCTCGTCGTCAATGCGTCGACCTACGCGTTTGCGGTGACCACGGTTTTGGCGGCGGCGCTGGTGTCGAGTCTGCTGGTGCGCCGGCAACTGGACCGGCTGGATCTGTTGGCGGTGTTGAAAGCCGGAACCTGAACCATGAAAATTACCCGACGCCAGGGCCGGTTTATCCTCGCGACGCTGACGGTCGTCGGCGGCCTCGTCTACGCGTTTGCGCCGCGGCCCGTGCCCGTCGAACTCACGCGGGCCAGCCTCGGGCCGTTGCGGGAGACCGTGGACGAGGACGGGCGGACGCGGATCAAGGAACGCTATGTCGTAGCGGCGCCGCTGGGGGGGCAGCTGCGACGGATTGCGCTCCATCCCGGCGACGTGGTGACGGCGGGTCGGACGCTCGTGGCGGTGATCGAACCCGCCGAACCCGAACTGCTGGATCCGCGCACGCGGGCGCAGCTGGAAGCGCGCGTGCGGGCGGCGGAAACGCAGGTGCAGCTCGCCGATCCGCGGGTGGAGCGGGTCCGGGCGGCGAACGAGCTGGCCCAGAGCGACCTGGCCCGAGCGGGCGCATTGGCCGCCGAGGGCGCGCTATCGCGGCAGGAAACGGACCGGGCGCGCGAGGCCGCGCGCGCGGCCGCCGAGGAACTCCGCGCGGCGGACTATGCGACGCAGATCGCCGGATTCGAGTTGGAGCAGGCGCGGGCCGCCTTGGGGCGGAGCACGCCCGCAGCGCGACGGGACGACCCGTCGTGGGCGTTGCGAGTGACGGCGCCGATCGACGGGCGCGTGCTGCGCGTGTTCCACGAGGATGCGACCGTGGTGGCCCGGGCGGCGCCGCTGGTGGAGCTCGGCAACCCGGCGGATCTCGAGGCGGAGATCGATGTGTTGTCGTCGGATGCGGTGCGGATTCGCCCCGGGGCGCGGGTGTTTTTCGAACACTGGGGCGGCGACACGCCGCTCGAAGGCCGGGTGCGGGTGATCGAGCCGGCGGGGTTTCTGAAGATTTCCGCGCTCGGCGTGGAGGAGCAACGGGTCAACGTCATCGCGGATTTCCTGACTTCGCCGGAGGACCGCCGCGCCTTGGGTGACGCGTATCGGGTGGAGGCGCGGATCGTGGTCTGGGAGTCGGAGCGGGTGTTGAAGCTGCCGGTGGGCGCGCTGTTTCGCAGCGGCGGCGAGTGGGCGGTGTTTGCCGTGCGCGACGGGCGGGCGCGGTTGACGCGCGTCGAAGTGGGGCACGGTAACGGCCGGGAAACGGAAATCCGCCGCGGCCTCGTGGCCGGGAGTGAAGTGGTGATCCATCCCAGCGACAAGGTCGCCGACGGCGTGGCGGTCAGGGTCCGGGACCGTCGATAGAATAACGGGGAAACGCACAACCGGGACGGGCTTTCCGCTAAAAAACGGACTGGTGACGACGAAGCCGCTGCTCGTCGTGCGGGGAGCCTGGGGCGCCGACGTCGGCGCGAGCGCGGCCGTGATGTGGGCGTGAGCGAGCTGCGCGGGTTGGATTTCGCCCCGGTGATCGGGGTTGTCCTGGGTGCCGTGGTGGTTCTGAGCGCTCTCCTGCGGCCGGGGCGGAAAACATGGTCCGATCGGCCGCGCCCCCCCCGCGGTGGAACTCCCGCGTGGGCGCGCGCCCCTACTTCGCCGGTGTCGTGGCCGTGTCGGCCGGCGCGTGGCGTTTGATGTCGCCGCGTTTGCGGCGCGCGTAGTCCTCCAACTGCCGTCGGGCGACATCGAACGCCTCGCGGATGGCGACGGTGATGTCCCGGTGCCGGGCTTCCGGCGCCGGAGGTTTTCCGGCAGGCGGTACCGCGGCTGGGTGCCCGAGCGGCGCGGGTTCGTGGTTCACGATCAGGGGCCCGCCGGGAACACCGACTTCGAGATGCAGCGCGTAAGCGCGGCCAAACCGGTGGTGCCGATGCGGCGCGACGACGACGACGTGGCAGTGGGTAATGGGCTGGAAGTAGCGCAACAGTTTCGCTGTCTCGCGTTCGATCCGGGCGGCGGTGGCCGGCGAGGCCGGCATGTGGCGAAACGTGATTTGCGTCGGTACGGTTGCGACCGCCGCGGGCAGGGGAGCGTCA
>JBIKOK010000081.1:0-25666 GCA_044358025.1 Opitutaceae bacterium
GCCTCAATCTCCGTCACCAATTTTTCACCTAAGACCGGTAGTTTTCTCGCCATGCGCAAAACTCGATCAATTACTCACCGACGTAAAGTCCAAATATCATCAGCTGATGGTATAACCTGACATCCCACGGGAAGCGGGTAATGCGCCGGTGCTGCGGTCGGGGGGCGGATTCGCTTGGTGCCGGGCAGACGAGTGCGTGGTCGATCGGAATGCCAATCTCACGCCGGGGGAAACGCTTGGGGGGGGGCATCCTGGCGCGTCCGGGAGCGCGACTTTCCCATGCTCTGCGCCACCGGGTCGAATGAAGCGCCGTGGACGGCGGCTGAATAGCTGCCGGGGTGCGCAAAAAGGCCGCCCGGTGAGGGGCGGCCTGAGAGAAAGAGAAAGAGAACGAGAACGATAACGAGGAACGGTAACGATATCCTCAGCGATACTCTTCGCCGGTGAGGGCGTTGATGATTTTGAAGTTTTCGACGTGGTAGTTGAGGTCGGCGCGGAAGGCCAACTTCACGTTGAAGAGCTTCTCCATGCGCACGAGCAGGTCGGCGTCTTCGCTGCGGAGACGTTCGAGGATGCTCGGGTGCACCAGCACGCGGAGGGAGTAGTCCTTGCCGTCGTTGCGGAGCTGGAGGCGGCGGACGACGGAGCTGAGCTTGCGCTGGAGTTCGACCGAGACCGTCGTCGCGCTCTTCACGATGCCGCGGCCGCGGCAATACGGGCAGTCCGTGTAGAGGTTGGCCGAGAGCGACTCGCTCTGGCGCTGGCGGGTCATCTGCATGATGCCGAGCGAGGAGATCGGGAGGATGTGGTTCTTCGCTTTGTCGGTGGACATCAGCTCGACCATTTTCTCGTAAACCGCGTTGCGATGGCGGCGCTCCTTCATGTCGATGAAGTCCATGATGATCAGGCCGCCCAAATTGCGGAGGCGGATCTGGCGCGCGATCTCGGCGGCGGCCTCGAGGTTCACGGCGTAGATGACGTTTTTCTCTTCGCCGCCGCGGTTTTTGTGCGAACCGGTGTTCACGTCGACGGCGATGAGGGCCTCGGTTTCGTCGATGATGATTTCGCCGCCGGAGGGGAGCGGGACCTTGCGCTGGCCGGTCTGCTCGATCTGGCGCTCGATGTTGAAGCGTTCGAAGATCGGGATGCTGTCCTTGTAGAACGCGATCTTGCTGGCGCTGCGCTTCGAGATCTGGGCGACGAGCTTCTGGGTGCGCTCGTGGTCGTCCTTGCTGTCGATCAGGACGCGGTCGACCTCCTCGGTGAGGAAGTCGCGGACGGTGCGTTCGACGAGGTCGGGTTCCTGGTAGAGGCAGGCGGGGGCGCGGTCGTTCTTCATCTTGGCCTGGATGTCTTCCCAGGTCTTGAGGAGGAGGTGGAGGTCGCGGACGAAGTAGCGGGCTTTCTTGCCCTCGCCGGCGGTGCGGACGATGACGCCGACGCCTTCCGGGATGGTGAGCTCGTTGATGAGGGTCTTGAGGCGTTTGCGCTCGGCGATGTCCTCGATCTTGCGGGAGATGCCGCAGCCGTCGGAGAACGGGGTGAGGATGAGGTAGCGGCCGGGGATGGAGAGGTTGGTGGTGGTGCGCGGGCCCTTGGTGCCGATGGGGCCCTTGGTGACCTGGATCACGATCTCGCTGCCGGGAGGGTACATCGACGGGATGTCCTTGACGGTGGGATCGGCGGGGCGCGGCGGGGCGTTTTTCTTTTTGTTTACGCGGACGACTTCCACGGAGGAGTCGGCGGCGGCGGGGAGCATGTCCCAATAGTGGAGAAACGCGTTTTTGGTGTAGCCGATGTCGACGAAGGCGGCCTTGAGGCCAGGGTCGAGGTTCTTGATTTTGCCCTTGTAGATACCGCCGACCATGCGGCTGTCGGATTCGCGCTCGATTTCGAATTTCTCGAGGCGGCCGTCGACGAGGAGGGCGACGCGTTTTTCGAGCGGCTCGGAATTGATGATCAGCTCGCGGTAGGAGCCTTTCTCTTTTTGGAAGACCGCGAGGATCTTTTGGAGGAGCGGACGTTGCTTGGAGCGTTCCTGGGCGCCGGCTTTGAGCTCGGCGGTGTCAACCGGGCCGGCGTCAGATTGCTGGGGAGGATTGACGAGTTCCTCGTCGTATTTGGCGGCGACGTCCGGGGGGACGCCGTTGTTCGGTTGCGATTGATCGCTCATGGTGGGTGTCGGGTGGGTTATGCACGGTGGCACCCGGTGCGGCAGTTGCGGCGCAGGAAATTCCGGCAGAGCGGTCGGTGGTGCGAAGAAGGGGCTTCATGCGAAGTCCTTCCTGAAGCGCCAGACGCTCTGGACCAGTCCTTGCAGCAAGCAGCAACTAAGCACGAAAGAGCCACCGTAGCTGATGAAGGGAAGCGGTATGCCCGTGATGGGCACGAGGCCGATGGTCATGGCGATGTTCACAAACACGTGCACGGCGAACAACACGGTGACGCCGATGGCGAGCAGAGTGCCGAAGCGGTCCCTCGCGGAACCGGCGATGCGAATGCCGTTGAACAGAACCAGACCAAACAGCCCGAGAACCGTGAGGCTTCCCAGAAATCCTTTTTCCTCGGCGATGACCGAGAAGATAAAATCGTTGTGCGCGACCGAGCGGGGCAAATAGCCGAGCTGGGCCTGCGTGCCCTCGGTCCAGCCCTTGCCGGCGAGGCCGCCGCTGCCGACCGAGATCTTCGACTGGCTTTGGTTCCAGCCGACGCCCTTGGCGTCGATCTTATCGGGCCAGAGGAAACCGACGAGGCGGTTGCGCTGGTAGTCGCGGAGGGGGAGCCAGGAGCCGGAGAGGTTTTGCTCGGGGTGCTTCCAGGCGTGGTCGTGGGTCTCGATGTAGTGCTTGTAGCGGACGGTGTCCCACGCCACCACGCCGAGGATCAGGATGAACGCGCCGAGCGCTCCCGCGAAGAAACGCGCGGAGAGCCGGGAAACGTAGAGCATGGAAAACACCATCGGGGGCAAAACAATCGCCGATTTGAGGTCGGGCTGTTTGAGGATAAGAATCATGGGTGCCCCCACCGCAAGGGCCAATTTCCCCAGCGTGCCGAGAGATTGCGAAACGGTGCCGATTTTTGAGCGGATCAGGAGACTTGCGGTGATCAGGAGCACGGCGATCTTGGCGGTTTCCGAGGGCTGGAAGGAGAAAAAGCCCAGATCGATCCAGCGATGCGCCCCCCATTTGATGTTTTGGGCGTTGTTGACGAAGAGCACGACGACCAAGGGGACGAGGCATGCCACGTAGAACCAGTGGGCGACGCTGAGCCAGAACCGGTAGTCGATCAGCGAAACGGCGAGATAGACGACGGCGCCGAGGCCGAGGAAAACGAGTTGCTTCTGCCAGTCGTCGCCGCGGGCGGAAAGCTGGGCGGAGTAGATGAACGCGAGGCCGAACAGACCGAGGCCGGCGAGGGCGAGCGGGGTGACCAGGTCCCACTTCGTGCGCGTCGTCGGCTTGAAGACGTTCAGGTATTCGGTGGGCGAGGCGAGGTTCACGGTGCGGTGCGGAGAGGCATGTCAGGCCCGGGGGCGACCGGGCGCAAGTCCGCTTCCGTTTTTTCGTCCGCGACGGGGGTGGCGAGCCCGAGCAAGGTCCAGAAGACCGCGGCGCCCATCGGCCCCTCCAGCACCACGCCGAAGCAGGCGCTGGTGAAGATCGCCCACACGCCCAGCAGGAGCGTGAACGCCGTGCCGTCGTCGTCGCCGCGGACGGCCCGGCGGCCGGCGCGCCACGTGCGGAGCGCGACCGCCGCCAGCAATGTCGCGAGCAACGCGACGCCGACCGCGCCCATGCGCCCGAAGACGGTGAGGGGGAAATTGTGCGGGCTGCGCGCGCTGAACTCCTCGGACCCTTCCGGATAATAGCGCCGCGTGAACTGGTCCGCCAGGTCGTAACCGAAGCCCAGGCCGATCCACGGATTCTTGGCGACCGTTTCGTCGACGACGGCGCGCCACCAAGTGAGGCGAAACTGGTTGTTCTCCGGTTTGTCGCCGAGATCGTCCGCCTGGTAGGGCTTGGTGCCCTCGAAATCCACGGTCGACAGGGCGCTTTCGTAGAGCCGGTAGGCGGGGCTGAGCGTCCAGGGCTTGCCGCCGACGAGGCCGGACGCGAGCACGACGAGGAGGCCGGCGACGGCGAGGGCGGCGAGGAGTTTCAGTCGGCGCCAGTCGCGGGCGAGGGCGAGCCACAGGCCGGCGACAGCCAGGGCGACGAGGGCCGCGCGGCTGTTGCTGAAGGCGACGCCGACGAGATTGGTGCCGGTGAGGGCCAGCCACCCCCAGCGGCGCTCGGCCAGAAACCGGCCGAGAAACCAAAAGGCGCCCGCGACCATAAAGCCGCCCGCGACATCGCTCTTCACGTAGATCAGCGGGGTGCCGAGAATCGCGAAGTGATGGACAAAAAATTCAGTCCAGTGCGCAAACGCCAGAAACACGGGGGCGGTCAGGGCAAAGCCGGCGGTCAGGCAACGCTCCAGCCAACGGCGGGAGGCCGGTTGGGCCGCCCAACCCTGCGCGAGGAAGAAGAAGACCGCATAGTAGAGAAGCGCAAAATCCCGCAGGGCGAGGAACCCGTGGGCCGGAAAATCCTGACGCAGCCGGATCGCCCCGAACGCCAGCCAGCTGAGGAGCGTGAAATCCAAGAGGCTGCGCCGCACGGGCAGCCGTTTGGTCTGCGTGGCGCGCAGCCCCACGAACAACGTCCCGATGCCGAGCGCGAGTTCTCCGGGCAAGAGGGGCAACCCGGGCACCTGGAGTTGGGCGAAACCGCGGTTGCCGACGAGGTAGCCGATCAGCACGAGACCGGCCACGAACGCGTCGGTGGCCAGGCCGGTGAGCCGCCGCGCCAGCCCGAGCAGGAGGCAGCCGGCGAGCAGACCGGCGAGGAGGAAATTGCCGTGCGCGATCTCCCGGCCCGCCACGACGGCGAGCACGACGCTGGCTCCGATCAGGAGGCGTTGTTTGAACGCGATTTCCACGGGGGGTTATCGGTCACACTTTGGGCGGCGGCGCAATGCTGGCGCGGCGCGCGGCGATTGCGGGCTTGCCTGCGGGGCCCGGCTCGCAAACAAGCGCTCCATGCAAACGCCGCCCGGCTGGCGCCAGACGCTGACGTCCTGTTGGGTGTTCCCCGCGATCATCGCGTGGAAAGTCGTGCTGATGGGGGCGTGGGCGTTGCCGCCGCCGGCGAACGACGCGTTTTTTTATGATGGGGCGGTGGTGAATTGGCTGCAGCAGGGGGACTACGTGAACCCGGCGCTGGCGCGGGCGCTGCCGATCAGCGGCACCGTGGTCTTCAGCGCCTATCCGCCCGGCTACGCAGCGGTCCTCGCGGTTTGGCTGGCGATTTTTGGGCCGTCCGGGCCAGCGGCGATGTGGCTGCATGTCGGGCTGTTTGCGGTCTTCGCGGTGCTGGCGCTGGCCGTGTTGCGGCACCTCGGCGTGGGGGCGCGGGCCGCGAACCTGGGGGGGCTTTTTCTGCTGGGCATTACGTTTCACGACCGGCCGGACAGCGTGGCCCAGGTGCTGGGTCTGTTCGCGTTCTATTGTTGGATCCGCGCGTGGCGCCTGCCCGCGGCCGTCCTCCTCGCCGCGACGGCGCTGACCAGCCTGCACATCGGCGCGATGTATGCGGCGGCCGTGTGGTGGCTCGCGGTGTTGGCCCGCCGGGAAAAGGGGGCCTGGCCGGTCGCCCTGCCGTTCGTGGTCGCGACCGTCTTCGCGCTGGCGGTGGGCGGGATTTTTCTGCGCTGGCCGCAAGCGTGGGCCGGCTTTCGCGAGCATCTCGCCGTGACGCCTTCGCTCGCCGGCATCCGGTGGCCCGAGTGGGAAGTATTCGCCAAGGTGGGACGCACGGTGCCGGGATTGCTGCTGCTCGGGACCTGGGCGCTCGTGTCGGGTGCGCTGCGTCCGTCCGGGGCGTCGCCGGCGTTGCGGGCCCTCGCGCTGCCGGCGTTGGCGGTGGTGGCGGGTGCGCTCTTTGCCCTCGCGCCGAACTATGTGCAGGCCGCGGGCTATCCGCAGGTGTTGGTCGTCGCTTTGGCGTGGCCGGTGCTGGTGAACGCCGGCGCGCCGGCGCGGCTTCGACCGATCGTGCACGCGGTGGCGATGGGCGGCGTCGCGCTGGTTTCGATTCGCGCGGTGGGGCTGAGCACATGGGGCGTGGCCTGCGCGATCGATGTGGGGGCACCGGCGGCGATCCGGCGGGTGCAGCAGGTGGTGCGGGCCCAGCCGGACCGGTCGACGGCGCTCGTGTCGTCGGCCTATCTCTATTCGCTCGCCGGGGATTCCCGGGTGTCGTGCGTGTTGGCCGACTGGCCGGGTGGGTGGACGGAAGGCGATGCGCGGCCGACGTGTCTGGTGTTGACCGCCTACGACTACTACCGGCGGTATCAGCGGGAGCTCGACGCGCTCGTGGCGCGCGGGGTGGTGACGATCACGGGCGTCGCACAGCAGGGGACGGTGCCGCCGCCGGATGCGTTTCCGCGGTGGCAAAGGGTCGTGCAACATGTGTCGTGGGCACCGGTGATCGTGCACCTCGAGTGGCGCTGAACGGTCATGCCGCTGATCACCGTCATTTTGCCCACCTGCGATCGCGGGCACCTGTTGCCCCGCGCGGTGGCGAGCGTGCTCGCGCAGACGGAGGGCGATTTCGAGCTGCTGATCGTCGACAACAACCGGCGCGAACCGCCGGTGGCCGCGCCGGCCGGGGCGGCGGGGTGGGGGTGCGATCCGCGGGTGCGGATCGTCGCCGCGTCCGGGGCGCGCAGTGCGTCCGCCGCGCGCAATGCCGGCCTCGCCGCGGCGGGCGGAGCGTGGGTGACCTACCTCGACGACGACGATGCGTGGCGGCCGGAGAAACTCGCGCGCCAGCTCGCGCTCGCGCGGCGCACCGGGGCGGCGCTCGTGGTGTGCGGCGCGCGGTTTCACCTGCGCGGCCGGATGCGGGACGTGCAATGTGGCGTCGGCGAATGGCGCGGCGACGACCTGCTGTGGTGCGCGCGCTGGAATACGCCGCTGCTGCTGCACCGGCATCCCGGGGCCGCGCGGTTCGACGAAACGTTGAGCCCGGGTGAGGACGCGGAGTTCGCGCACCGGCTGCTTGCGGCGGCGGGCGCGGACCGCGTGCCGGTCGTGCCGGAGGCGCTCGTGGACATTTACCCGCAGGACGGTCTGCGGGTGAACACGAACGCGGCGCCGTTGCGGGCGACAGCGGCGCGGATTCTGGCAGTGCGGCGCGGGTTTTTTTCGCGGGCGGCGCGCCGGCGCTACGTGCTGCAAACGCTCCTCGCGGTCGCGAAGCTGGCGCACCGGCCCGGGCGGTGTGCGGGGCTCGGGGCGCGCCTCCTGTGGGAGAGCCGCGGGGCGGACTGGCGCGCGTGCGCCAACGCGCTCGTCGTCAGCGCGAAGCTTTTCCCGGGGCGGTGGGTGAGCTGACGGTGCGGAGCACGGCGATCGCGGCCCAGCGCACGTAGGGCGCGGCGAACACGGCCCAGCCCCATACGGGACCCCAGTGGCGCAGGGCGAAGCGGCGCCAGGCGGGAAAATGGAAAAAACTCCGGGGCGACGAGAAATCGCGCCAGATGGCGCGCATGGGCCGGGGGCTCGTGCGCCATGATTCGGACGAGGCCGGCGACGGATCGGCGTTGTCGGCGACGACGCCGGGCAGGCGCCGCAGCGGCGCGCCCGCGGCGTGGAGGCGCAGGCCGTAGTCGAAGTCGGCGATGCCGTGGGGGAAGAGGTGGGCGTGGGGCAGGCCGACGCGTTCGATCCACGCGCGGGGCAGGCAGACGCAGTTGCCGCTGAATGTATCGATTTTTCCCTGCGCCTCCTCCGCGGGTGTGCAGCGGCGCACGCGCCAGAGCGTTTTCCGATGGGCCCCGTAGCTCCAGCCGCCGGGGGCGCGCGCATCGATCCACGCGACGCCGGAGGTTTGCGCGGCGAAGGCGCAGAGTTTTTCCAGGGCGGACCCGGGGGGGCGGCAGTCGTCGTTGAGCCACAGCACGGTGGCGGCGCCGGCGGCGAGGGCGTGGCGCATGCCCAGGCCGATCGCGCCGGCCCACCAGAGCTGGCCGTCGCCGCGGAGCACCGTGACTGCGGGAAATTCGGTCTGGATGGCGGCGGAGGTGCCGTCGTCCGAACCGTCGTCGACGACGCAGACATGCAGCCAGGGGAGTGCGCCGGTGGTGTGCAAATGGCGGAGGCAGCCGAGCGTGGTTTCGCGCCGGTTGTGCACGGGAATCACCATCCAGATGGACGGCGGGGAGGGGGTGGGGCCGGGCGTCATGGGCCGATCCTCACGGCGTGCCCCGGGCCCGGGCGTAAATTTCCAGGTAGCGGGGCACCTGGGCGCGGGCGTCCGCGAGGCGCACAGCGACATCGCGGGCGGCGGTGCGCACGCCGGGGTCGCCGCGGTGTTCGGCGGCCCAGCGCACGCCGGCGGCCAGGCCCGCGGGTTCGAAGGGCGGGGCGAGAAACCCCGTGTGCCCGTGCCGCACCAAGTCCGCGAGCAGGCCGACCGGGAAGCCGATCACGGGCGCGCCGCAGGCGAGGGCTTCGACCGCCACGAGTGGGCCGGTGTCTTCGCGGGACGGCACCAAGACCGCGTCGGCGGCGGAGTAGGCGAGGGCGACGGTGAGGTCGTCGTGCAAGGGACCGAGGTGTTTTACCGGGATCGCGCCGGCGTGGTCGGGCGCGTCGGGCGGCGAGCCGCCGAAGGTGCAGAGCGTGAGTTGGGCGAGCGGCCCGGTCCGTTCCAGCGAGGCGAGGGCGGCGAGGGCGAGATCGGCGCCCTTGCGGGGTTGGCCGAGCTGGGTGGCGCCCATCATCACGATCAAGGCCGCGGGGTCCAAGCCGAGCAAGCGACGGGCCTCGGCGACCGGAATGGGGCGGTAGACCCGGGTGTCGACGGGAGGGGGAATCACCGCAAGGGAGAGATTGGCGAAGAGCGACGAAGCGCGGGTCTGGGCCTCGGTCTGGCGGCTGAAGCAGACGAGCTCCGGACGCAGGCCGGACCAGGCGCGGCGTTTGGCGCGCAGGATGCGGGCGCTCAGATCGCGCGCCTGGGTCGAGCCGAGCTGGGGGCAGGCGCCGCACGCGCGCGCGTAGCCGCGGCAATCGCCGCTGTAGTGGCAGCCGCCGGTGAACGGCCACAGATCGAACAGGCTCCAGACGAGCGGGGCGCGCAGTTTGCGGAGATGGGCGAGGGGGAAAAAGCCGTGGTTGATCCAGTGCAGGTGGACGACGTCGGGCCGGGCCGCCGCGACGGCGCGCCAGACCCCGTTGCGGGCCCAGTTCACGGAGAAGTCCGTGGCCACGCGTCGCGGGTAGAAGGCCAGCGGGAGACGGTCGAGGCGCTCGCGCAGCAGGCGCCGCACGGTGGAGAATTTTGGCGGGAAGGCTTCGCTGACGGTGGGATCGTCGCTCCGTTTCTGGCTGACGATCAGGCGGGAATCGACGCCCGACTCGACCAGCGCGCGATGGAGGCGGTAGGTGCCGCGGGCGGCGCCGCCGGCGAGATCGGAGGTGGAAACGTGGACGACGCGCATGGTCTACCGGGATCTCAGCACGAGGCGTTGGGTGATGGCCAGATCGATGACCATGGCGGGAACGAGCAGGAAGGCGGTGACGGCCAGGGTGACCAACGGAGCCGCGGCGGCCCCGCCGACCGCGACGGCGCGCGGGAGGGTGACGATGAGAATAACGATGGCGATCGTGCCGTAGAGCGACTGGCCGTGCGGGCGGCCGCGGGCGTTCAACCAGACCGAGACCGGGGCCAACATCAACGACGCGGCGAGGCTGAGGCTCATGGCGCGGAGCAACTCGGGCGGAAAGGCTGTGCCCGGCAGCTGGGTCCACCACGAGAGCAGCGGTGGCGCCCACCACGGGCTCAGGACCAGGGGCAGGACGGCGCCGCCGGCCACGACGAGCAGCGTGCGCCGGATGGCGCCGCGGGCCCAGGCCGTGTCGCCGCGGGCGTAGGCGTCGGTGAGGGCGGGCCAGATCGACTCGAGCCAGCTTTGTTGGGGCATTGTGGTGAAGTTGAACAGGCGGGCCAGGAGGGCGAACGGGGCGACGGCGGCGGGGCCCGCGATCGCCGCCACGACGGCCTGGGGCAGCTGTTGGTGGAGGGTCGATGCGGCCTGGGGCACCCAGAAGACGAGGCCGCGCCGGGACCACGCCCACGCTTCGCGCCAGCGATTTCCGGCCGGCGCGGCCGGCGCCGCGGGCGAGGTCCACCGGCGCCGCAGCCACACGAAGAGTGCGACGTGCAGGGCGAGCGGAATCAGGCAGGCGAGGGCGACGAAGCGGTGGGGCGGCCAATGGCCGGCGGTGGCGGCGAGGGTCAGCAGCAGGGTGAGCAGATTGGTTGCCGCCGTGTGCAGGGCGACGAGCCAGCCGGCTTGCAGGGCAAACGCGAGGCGCCCCGCGAGGAAGCACGGCAGCGCCGCCACCTGTACGAGGGCCATGAGGGCGACGAATTCCAGCCAACCGCCGGCGGCGTTTCCGCCCACGCCGGCGAACCCCGGCGCGAGCCGCGGCGCGGCGAAGGTCCACGCGAGCGCGCCGACGGCGGCGAACGCGAGGCCGGCGACGCATTGCAGGCGCACGACCGCACCGACGAGCGCGCCGATTTTGGCCGAATCGTGGCGGGCGGCGGCCTCGGAGACGGCGTTTTGGAGGGCGAAGCCGGTGCCGCCGTCCAGCAGCACGACGAGGCCGGCGGTGGTGCCGAGAATCGCCCAGGCGCCGAACCCCTCGATCCCGAGGAGCTGCAGCGCCAGCGGCACCTGCACCAAGGCGCAGATCACGCCGACGATGCGCGCCAACACGGCGCCCCCGATGCTCGCCGTCGCACGGCGCCACCGGGAGACCGGTAGGGAGGGCGGCGTGGCGGTCATGGTTGGGCCGCCGGCGCCGCCAGAAAACGCCCGAGCGGTTCCCAAACGTCGTCGACCGAGAGGTCGCGGACACAGTGGGGCGTCGCGAAACGGCACGCGTCGAAGCAGGGTTTGTGCGGACACGGGGCGCCGTCGATCCAGGCGGCCCGGGGGTGTTGGGGGGCGAAGAGCGCGGGGAGTTGCGGGCCGAAGATCGTGAAGGTGGGCACGCCGAGCAAGGCGGCGAGGTGGCCGGGGCCGGAATCGTTGCCGATGAATCGGTCGGCGGTGGCGAGGGTGGCGAGGAGGGCGTCGAGGTCGCGGAGCGAATCGTCGAGCCGCGTGACCCGCCAGCCGGCGGCGCGGAGACGCGTGGTGATGGCGTCGAAGCGTTCGCGGGGCCAGAGGCGCACGGGGTGGCCGGCCCCGGTGTGGATGACCAGATGCCGGCCCGGGCGGGAAACCGTGGCGGCGGGCGCGTCCGGCAGCGTCCAACCGAGGGCGGCGGCGACGGCGCGCCAATGGTCGGCGCGGTGCGGGCGGGCCGGCGGGGCGAGTGGGGTCGAGAGCCACACGCCGGAGCCCGCACGGGAAAACCCGATACGCCGGCGGGCGCCGACGAGGGCGAGCAGAGCGTGGTCGCGCGGATCGGGGCGGGCGGAGACGGCGAGGTCGAAGGGCGGCGTGCGCAACGTGCGGCGGACGCGGGCGAGTTCGCGCCACGGCCAGCGGTACAGGCGGTATTTTTCGGAGAACGCGGTCCAGGGGACCGTGAAGGGGACGAGGGTCACGTCCGGGGCGAAGCGGGCGAGCAGGGGCGCGGCGTGGGGTTTCGCCAGCAGAGTAACGCGGGTGTGGGCGGTGGCGGCGCGGAGGAACGGGATCGCGAGGGCCAGGTCGCCGAGGCCCCAGAGCTCGAGGGCGAGCAAGCGCGGCGGGAGGGGGGCGTGCGAAGGTTTTGCCAAGCGGGCGGAGTTAAGTTCTCTCCCGTCTGCATGACAAGCAGCACACCGCGCGGCCATTTCTTTCCGTGGGCTGCGGTCGTGGCGGCGTTGGCGGGCTGGGCGGTGTTTCAGTTTTTCGGCAACGCGACGCGCGGCTATATCGACACGGCGTCGGTGTTTGGGTGGTGGGGTTACCAGTGGTTCGACCCCGCGTCGGAGACGGAGCACGGCCTGCTGATCGTGGCGCTGAGCGGATGGCTGTGGTGGCGGAATTTGCGGCGGGCGGACCGGCGGGCGCCGGAGGTGGCGGGCGCGGCAGCGGGGGCGGCAGGCGGGGAAACGGGTGCGGCGGACGGGGCGTGGCCGTGGCCGGCGTTCGGCGCGATGGCGGGCGCGCTGGCGCTGCATGCGGTCGGGTTCGCGGGACAGCAGACGCGCGTATCGATCGTCGCGTTACTGGTGTTTGCGTGGGGTGTGGCGCGGCTGGGCGGGGGGCGGCGGTGGAGCGGGGCGGCGGCGTTTCCGCTGGGGTTGCTGGTCTTTGCCGTGCCGTTGGGCGCGCTGGATACGACGGGGTTTTGGCTGCGGCTGTGGGTGATCGAAGCGAGCGCGACGTTGGCGCACGCGGCGGGCATCGGCGTGCTGCAGAACGGCACGCAACTCGTCGCGCCCGACGGCCGCTACCATTACGACGTGGTCGCGGCGTGCTCGGGGATGCGCTCGTTGACGGCGCTGGCGGCGTTGTCGCTGTTGGTCGGATACCTGAATTTTCGGGCGTGGTGGCGGCGGGCGGCGCTGCTCGCGTTATGTTTTCCCCTGGTGCTGGTGGGAAACGTGGCGCGGATTTCGTCGATCGTGTTTGCGGCGCAATGGGGCGGGCAGGGGTGGGGCGAGCGCGCGCACGACGTCATGGGCTACGGCGTGTTCGTGATCGTGCTCGGCGGCGTGCTCGCGGCGGCGGCGCTGCTGCAGCGGGGGTGGCCGGAGCGCGCGCCGACGGAGAGCGCGGTGGGTCGGGCGGAGCCCGCCGCGCGGGGGAGCGCGTGGGGTGTGGCGGTGGCGGTCGTCGGGCTGGCGGCGGGCGAGATGGTTTTTTTGCGGGGATTGGCCGCGATGCCGCCGCGCGGCGGGGTGGGGGTGCTGCTCGCGGCGGACGGGCAGAATCCGGTCGAGCTGCCGGCGTTTTTGGGCACGGAATGGATCGGGCGGCGGGCGGAGGTGACGGCGGTGGAGCGGGAGCTGTTGCCACCGGATACGGGCTTTGCCCGGAAGCACTACGTGGCGGTGGCCGATCCGACGAAACAGGTGTTTCTGTCGGTGGTATTGAGTGGGCGCGACCGCACGTCAATCCACCGGCCGGAGATCTGTCTCGTGGGGCAGGGCTGGACGATCACGGGCGTGAAGCGGGGGGCGTTTCGGGGTGGGGCGGGCGCGGGGGCACGGGCGGGGGAAGGCCCCGGGACGTTTCCGGCCACGGTGCTGGGCGTGCGGCGTGAGGTGACGACGGCGACCGGTCGCGCGGTGGTGCCGCAGGTGGTGGCGTATTGGTTTGTGGGCGGGGATGCGGTGGTGGCGACGCATGGGCGGCGACTGGCGCTCGATGCGTGGAACCGCGTGGCGCACGCGCGGGCGGACCGTTGGGCGTATGTGCTGATGCAAACCGATGCGGCGGACGGCGAGGAGGCGGCGCTGGCGCGGATGCAGGCGGTGCTGGACGGGACGCTGCCGGGGTTTCAACTGCCATTGGCTGGCAGATAACCGGGCGGGATTTGGGCGGGAAGAAGGCTTGAGCTTGATCGGCGGTCTCCTACGGTGCCGCTTCCTTGAATTCAGTGAGCGCAGCCGACTTCGCGTTTCTGATGGCCGAGAGCGACGTCTTTGACTGGTCGCTTCCGGCGGCGTTGGTTGTGGGCGGCGGGATCGGATTTTGGGTCATTTGGCGCCTGACCCGCCACACGCGGCGCGCCGCGCACGAGCAGGCGGCGGAGCTCATCGAGGTCGCGCGGCGCGAGGCGGCGGTGGCGGCGGAGGAGATGAAGCAGAAGGCGGAGGCCGAAATTCAGGAGAAACGCGCGGAATTGAACCGCGAGTTCGACCGCCGCGAGATCGAGAGCGACGTGCGGTTGCGCGAAATCCGCGCGCACGAGGAATCCCTTTCGTTGCTCGACTACCAGTTGGAGCAACGCCAGGAGCGGCTCAACCGCGAGAGCGCCGCCGTGAAGCAGGCCCGCGATGCCATCCGCGCCCTCTCCAAGAGCGTCCGCAAGCGCCTCGAAGGCGTCTCGCAGATGGACGCCGAAGAAATCCGGAAACAGCTCCGCGAGGAGGTCCTCCTCGAGTGCGGCGACGAGTTACGCGCGTTGCGGCGGGCGACGCTCGAGAAATCGGAGCAGGAACTGCAGACCGACGCGCGGCGCATTTTGGTCGCGGCCATGCAGCGCATCGCGAGCAAGCCGAACAACGATCTCACCGCGACGATTGTGCAGCTGCCGAGCGAGGAGATGAAGGGCCGCATCATCGGCCGCGAGGGGCGCAACATCAAATCGTTCGAGTCGGCGACGGGCGTCACCCTGTTGATCGACGAATCGCCGCTGATGGTGCTGATCTCGTCGTTCGATCCCGTGCGCCGCGAGGTGGCGCGCTCGGCGCTCGATGCGCTGGTGAAAGACGGCCGGATCCACCCGGCCTCGATCGAGGAATTTGTGAAGCGCGCGGCGGAGGAGATCGATCTCGTCACGACGCAGGCGGGTGAGGAGGCGGTCGCGAAACTCAACATCAACGGCCTGCACCCCGAGATCATCAAGCTGCTCGGCCGCCTCAAATATCGGTTTTCCTACAACCAGAACGCGCTGGACCATTCCGTGGAGACGGCGTTCCTCGCGTCGATGATCGCGAGCGAAGTCGGGCTCGATCCGAATGTGGCGAAGCGCGCGGGGCTGCTCCACGACGTGGGCAAGGCGGTCTCCGGCGAACTCGAGGGGAGCCACGCGGTGATCGGGGCGGAATTTATCAAGCGCTACGGCGAGACGCCGATCGTGGTCAACGCCGTCGCGGCGCACCACGAAGAGGTGAAGCCCGAGACGGTCTATGCAGGGCTGGTGATTCTGGCCGACACGATTTCCGCGGTGCGCCCCGGCGCGCGGGCCGAATCGATGACGAGCTATATCCAGCGCCTGGGGCGGCTGGAGAAACTGGCGGTCTCGATCGAGGGCGTGCAGCAGGCGTTCGCGATCCAGGCGGGCCGGGAGATCCGGGTGGTGGTCTCGCCGCTGGAGGTGACCGACGACCGCGCCCGGGAAATCGCGAAGGAGCTGCGCGGCCGGATCGAGGCGGAGCTGCAATACCCGAGCACGATCAAGATCACGGTGATTCGCGAGAGCCGGTTCACGGAGACGGCGACCTGAACGCCGCGCTGCCGGAAGCTGGAGGCGACAAGCCCGAAGCCGAGGCAGCGAACCGCGACTTGCGAAGCGCCGAGACTTAACCCTTATAGCGGACCGCGCAAATCTCCTCCTTTCCCATGGCCGACCCGAAGATCCTCGAAACCTTTCCCAATCCCGCGCCGCACCGCGACTACGTGATTGAGCACTCACACCACGAGTTCACCTCGATGTGTCCGATCACCGGCCACCCGGATTTCGCGACGATCATCGTGCGGTTCGTCCCGGACAAGGTCTGTGTCGAGCTGAAGTCGCTGAAGCTCTACTTCCACGCGTTTCGCAACGACGGCATCTTCTTCGAGGCCGTGACCAACAAGATTTGCGACGATCTCGGCCACACGCTCAAGCCGCGCGAACTTACCGTGATCGCGGACTGGAAAGGCCGCGGCGGTATCACCTCGCGCGTAACGGCGTCCTGGTCGGCCAAGAAGAAGCGCTGATCGCTCTGCGCTTCCGGTCCGGTGCTCTGGGGCGAGATTTTCGCCCGCCAGCGCGCCCGATGCTGCATTTGATGCGATTCTCGCCGCGCGAACCCATTCCAAGGTTGCCCTCAGACCGGGCCAGCCATCCTCAAACCCTCTCCCACCTTCCCTGACACCGATGCCTACCGTAACCCAGCGAACCCTCATCCTCCTTACCGGCGCGGCCCTGGCCGTGGCGGCCCACGCGCAGTCCGCGTCCGATCCGGCCATCGCGCTCGACGAGATCACGGTCTCCGCGACGCGCATTGCGCAGCCCGTCTCCGACGTGCCGGCCAGCGTGTCCGTCATCCGGCTCAACGACCTGTTGAACAGCGTGACGTCGCTCCGCGATCTTGCGCGCGGCGAGCCGGGCGTCTCCGCGCCGGCGGCCTTCGGGGCGACGGGCAACGCCCCGCGCAATTTTCCTACCGCGCGCTCCTTCAATATCCGCGGTCTCGACGGCAACCGCGTGCTGATCCAGGTGGACGGCGTGCGCCAGCCCGAGCAGTTCACGTTCGGCAACGCGCAGCTCATCGGGCGCGACTATTTCGAGCCGTCGCTCTACCGCACAGCTGAGATCCTCAAAGGTTCGGCCTCGGCGCTCTACGGTTCCGACGCGGTCGGCGGCGTGCTGTCGTTTATCAGCCCGGCGCCGACGGCGCTGCTGACCGAAGCGAAACGCGACCTGCTCGCCGGGATTTCGACGTCCTATGCGTCGGCCAACGACGAGTGGACGGGCACGGCCAGCGCCGCGGGGCGGGCCGGGGACGTCGCGGCCGTCGCGACCGCGACCCACCGCGAAGGCCACGAAGCGGAGGCGAAGGGCAATTACCCGGCCGATCCGTCCGAGTTCAAAGTCGACGCCGGGCTGTTCCGCCTCGACTACACGCCGGCCGCGGGCCGCACGCTGTTTTTGACGGGCGAGACGTTCACGAAGACCATGGAGGCGTCGTTCCCGAGCCTCATCACCGCGACGTTTGCGGGCCAGACAGGCCGGCAGCGGATCACGCGCGACCGCGCGACGGTGGGCTACGATGTCACCAGCCCGACCGGCTATTTTCGCAATCTCCAGGCCCGCCTCTCCTGGCAGGGGGCCAAAGTGCGCGAGACCTACGTGACCCGGCAGGCGATTCCGGCCGGCCCGCCGCCGCCCGCGCCGCAAGTCTTCGTGCCGCGCCTGCGTCTGCGCGACTCCGATTTCCGCAACCGCGGCCTGTCCGGTTCGCTGCAGGTCGAGAGCGGCGTGCGCCTCGGGGACCGCGCCCACCGCATCCTCTGGGGGATCGACGGTTCGAAGACCAAGCAGACACGCAACGAGGATTTCTCGCAGTTCGACGGCACGACCGGCGCGTTTCTGAACAAGATTTTCGTCGGCGAAAATTTCCCGCTCAAGCGCATCCCGGACGGCGAGGTCACCCGCTATGCGGTGTTCGCGCAGGACGAGGTGACGCTGGATGCCGGCCAGCGCTACATCGCGAGCTGGGGGGTCCGCCTGGATCACTACCGCCTCGCGGTGACCGACGACGCGCTCTACCAGAACCTGGCCAAAGGCACGGCGCCGGTGGGCTTTGACCAATGGGCGGTCGCGCCGAAGGTCGGCCTCCTCTGGCGCGTGAGCGCGCAGGAGACGTTTTTTGCCCGCTACCACCGCGGTTTCCGCAATCCCACGAACGAGGATCTCAACGGCTCGATCGTGAATCTGACGACGCCGCCGGTCTTCTACCGCACGAAGCCGAATCCGGCGCTCAAGGCCGAGGTCAGCGACAGCTTCGATCTGGGGATGCGGGCGCGCCGCCCGGGGGCGAATTACGTCGTGAGCGTCTACTACAACGCCTACTCGAACTTCATCGACACCTTCAGCCCGACGCGCGACCCGCAGCTCCCCAGCTCGCCCGGCGACCCTGTCGTGTATCAGTCGAAAAACGTCAGCCGGGCCCGCATCCACGGGGCGGAGGCGACGGTCGAGCTGCCGCTCGGGCACTACGAAAAAGCCCTCGCTGGCACCGCGTGGTCGAACTCCCTCGCCTGGTCGCGTGGCGACAATCTGCAGGCGGGCAAGCCGATCAACTCCATCGAGCCGCCCAAGTGGGTCAGCGCGCTCAGCTACACGGCCAAGGACAGCTGGGGCCTGCGCCTCACGGGCACGACGCACGCGCGCCAGCGCCGCGCGGATACGACGGCGATCCTGGCGCTGTGGGACGGCCGGCCGCCGGCGCCGGTGCAGTTCGTGCCCGCGGGGGTCACGCTGTTCGACCTCACGGGGTATGTGAACTTCACGAAGAATCTGCGCGGGAGCGCCGGCGTCTACAATCTCGGCGACCGGCAGTATTGGTATTGGCAGGACGTGCGTGAACTCGACCGCGGCCGCGCGGATCTCCAGCGCTTCGCCCAGCCGGGCCTCAACACCCGGGTGTCGCTGACACTGAGCTTCTGAGTCCGGCCGGACGCGCCTCCCGGCGGGCGAGCGCCCGCCGGGCCAGTCGGGTGTTGCCGGGGCGGGGCCGAAAGGGGATGCTCCCCGCGCCATGAAACTGCGTCTTCTGCTGCTTGCGTTCCTCACTGCGGTCGCGCTCCGTGCGGCCGGCAGTTTGCCGGTGTTCAATGCCCTGATGACGATGGGCAAGGAGCACCGGTTTGTTCTCGTGTCCGAAACCGGCAAAGCCAGCGCCTGGCTCAAGGTCGGGGCCGTCTTTGAGGGCGCTACGATCAAGGGCTACGACGAGGCCTCCGGCGGGCTGGACCTCGAGCGCGATGGGAAGGTCACACGGGTGCGGCTCGTCGCGGATGCGGCCACGACGGACAGCGGCCCGGGCGCCACGCGTTCGACGCCGGCCACGCTGGCCGATGCCGAGCAGGTCCTGCAGGCGATGCATTTCGAAGAGATGTTTGCCAAGATCATGGACCAGCAGAAAAAAAGCATGGCCCCGATGATGCAGCGCATGACCGCCGGGGTGAAACTGCCGGACGAGGACCGGGCCAAAATGGTCGCGATCCAGCAGAAAGTCATGGACGAGCTTTTTGATTCCATGTCCGGTCCCGAGATGAAGGCGGCGGTCGCGGACATTTACCGCAGCGTATTTTCCAAAGAAGAGCTCGCGAGTCAGGCGGCGTTTTACTCGACCCCGGCCGGACAAGCGATGACCGGCAAGCAGCCGCAGGTGCAGGAGAAGATGATGCAGGTGATGATGCCAAAAATGGCCGAGATCGGGCCGAAAATGCAGGCGGCGATGAAGGCATTTGGCGAAGAAATGAAGGCCAAGCAGGGGGCGCTTCCGGTCGCACCGACGCCGACCGCGCCCCCCAATCCGTAACGCTCGCCGGGGCGGGCGGGCCGCGCTCCCGGCCCCGGGCCCAATCGCCATGGTTCGCCCCCGTGCAGTGTCGGTGTTGCTCGCGGCCTGGTTGGGCAGCGCGGGAGCTTGGGCGGCGGAAACCGGGCCGCCGCCGCCGCAGCTGGAGCCGGTGCGCGTCGCGTCGATTTGGGCGAACGCGGTCGTGCGGGTGCTTTACCAACGCTCGGATGACGGTCCGCGGATTTCGGTGCTGCGGGTGGAGTCGGTGCGGGAAAAATCGGCGGCGGCGCGGGCCGGCCTGGAAAAAGGGATGGAGATCGTCGCGATCCAGGGCGTGACGCTCAACGGGCTCACGGAGGAGGAGTACCAGCAGGTGATGCGCACGCCGGTCTACGACGTGTTCGTGTTGCGCGTGCGGCGTGAGGGACGCGTGCGGACGGACGAATTGCGGATCGCCGTCGGGAGGTAGCGGGATGTGGGGGTGGAGCGCGGAGCTTCGCCCGCGCTCGGCAGACAAAGGGCGGTTGAAGCGCGGGCTGAAGCTCCGCGCTACGGGTTCAGCGCCGCGAGCACGGCGGTGTGCAATTCCGGCGTGGCGCACGCGATCGTCGACTCGGCAGGATAGGCCGCGCCGCCGCGCCAATCGGTGATGACGCCGCCGGCTCCGCGGATGATCGGCACGAGCGCGGCGATGTCCCACGGGTTCATGATGGGATCGAGGCAGACGTCGGCCCAGCCGCTCGCGACGAGCAGGTAGCCGTAGCAATCGCCCCAGGTGCGGACGAGTTTGGCGCGCGCGAGCAGCCGGTCGGAGGCGGGACCGTTTTGATATTTTGCGAGATTCAGGGTGTCGCTGGTGAGCAGCGTGGCGTCGGCGATCCGGGTGGTGGGGCGGCAGCGGACGGCGCGGTCGTTGAGCGTGGTGGTGGTGCCGTCGCCGATCATGAGCTGGCCGAGCACGGGCTGGTGGATCGCGCCGAGGACCGGCTGGCCGTGGTGCAGGAGGGCGATGAGCGTGCCCCAGAGCGGCACGCCGGTGATGAAGGCCTTGGTGCCGTCGATGGGATCGAGCACCCAGACGAACTCGGCGTCGGGGCGGTCGCTGCCGAGTTCCTCGCCGATGATGCCGTGGGCGGGGAATTTTTTGGCGATGAGCCCGCGCATGAGTTCCTCGGCGCCGCGGTCGGCGAGGGTGACCGGCGAGGCGTCGCTCTTGGTTTCAACGGCGAGGTCGAGGCGGCCGAAGTGCGGGCGGATGAACGCGCCGCTCTCGCGGGCGAGTGCGGTGAGGAAGGAGCGGTAGGGCGTGAGGTCCACGCGGGAAAGGTGGCCCACGGAGCGCACCGAACACACGGAAAAAATAGAGTCGGATTTTTCCCGGGCCTGTGTTGCGTTGCGCGCGTGGGCACCCCGTGGACCGAGCAGCCGATTTTCTTCGTCGATTTTGAAGGGAGCCGTGCGTCGGGAATTTTGGAATTCGGGGTGGTCGAGGTGCAGCACGGGGTGGTGGTGAATGCGCGGACCCGGATCTGCCGCGCGACGGGGCGGGTGCGGGCGGAGGACACGGCGGTGCACGGGCTGAGCGAGGAGGCGGCCGCGCCGCACGCGCCGTTCGCCGACGAGTGGGATTATTTTTCGAGCCTGCGCGAACTGGGGCCGCTCGCTGCGCATTATGCGGGCGTGGAAAACGGGCTGCTCAAAGCGGTGTGGCCCTATCCGCGCAGTTCGCCGGATTTCGCGCGCCCGGGGAAACGGGTGGCGGAGTGGGGGCCGTGGGTGGATTCGGCGCGGCTCTATTCGCAGCTCTATCCGCGGCTCGAATCGGGGAAACTCGAAGTGCTGGTGTCGGCGTGCGGTTTGCACGGGGAACTCGAGCAGCACGCGGCGGCGTATTGTCCGCCGGACCGGCGGCACTACCACGCGGCGCTCTACGATGCGCTGGCCGGGGCGCTTCTGCTCGCGTCGCTCGCGCGCGATCCGCCGGTGGCGGCGCAGACGATGATGCAGTTGCTCGCGCTCAGCACGCTCGACGGGGCGAAGCGGGACGCGCTGCAGCAGGGGAATTTGTTTTAAGGGCGGGTGAGGACGGCCCGGTCGCGTCCGCGGTCAGCGGCCAAGGGCCGGAATCATTTGTCACGTATTACGTGACAAACGTGCGGGGAAGCGGCGGTTTTTTTGGGGGGGGTGGCGGGGAAGGCAGCCGGGGGGGGCCGCGGGAGCGTCAGCCGCGTGAGGCCCGGGCGCGGAGGGCTTCGATGGCCTCGACCTCGGTGTGGAGGACGGAGCGGTAGACGGCGAGTTGGGCCGGGGTGAGGAAAACGGACGAGGCGACGAGAATGCCCTCGTTGTTCCCCTGGCGGCGGGCCACGGCGGCATCGATGTCGCGCGTCGAGGGGTTGGGCGGGACCGGTGCGATGCGGCTGACCATGAGGACGGCGAGGAGATCGGGGGTCTGCTGATCGGCCGGCGGCTGGCCGGCGCCGACGAGCGCGGCGTTGAAGGCGGCGATCAGGGCGCGTTCCCGGGCGGCGGGTTCGTCGGCGAATTTGCTGCGCGGACCGGACGGCATGGCGCCTTGGTTGGCGGGGGCGGCGAAATGGGGCGAGATGATGACCGAGTCGGAGCCGGTGGTTTCCGGGGGGGCTTTCGCGCGCTGGCGGAGCAGCCAGCCGGCGCCGAGGGCGGCGATCACCGCGGCGGTGACGAGGGAAACGAGGAGCGCGGATTTGCGGGAGGCTGGGGTGGGAGGCATGGGAGCGGTGGGGGAGGGTGGGGACGCGACGCGGTTGACTCAAACGTGAAGCGTGCCGGGTCACGTGCCGGCGGGACGGCAGTGCGGGTCGGCGGAGGACAACGGATATTTTTTCAGGCCGGTGGTCTGGGCGAGCACGCGCAGAACGAAGCGCGGATTGGTTGCGAGGTAACGCGGACCGAGGCGGCGGGGTTCGGTGCAGAGGCGGAAAAACCACTCGAGGCCGCCGCGCTGCATCCAGCGCGGGGCCTGCCGCACGCGGCCGGAGTGGAAATCGAACGCTGCGCCGACGCCGATGAGCACGCCGGCATCGAGCACCGGCGCGCACTCGGCCATAAAGCGTTCCTGTTTCGGGGTGCCGAGGCCCACCCAGAGCACATCGGGGCGCGCACGGGCGACGTCAGCGCGGAGCGCGGCGGACTCGGGGGCGTCGAGCGGACGAAAGGGCGGGGTAAAGGTCCCGACCACCGCGAGGCCGGGAAAGCGGGCGGTGAGGCGTGATTTCAGGGCGTCGGCCACGCCGGCCTTGCCGCCGTAAAAGTAATGGGTGAGGCCGACGGCGCGGCCGGAGTCGCAGACGGCGAGCATCAGGTCGGGGCCGTAGACGCGGGTGACGCCGGGCGGGCCGAGCCAGACGAGGGGCATGCCGTCGGGGGTGGTGAGCCAGGAGGCGTTGAGGATGGCACGGAAGGCCGGATCGGTGCGGGCCTCGTCGACGCCGTGGACGGTGGCGAGGCAGATGTAACGGCCGCGGTCGGCGCGGTGGCCAGCCACTCCAAGGACGAGATCGCGGGTCGCCGGGAGCGTGAGGGCGGAAACGCCGACGCCGAGGACGTTGTAGCGCGGAGGGGGAATCGACATGGAGCGCAACGCCGACCTTGCGCTGGACGGGGGGCGGTGTGCAAGCTGTTCGGTTCCCATGGCCATTGTCAGTCTTCTTGATGTCTCCCTGAGCTTCGGTGGCGCGCCGTTGCTCGATAAGGTCAATCTCCAGATTGACCGCGGTGAACGCGTGTGTCTCGTCGGCCGCAACGGTGCGGGCAAGTCGACGTTGATGAAAGTCATCACGGGGGAACTGAACGCCGATGTCGGCCAGGTTTTCCGCCAGGCGGGCGCGGTGTTTGCGAGCCTGCGGCAGGAAGTGCCGGCGGGGCTGACGGGCACCGTGCGCACGGTGGTCGAGGGCGAAGGCGGCGCGTATGAAGTGCACAACGACTGGGAGCGCCACGACCGCGTCGAGCGCCTGCTGGAAGGCATGGGGCTGCCGGCGGACCACGAGTTCGCGGCGCTGTCGGCGGGGCAGAAGCGCCGCGTGCTGCTCGCGCGCGGTCTGGTCGAGGAGCCGCAACTGCTGCTGCTCGACGAGCCGACGAACCATCTGGACTTGGAGTCCATCGAGTGGCTCGAAGAATTTTTGCTGGAGTGGGGCGGGGCGCTGCTGTTCGTGACCCACGACCGGGCGTTTTTGCGGAAGCTGGCGACGCGCATCGTCGAGGTCGACCGCGGCAAGCTCGTCGGCTGGGCGTGCGACTACGACACGTTTCTGGTGCGGAAAGAGGCGGTGCTGGAGGCCGAGGAGGTGGAGCGCGCGCAGTTCGACAAGAAGCTGGCGCAGGAAGAAGTGTGGATTCGCCGCGGGGTGAAGGCACAGCGTTCGCGGGCCAGCAACCGTATCCATGCGTTGGAGAAGATGCGGGCCGAGCGCGCCGCGCGCCGCGACCGCACGGGCAAGGCGACGATCACGGCGCAGGAAGCGGACCGCAGCGGCTTCAAGGTGATCGAGTGCAAGGAGGCGGGTTACCGCTACGCGGACGACGGGCGCTGGATCGTGCGCGACCTGAGCGTGCGCATCGAGCGGGGGGACAAGATCGGCATTGTCGGCCCCAACGGCGCGGGCAAGACGACCTTGCTGCGCTTGCTGCTCGGGCAATTGGCGCCGAAGGTCGGGTCGATCGAGCAGGGCACGCGGCTGGAGGTCGTCTATTTCGACCAGTTGCGCGCGCAGCTCGACGAGACGTTGCGCGTGCAGGATGCGGTGGCGGACGGCAATCCGACGGTCACGATCAACGGCAAGACGCGGCACGTGATCTCCTACCTCGAAGATTTTCTCTTTGATCCGACGCGGGCGCGCACGCCGATCAAGGCGCTGTCGGGCGGCGAGCGGAACCGGCTGCTGCTGGCGCGGCTGTTCACGAAGCCGTGCAACGTGCTGGTGCTCGACGAGCCGACGAACGATCTCGACGCGGAGACGCTCGAGTTACTGGAGGATTTGCTGGTGGAATTTGGCGGTACGCTGCTGCTGGTGAGCCATGACCGCGCGTTTTTGAACGAAGTGTGCACGAGCCTGCTGGTGTTCGAGGGGGAAGGGCGCGTGGTGGAATATTTCGGCGGCTACGACGACTGGCAGAAGGAAAAAGCGGCGAAGGCCGCCGCCGCCCTCGTGGCCGAGGAAAAAGCCAAACGGGACGCGAAAGACGCGGCCGAAGCGGCGGCGGGACCGGTGAAGAAGGTGCGCAAGCTCTCGAACAAGGAGCGGGCGGAGTTGGATGCCCTGCCGAAGGTGATCGAGAAGTTGGAGAACGAGCAGGCGAACCTGTCGACGAAGCTGCAGGATCCGTTGTTCTTCAAGAAATCGCCGGTGGAAGTGACGCACGCGACGGAGCGGCTGCACGAAATCGAGGCGGAGCTGGCGAAGGCGTTCGCGCGCTGGGCGGAGCTGGAGTGAGGGGCGGAAGCGGGGGGCTCACGGCGCGAAAAAGTGGGCGGCGGCGGCGGGGGCCATGAGGGTGTTGCTGTGGGCGACGCCGGGGACGGTGGCGATTTTCCAGCCGAAGGGGACGCCGAGGCGGACCGTCTGCTCCGTCGCGAGGCGAAAATAATTCAGGCCGCGGGAGAAACGGTGAAGGCCCTGCGCGTTCGCTTCCGGCGTGCGGGGCATCGGGCGGTGATTCGGGTCCATGTCGGCCTCGCCGAGCAGGACAAGGAGGGGGCGCGAGAGGGCGGTTTGCAAATCCGCCGCGGTGACGCCGGAGCCGCCGAGGCCGTAGGGGTGAGCGGTCTTGAAATCGGGGAGCATGTAGGCGCCGGCGTTGGCGGAGATGACGCGCGCGGCGCGGGCGTCGGGGAGGAAAAAGAAGAGGCGGTGGACGAACTGTGCGCCGGCGGAGTGGCCGTAAATGAAGTAGGCGGGGGCGGTGAGGCCGGCGGTGGCTTTCACGTGGTCGAAGAGGCGCTCGATGGCGGTGAAGGCCCATTGGCCGGCGGGCCGGCGCGTGCCGTCGGGCGCGAGGACGTTGCCGTAGTTGTAGCGGTCGAAGCCGGGGAAGTCGCGGTTGCCGAAAGTCGGGACGAGGAGGAGGAAACCGTAGCGGTGGGCGAGATCGCTCCATTGGTCGCGATATTCGTCGCCGTTGCGGGCCTGTCCGTGCATCACGAATACGATGGGCGTCGTGGGGGTGACATTCGCCGGGGCGTGGAAATAGACGGGGAGCGGCGGGCCGTCCCATGCGGAGAAGGTGAACAGGCCGTCGCCGGCGGGGAATTTTTCGGGAGCGGCGGCGACGGCGGTGCGGGTGAGGCCGAGGGTGAAGACGAGCGCGAGGAGGAGGGCGCGGGCGGCGGCGGCGAAACGCAGGGGCATGGCGGGAGTGTGGGATTTTCGGGTGGCCGGGCGAGCCAAGCCCGGAAATTTCACACGCAATGTGACCAAACCTGTTTCACAGAGACACGGAGCCCAGCCCATAGGGCGCACGGAGCGGACAAGGTGTTTGGCTCGAATGGCGCTTAGATAAGGCGCAAAACTTTCTTATTCAGGGGGGTGCGTCGTTCCGTGTCAGGAAACTTGGCGCGCATGATTTGGCGGGAGAGGCGGCGCATATCGGCGAGGAGTTTTTTG
>JBIKOK010000290.1:0-7753 GCA_044358025.1 Opitutaceae bacterium
GCCCGGCGCGTGTCGCGCACGATGAAGACGACGTAGTTTTGCCAATACGGCTGGTCCGCCGCGGCCGGCTGCGTCGTCAGACGCCCGAGATAAACGCCGCTCGGCCAGTCGGCGGGAATGGGGAGCGTCGTCGTCCGCGCCCACGTGCACGCAACCAGGCGCTTCGCGCCCACCGGCGGGACCGGCTGGGGCGTGCCGTCGAACGGTCCGAGCGTCGCCATGAGCCGCGCGCCGCGACCGCCGTAATAACCCGTACGAAAAATCTCGATGAGGAAGCGCGCCGCCGGCGCCGTGCTGACAAACAGATCGAGCGACTCGCCGGCGAGGACGGATTGCCGCGAGCAGTAGCCCTCGATGACGGAAGCGCGCACGCCCTGGGGTTTGTCGAGTTTCACGCGCGCGAGCTGCCAGTCGAGCGAGCCGGGCCGGCGGTTTTCCTCGGCGATGAGCGAGGTGCGGGCGCGGGCGGAAGGCGCCGTCGCCGCCCCGGCCGGCAGCCACGCGCCGGCCAATGCCGTGGCCGCGGAACTCCGAATGAATTGGCGCCGCGAGGGGTGAAGAGGCTCGTGCGGGGTCATGGCCCGAGGTTGTTTTCGGCGACGCGCCACGCGAGAAAATTGACTCCGGCCCCGGCCCCGGGAAAGTCCTCGCAGCGCGCCGGGCCTATAGCTCAACGGTTAGAGCAGAGGACTCATAATCCTTTGGTTCAGGGTTCGAATCCCTGTGGGCCCACCACGCTTGCGACGGGTGCGGGAAACCGTGTGGCCGAAAGTCCAAATTGGGAGGTGCGGCGACCCCGCCGGCCTGTTCCGCTCTGGCCATGCCTGCCCCACGGCCCGTCCCTCTACCCACCGCCAACCCGAAGCTGCCTGCTCCCTCCGCCGGACCAACAGCGCACTCGCCGACCCGCCGCTCGCCGGCCCGGGCCCTGAACCGTCTCGGCCTCCTCGCCGGCGGCCTCCTCGCCTCCGCCCTCGGCGCCGCGCCCCCGCCCGCCTACGACTTTTTTGTCTGCGCGAACATCAACCGCAACTACGTCGTCGGCTCCAAAATCGTGACGACCAACGGCGTTTATCAGCGCGACCCCGCCGGCGCGTGGCGCCACCTCGGCGCCAACGACACCGGCATCACCGCCGTCGCCTTCGACCCCCGCGACCGCCAAATCACCTACACCTCGGCCCTCAACGGCCTCTGGCGCAGCCTCGACGGCGGCCGCCATTGGCGCATCTGCAACAGCTGGGACATGACCGAGGCCCGCGATGTCGCCGTCGATCCCCTCGCACCCGACCACGTCTACCTCGCGCTCCCCGACGGCATCGCGGTCTCCACCGACCGCGCGGAAACCCTCGTGCGCCGCGAAAACGGCCTGCCCGCCCGCGGCAAATACACCCAGGTCCTCCAGGTCGACCGGACCCGCGCTGGCCGCGTGTTCGCCGGCTGCGAAGCCGGCGTGTTTCTCACCGAGGACAGCGCGCAAAACTGGCGCTGCGTGCTTCCGACCAAGGAGACCGTCTACGATCTCCAACAGTCGCCCCACGACCCACGTCTCTGGCTGGCGATGACCCATAGCTCCGGCGCCTGTCGCTCAACCGACGGCGGTCTGACCTGGGAAAAAATCGCCGCGGTACCGTCCACCCATCCGCTCTACAACGTCACCTTCGACGTCACTACCGCGCAGCGCCTCGCCTTGGGCAGCTGGGCGCTCGGCGTTCTGACCAGCGAGGACGGCGGCCGGACCTGGACCGACCGCAACGCCGGGCTCCCCGCGGCCCACCACGTCTGGCGGGTCGGCGTCGACCCCGAGGGCCGGCTCTATGCCAGCGTCGCCGGCGAAACGCTGTTTGTCTCCGCCGACTTCGGTCGCACCTGGAAACCCGACGCGCTCGCCGGTTCCCAAGTGAACAAGTTCCTCCTCCTGCCCCGCCCTGCGCCGTAAGCCCACCCTCTCCCATGCGTCGCTCCTTTTTTTCCGCCCTCCTCTTCACCTGCGCCGCGCTCTCCGGCGGCGCGCAGCCCTCCTACGAGGCCCCGCCGCCTCCGACCGCCCCCGTGGCCGATGCGAGTCTGCGCCGGGCCGACTACTTCCGCCGCGTCGACGAGGTACTCGATTGGGCCGCCGGCGGCGGCAGCGCCAAGACCAACGATCCCGCCAAACTCGATCTCGCCATGATCGCCGCGCGCATCGTGCGGGGCCGCGATCTGCCCGGCTGCTCCCAGCGCGTCATCGAGATGATGCGCGAACCCGGCACCGGCCCGTTCTGGATGTTTCCCAGCGTCTGCATCGCCTACCTCGGCCGCGACCGGCTCTCGCCCGCGGCGCTGGCCTCGATTCGCACCGCCTGGCGCACCACCCGCCAGATCCGCGGCGACACCGAAAACCATTTCGCAATGTATTACCTTTCGCTCTACCTCATGGCGGAACTCTACCCCGACGAGCCCGCCGACTCGTGGTATACCGGCCGGTCTTCCGCGGAAAATCTCGCCGAAGCGCGCGCCTACCTCCTGCATTGGATGGACGAGACGACGACGGTGGGGCAGGCCGAGTTCAACACGACGAACTATATCGGCGAATATGTGATCCCGCTCCTGTTTCTCACCAACTGGGCCAAGGACCCCGCCATGCGTCAGCGCGGGCACCTGATGCTCGACTGGTTCTTCGCCGAACTCGCCGTCTCGACGCTCAACGGCGTCCTGCGCGGGCCCAACTCCCGCGTGGACGAGGGCTCGGTCATCGAGCGCTGGCAGGCGATGGCCTCCTACTTCAGCTGGCTGCTCTTCGGCAACACCCCGCCCACCGCGGGCTACAGCGGCTGGGGCCTCTACTTCGCCCCGCTCGCCAAAAACTACGAGGTGCCCGAGGTCATCTACCGCATCGCCACCGACCGCCCCGACGGCTTCGGGCAACGCGACCGCGCCCGCGTCCGGCGCTTCTGGCGCTACAGCGACGAAACCTCTCCGCCCGTCTACAAGACCAACTACCTCCGCCACGACTACGCGGTCGGTTCGACCCGCGGCGGCCGCATCGACCCCCTCCAGTCGCACGTCTGGGATGTCACCTGGGCCGAGCCCGATCCGCGCGGCAAGCACCCCACGCTGTTTTCGCTGCACCCGCACGCCGCGAGCGAGATCATCCAGGCCTCGTTCGTCTTTTACCCCGAGCCCATGATCAAGGGCGTCACTTTCGAGGGCAAACCCTCCTACGATTCCCCCGACAAAGTCATGGGCAGCTCGCCGTATGAGCAGGTGTTCCAGGATCTTGATACCGTGATCGCCCTCTACGCCATCCCGCCGGACACGCGCTTCCCCCACATCAACGGCTTCTTCTCGAAAGACCTCGCCGAGGTCACCGAAGATGCCTCCGGCTGGATCTTCGCCCGGGGCGGCCGCACCTATCTCGCCTACCGACCGCTGGCCCCGTATCGCTGGGAAAAATATCGCCACTATTCGAGCGGCTGGGCCAAGGCCCCCGTCGAACTCGGCGGCCGCCTCCTCACCAGCCCGCACCTCAAAAACGGCACCCTCGTGCAGGCCGCGAGCACCGCCGAGTTTCGCGATCTGGCCGCGTTCAAAGCCGCCATCACCGCCTTGCCGCTCACGTTCACCCTGGACCCCGTGCCCAGCGTCAGCCTGACCACCCTGCGCGGCAAAAAAATCGCCTTCACCTACGGCCAAACCCCGAGCGTCGACGGCCAGGCGGTCGACTACCGGAGTTGGAAATTATTCGAAGGCCCCTACCTCAACGCCGAAATCGGCGGCCGCAAGCTGACGATCACCCACGGCCGGCTGGAACGTATCCTGGACTTCAACACCCTCACGATCACCGACCGCGTCCAGTGAGCCGCCCCCGTCCCGCCCGACCGGGGGCCCCGGGCTACCCGGCTGTTCAGTCAGTGCGGTCCGCGCCGCCCGCCCGACCGCCGTCGCGGATCGGTTTCGCGAAGCGGTAATCGATGTCCCACGGGAAAAAGATCCACTTGTTCTGCTTGAACTCCTTCACGCACGTGTCGACGAAGGGCCGCCCCGCGGGCTTGGCGTAGAGCGTCGCAAAATACGCCTTCGGCAACAGCTGCCGCACCACCTGCGCGGTCTTGCCGGTGTCCACCAGGTCGTCAATCAGCAGAAAGCCGTCGCCGTCGCCGCTGACACTCTGCTTGAGAATCTGGACGCCGCTCTGGGCTTGGGCGGCACCGCCCCCCGCGCCGGCGGCGTAACTCGACACGCACACCGTGTCGATCAGCCGGATCTCCAGTTCGCGCGCCACGAGCGCCGCCGGCACGAGGCCGCCGCGCGTGATGGCGACGATGCCTTTCCACGTGCCGCGGTCATGGAGCTGCTGCGAAAGATACCGCGCATCGCGGTGCAGCTCCGGCCAGGAAATCACAATCTCGTCGTCGTAACGGACAGCATCGCTCATCGCCCGAGAAAAGGTCCGCGTCGGGCTGCGTCAACGGCCGATCCGGTGACAACGGCACCTTTTTCACTTCACCGAAAACCGATACTCCGTGGTGGAGCGGAAGGTTTCGCCCGGGCGCAGGATGGTCGTCGGAAAATCCGGCTGGTTCACCGAATCCGGGTAGTGCTGGGTCTCGAAACAGTAGAAGCCAAATTTGTCGTTCGCCGGCTGGTCGCCGAGCGGGCTCGTGTAGAGCTGCATGCCGGGCTCCGTCGTCCACGTCTCCATCACGCGGCCGGAGCGGGGCTCGACCACCCGCGCGGCGAACACCAACGAACGGTCACCGGCCGGTCGGTTGATGACGAAATTGTGGTCGTAGCGGCGGCTCGCCCCAAGTTGCGCGGCGCGGGTGCCGAGGGGACGTTGCGGCGTGAAATCCAAGGGCGACTCGTCCACGCGCTTGATCTCCCCGGTCGGAATCAGCGTCGCGTCGACGACCGTGTAGGTGTCGGCATTGATCGTGAGTTCGTGATCGAGCACGTCGCCGCCGCCCGCGAGGTTGAAGTAGGCGTGGTTGGTCAGATTCACCGGCGTGGGCTTGTCCGTTGTGGCCGTATAGTCGAGCCGCAGCGCGTCCTGGTCGGTGAGCGTGTAGCGCACCGTCGTCGTGAGTTGGCCGGGAAAACCGCCTTCGCCGTCCGCGCTCACGTAGGTCAACGTCACCGCGGCCACCCCGGGGGCCGTCGCGGGCGCGGCCGTCCAGACGACGCGGCTGAAGTTTTTCACCCCGCCGTGGAGGAGATGCCCGTTGTTGTTCGCGGCGAACTGGTATTGCCGGCCGTCGAGCGTGAAGCGCGCGTTCGCGATCCGGTTGGCCACGCGGCCGAAGACCGCCCCGGCCTGGGGAAAACCTTTCGCGAAACCGGGCTCTGCTGGCGCGATCTCGCGGACGACGCTGCCGAGTTTGCCCTCGCGGTCGCGCACGCGCAGATCCGCGAGGATCGCGCCGTAGGACATGATTTTCGCGACGGCCCCGTGGCGGTTCGTCAGCGTGAACAGCTCCACGTCCGTGCCCTCCGGCGTCCGGCCCACCACCGCGCGTGCGACGGGAACGACGGGGGCCGCGGGGGCGGCATCATCGGTGGGCACGAGCCGCGCCAGCCGGTTGGGGGCGTTCAGCGCGAGGTAAAGCAGGCCGTCCGGACCGGTCACCACTTCGCGCACGCGGCCGAGCTCCTTAAACAGGACTTCCTGGTGGGTCACCCGGTCGCCGTCGGTCTCGAGGCGGCGCAACTGTTGGCCCCCGAGCCCCGCGAGAAAGAGACTGTTCTTCCAACGCGGAAAACGGTCCCCGGTGTAAAATTCGATCCCCGACGGCGCGATGGCCGGCGTCCAAACGGCCAACGGTGAATCCATGCCGGGGCGCGCGGCTTCGAACGTGCGCTTCGAATCTTTCCCGCTCGAAACAACGGGCCAACCGTAGTTGTGGCCCGCATCGATCACGTTGATCTCGTCGCCCCCGCTCGGACCGTGTTCGGTCGACCAAAACCGGCCGGTCACCGGGTGAAACTGCAGGCCCTGCGGATGGCGGTGGCCGTAGCTCCAGACCGAGCCAAGGGCATCGGGGCGCTGGGCAAAGGGATTGTCCGGCGGAATGCGGCCGTCGTCGAAGACGCGGTGGATTTTGCCGAGCGGGCTCGCGAGGTTCTGGGCCTCGTCCGGCAGGCCCCGGTCACCGATCGAAAAAAACAGATGGCCCGCCCCGTCGAAGAGAAACCGGCACCCGTAGTGCGACGTGTCGAACGGCGTGTAATGTTTTGGGTCGGCCCGGAAAATCGTCTCCT
The DNA here is from genome assembly GCA_044358025.1 of Opitutaceae bacterium. Classification (GTDB taxonomy): domain Bacteria; phylum Verrucomicrobiota; class Verrucomicrobiia; order Opitutales; family Opitutaceae; genus GAS368. Next base: position 6,238 of record JBIKOK010000290.1, read on the forward strand.
GGTCGACCCAGCCGTGCTCCTTGATCCGGCCGCGGATCACGACGGTCATCGACGTGTTCGGCCCGGTACCGGTCTCGACATAGGCCAGATAAACCCAGCCGTTCTTCGCGTAGTCGGGATGCACCGCGACATCGAGGAGACCGCCGTCCTGTTTCACGTAAATCTCCGGCAAGCCGCCGATCGGCCGAGGGTCGAGTTTTCCCTGAACGACGAGGCGCAGTCGGCCGACGCGTTCGGTCACGAGCAGGTTGCCGTCCGGCAGAAACGCGAGGCCCCACGGCGTATCGAGCCCGGACACGATGGTTTCGAGGCGAAACGCGTGGCGTTCCGTCGAAAGCGTGAGCTGGGCGGGCGCAGCCGGCAGCGTAATGCGGCCGGCAAGATACTCGGTGCGTTCGCGCAGCACATGGGCGACCAGCCCGTCAATTTCCGCTTCGGACAGCACGCCGCGAAAAGCGGGCATGCCGGTCTCCGGCCAACCGTCGGTAATGCTGCGCCGAACATCGGCCGGGCGGCCGCCGTGATTCCAAAAGAAGTCCAGGAGGTTCGGCGCCGGGATGCCGGTCAGGCGCGGCCCGTGGCAATTCACACAGACCTCGGCGACGATTTTCTCCGGTGCACGGGGCGCCGGCGAGGCGGCGGCGGCGTGCGCCGTCCGCAGGCCCGCGGCGAGCAAAACGAGACTGCACCAGGAAACGCGATACAGGGAAGGGGGCATGGGCAAGGGGGTAAAATCGGATCGTCTAGCGGACTTTGGCAAAACGATACGAGCGGTAGGACAACTCGCCACGTTCGAGCGCGGCATAAATCCGCGAGCCCTTGATGCCGGCGAAGTCGCGCCCGAGGCCGTGCAGCCATTGCGGCAGGTGGCGCACGATGAGCTCGGTCGAGCGCGTGGAATTGCGGTTCATGCCGCGCAGGACTTCCGCGTTGATCACGCGCGAGCCGCGCAGCACGAGCGGCGCCGCCGCAAGGTCCCGCTCCCATTCCGCCAACCCCGAGTTGAAACGAAAATCGGAATAGAGAAATTCACCGCCCGGCCGCAGCACCCGCGCGACTTCCGCCAGGAACTTCGGGAAATGCGGATAACAGTGCGACGCCTCGACGTTGATCACCGTATCGAACGTCGCATCGCGGAAGGGCAGCTCCTCCGCGTCGCCCTGCTCGAAGGCCAACCCCTCGACCCGGTGCCGCTGCCGGCAAAACGCAACGCCGGCGGGATTCAGGTCGAGCCCGGTCGTGAACGCCGGGCGCAGCGTGCGCGTGACCCACGAGGCCCCGCCGCCGTGGCCGCAACTCACCTCGAGAACGGTTTTCCCCCGCAAGTCCGTCTGCGTCGCGACGTGGTGATAAAGCTGGATGCACGCGCGGTTGGGTTCGTCGGCGGGCTCGAGCGCGAGCCTGCGCGGCGGATCTTCCTCAAAGGCATAGTTGAGAAACAACACCTCGTCGGCGCGCAGGCGCCGCGTGAGAAAGGGATACCAAAACGTCCAAATCGCCCGGCGGACGAGGCGGG
>JBIKOK010000082.1:0-25570 GCA_044358025.1 Opitutaceae bacterium
GAAAGAGAGAGGGGGAGAAGGGGAGAGGAGGAGAGTGAGCGAAGGGCGGCGCTTTGCGCGGAGATATTCAGCTGGATCGCCGCGTCGCTGCGCTCCTGGCGAGGACGAGGCGATGAGTTACCAGCTGAGTTCGAGGATGCGGCCGGGGTTCATGGGGCGGGTGCCGTGTTTGCCGACGGGCCGCGTGTATTCGAGGATGTAGAGCTTTTTCCCGACCTGAAGGAAATCGATCGGGCGGGCGAGCGGAGCGAAGAAGGTGGTCATGCGGGCTTCGTAGACGTTGGCGGCGTTGCGCTGCAGGTCGACGGCGAGGATGTCGTAGCCGTAGCTGTCATCGAGGAGGAAGTTGCCGAAGCGGCCGACGAGCATTTTGCCGCGGAGCGGGGCGGGCCAGTCGTTGTTGCAGAAGAGCATGCCGGCGGGGGAGGAGTGGGCGTCGAAGGTGGCGATGGGCTTGGTGGCGGAGCCGCCGGCGGCGGGCCCGAAGTTGCGGATCGCCGGGGTGATCGTCAGGCCCGGCGGGACGTCGGGGGTGTAGGGGTAGGGTTTGTCGGTGGCGGGAAAGTCGGCGTATTGATAGGGGAAGCCGTAGTGTTTGCCCTGTTCGACGTGGTCCATCTCTTCCGGGCGATGGGCATCGGGGCCGTTGGAGACGCTGAAGAGATCGCCGCGGTCGTTCCAGGCGAAGGTCCACGCATTGCGGATACCGCGGGCGAAGACTTCGATTTTGGGCACGTTGGCGTTGGGGTCGATGCGCCAGATGGCGGCCGTGGTGTCGGTCTCGCCGCCTTTCCAGTAGATGGTTTCCTTCTTGAAAATACCGCCGTCGACTTCGCCGCCGTCGGTGCGGGCGCCGCTGCTGACGTAGATCAGGCCGTCGGGCCCTTCGGCGATGTGGCAGACCCCGTGATTGTAATAGCTGAAGCCCCACGGGTAGCTCGAGCGCAACCACGGCTTGAGGCGTGGGACGCCGGTGGCGTCGAGGGGTTCGGAGCGGAAAATGACGACGCGATTGATGTGCCAGGGTTGTTCGGCGACGCGTTGGTTGGTGACGAGGTAGAGGCGTTTTTTCGCGTCGATCGTCATGCCGAGGACGTCGATTTTTCCGGCGCCGAGTTCGGCGTAGTCCTTGGCGACGAGGATGCGGGCGAGGTTCCCGGTGGCGGGTTCGAGGCGGTAGAGCTCACCGCTGTTGTTGAGCACGAGCAGCCAGTCGACGCCGGGCATGGTGGCGAGTTTGACGGCGTGGACGGGGAGGCGGACGACCTCGCGGAGCCGGTAGCCGGCGGGCGGCGGCGGGAGCGGGGCGAAGGGATCGTTTTTGTCGGCGTCGGTGGCGGCGAGGGCGGCGCGAACCTGTTTCACCTCGGCGGGCGTGACGGCGTCGCCGCGGTTACCCCACGCGCTGCGGACGTAGGTGAGAACGTCGGCGACCTGCTGGTCGTCCATGGGGGCGGGTGCGGGCATCACGCCCTGATATTCGACGCCGTTGACGACGATGGGGCCGCCGACGCCTTGGAGGGCGATGCGGATGCTGCGGTCTTTGTCGGCGAGGAGGTAGTCGGACTGGGCGAGCGGGGGGAAGATGCCCTTGATGCCCTCGCCGGTGGCTTGGTGGCAGGCGGAGCAGTTAATTTGATACAAGGCCTCGCCAGCGCCCGGGGAGGACTCGGCGGCGGCGGCCACGGGGGCCGAGAGGGAGGCGAGGAGCGGCAGGGTGACGGCAAGCGCGCGGGGTAGCATCCCAGCGTGGCTAGGGGAGCGCCGGGGCGGGTCAAACCATTAAGCGAGATGAAACTCGTGTTGTGCGAATACGCCGTTTAAGTAGGCGAAAATATGCCCCAAGATCCCCACGCCCAGTTCGACCACACCGTCCTTGAAATGATTGAACACAGCCCGATCGGGGCGGTGCCGTTCACGCCGACTTACCAGGATGCGATGAAGCGGCTCTACGCTTCGCACCAGGTGTATGCGGATGCCGATCACAAGAACGGGCATGTCACGGCGCGGTCGCTCGCGAAGAAGCCGCATTTTCCGGCGAACAACCTGGAGTCGGTGCTCGCCGGGAAGATCGGGCCGGAGCAGTTGGAGAGCAACGGGAGCATTTTTGACCGTTATGTGAAGTCGCTGCCGGCGGCGGTGCAGGCGCGCGCGGAGACGTTTCGGCTGACGGTGGCCGGCAAGGTCGCGCACCATCGTGCGAAGGGGGCGGGCGACGAGAAGCCCGTCGTCGTGCACGATCCGATCCACACGCTGTTTCTCGTGCCGGGCGCGGGGCCGAACGCGGGGCTGCCGGGGAATTATCTGCACGGTGCGGCGGTGCAACTGCGTGCGACGGGCGATAGTCCGTGGTCGGTGCACGTGCACGATTCCGACGACGGCCATGCGCTGATCGACGTGCCGACGATGGCGGAGGCGCTCGGGAAAGTGGTCGAGGTGATGGAGTGCTCGCCGTTCACGATGGACGAGCTGGAGGCGCTCGGCTTCACGCTGAAGTGAGATGCACCTGATCACGGCAGAGGTGAACGCATGACGCTCGCCGAACTCGGATGGACCGACGGCCTCGCGCTCGCGTTCGCGCCGCATGCGGCGGCGGGACTGGAACCGGCCCGCGTGGTGTGCGAGCTGCGGCGGAATTTCTATGCCGTGCACACGGCGGCGGGCGAGGTGCTGGGCGAGTGCGGCGGGGGTTTTTTCCACCACGCGCGGACGCCCGACCAGTTTCCGGCGGTGGGGGACTGGGTGGCCGTCAAGCGGCGGGAAGGCGAGGCGCGGGCGGATTTGCACGCCGTGCTGCCGCGGCGGACCAAGTTTTCGCGGCGCGCCTCGGGCTCGGAGGTGATCGAGCAGATCGTCGCCGCCAACATCGACACGGTGTTTCTGGTGAGCGGGCTCGACCGGAATTTCAATCCGAAGCGCATCCAGCGTTTTCTGGTCGCGGCGCAGGAGAGCGGGGCGGTGCCGGTGATCATTTTGAACAAGTCCGATGTCTGCGACGACGCGGACGCGGTGCGGCGCGAAGTCGAGGTGCTGGCGCCCGGCGTGGCGGTGCTGATCACGAGCACGACCACGCGGAAGGGGCTGAAGGCGCTCGCGGCGAACTACGGGCAGCCGGGCCGGACGGTGGCGTTTATCGGGTCCTCCGGGGTGGGGAAATCGAGCCTGATCAACGCGCTCGTGCGCGACTTTGATGCGCCGCTGCCGACGGGTGAGGTGCGCGAAAAGGACAGCAAGGGGCGGCACACGACGACGCGACGTGAACTCGTGTTGACGCCGTCGGGCGCGCTGGTGATCGACACGCCGGGGATGCGGGAACTCCAGCTTTGGGGCGTGGAGGACGGCGTTGAGGATGCGTTCGCGGACATCAAGGCGCTTGCGCTGCGTTGCCGGTTCACGAATTGCGGGCACAACAGCGAACCGGGCTGCGCGGTCCGCGTGGCGCTGGCGGGCGGTGAGCTGGCGGCGGCACGGTTCGACGCCTATCGAAAATTGAAGGCCGAGAAAGAGGCCAGCGCGCCCAAGGAACGGAAGCCCGGTGCGTTCGCGAGCAAGCCCAGTTGGAAGCAGAAGACCGAAGGGCTAAAGCCGTTCCGGCACCGGCAGCATCACGACGACTGAGGTGCCGCGGGGGCCGTCGCCGCAGGCGGCGAAGTGGGGGCCGGCACAGCGCCGGCGGTGGCCGCGTCCGCCGCGGTGCCCACGGGTGCGGCGACGCGGGGAATGCGATGGCCGGCGACGGCGATGATCTCGACGTAAACTTCGGTGCCGCCCGCGCTCACGACGCCATCGATGGTCGCGCCCACGTCATTCAGCGGGGTGATCTCTGCCGTGGGGACGGTGGCGCCGACCTTGCAGGCGAACTCCCACAGATCGAAGCCCTCGGGCAGCGTTTTGCCGCGCTCGCGCTTCACGTATTTGCGCACGTCGTGTTTGATGGCTTCGACCACGCGTGGGTCAGCCTTGCCGGGGGCGTGCAATGGAAACGTCTTTTTCATTTGGGTGGGGAGCGTGCCGAACGTCGGTGCGGGTGAGGAGCACTATCTCAATATTTTTTTGCGGAGGCCGGGCCGGGTTCCGGGGCGGGAAGCCGCCGGGTGGACGTTTTCGGGGTCGCTATGTTCGTTCCAAGCGGATGGCGGGCAAACGAGTTGACGGAGATGGAGAGGGGCGGGTGGAATAGGCGTCGTGTTCGCGGCCGGCAGCTTCACAGTGCACCGGCTCGACAAGAACACACCGGAAAATCTGAAACTGCGAAGCGTCCCGTCACTCCGACGGGCGCGGGGCGGGTTCTTTGGAGAGCGCCACCAACCATGAGAGACGACTATCTGCAGGCCGCCCTGAAAGTGATCGATGATCCGAACATTCTCGTGAATGTGATTTCGCGTCGCGTGAAGCAGCTCAAGCGCGGCAACCGCGCGCTCGTCGAGTCCCTGGAAAAACTTTCGCCGGAAGACACCGCGCTCCGCGAGGTGATGGAAGGGAAGATCAGCTACGAACTCGCGACGAAGGAAACGCTCGTGCACGGCGGGCGCTGACCTCGCATTCAAACGAATTTTCCCAGCCAGGCAGGGATGCTTCCGCGGCCTCTTTCGAGGCGGTGCGGATTCCACCTTGCTTGTTGGCGGGAATAAGTATCAAACAACATGCGTTGTAGGAGGATCAGAGACCAAACATCGCGCCTGGACGCCGTCGTCTAGACCTGAGATCCCCTTTAGTTCAAGACGGTAACCAACCTAGATAAATCCCATGGCCAAATCACAAAATTCCAAGAAGCAGACGAAAAAAGCTCCGGCCAAAACGCCGGCTCAGAAGAAGGCCGTCAAGGCCGCCAAGAAGGGGAAGTAAGGACTTCTCTTTTTTCGGCCGGTCGTCCGGTCGAATTCCAACGGCACAGCTCACCGCTGGGCCGTTTTTTTGTGTCCAAAAACGAGGCACAGCCGGGAATCCGCCGGCGGCGGCGGGCGGTTGGCGGGCCGGCCGGTCAAGCGCTGCTGGTGCGGGTCGAGACCTCGATGACGTCGTGGGGCGCGGCTTCCTTCTGGCCGGCGGGGCTCACGCGAATGTAGCGGGCGTTCGCGCGGAGTGCGCCGAGGGTTGCGGCGCCCAGATAGCCCATGCCGCTCTGTAAGCCGCCGATGAGCGTGCCGAGCACGTCGTCGACGGAACCGCTGACCTCCTTGAGGGCTTCGATTCCCTCGGCGGCGACCTTGCGGGTCTGGTCGTTTTTATCGTGGCCGTAACGGGCGGCGCTGCCGGCCTTCATGGCCGAGAGGCTGCCCATGCCGCGGTATTGTTTATAAACTTTTCCGCTGATCTCCATGATTTCGCCGGGGGCCTCGCGGCAGCCGGCGAGCAGGCCGCCGAGGATGACGGCGTCGGACAGGGTCAGGGCCTTGACGATGTCACCGCTCTTGGTGATGCCGCCGTCGGCGATCAATTTGACGCGGCCGGCTTTCGTGGCGTGGGAGGCGACATGGAGCGCGGTGAGCTGCGGGATACCGACGCCGGCGACGATGCGGGTCGTGCAGATGGAGCCGGGGCCCTGGCCGATCTTTACGGCGTTCGCGCCGCAATCGGCGAGGAACGCAACGCCGGCGGCGCTGGTGACGTTGCCGGCGATGAGGGTGAGGTCGGGGAACGCGCCGCGGACGAGTTTCACGACGTCGCCGACGCCGGCGGTGTGTCCGTGGGCGGTCGATACGGCGATGGCGTCGACATGCTCGGCGACGAGGTGGCCGACGTGTTCGAGGAGCTTGGCGCGGTCGAGGGTGCCGTCGGGTTTCCGGATGGGCGAGAGGGCGGCGCCGACGACGAGGCGGAAGTGGGAATCGCGGGAGGGCTTGCGGCGCGACTTGGCCTCGGCGGTGATTTTCTCGACGTCGGAACTGGTGACCAGGCCGCGGAGGTGGCCGGCGGCATCGACGACGAGCATTTTGTTGATGCCGACGTGACGGGTGAAAAATGCATCGGAGGACCTGATGGGATCCTTGGCGACGGCGCTCTGCTTTTCGGTGATGAGTTGCGCCCGCGGTGTCATCACTTCGGCGACGGTCTTCGTTTTGTAACGGTCCTTGACCACGTTGCCGGAGAGGAGGCCCACGAGAAAGCCGGCGGCGTCGACGACGGGGAACGTCGAAAACGAAAACCGCTTGGTCTCGATGAGCAGGAGGACGTCGCCGATGAGTTGCGTCGGCGAGACGGTGATGGGGTCCTGGATGAGACCGTGGATGTGCCGTTTGACGCGGGCGACCTCCTTCACCTGGTCGCGGGCGGGCATGTTGTAGTGAATGAGCCCGAGGCCGCCGTTGAGCGCCATGGCGATGGCCATGCGCGACTCGGTGACGGTGTCCATATCGGACGAGATGACGGGGATCTGCAGGCGGAGGGCCTCGCTGAGCGAGGTCGAGGTGTCGGCATCCTTGGGGAGGATCTCCGAATAAAGCGTGGCGAGGGAAACGTCGTCGAAGGTGAGGGCGGTCGGCCGGTTGGCGCGAAAGAAGGCGTCGGCCGGCAAATAAAACTCGGCGTCGGCGGACGCAGCCTGGGCGGAGGAGGGCTTGGCAACCTTTGTCATGGATTGCCATGAACGGAGTAGGCGCGGCGCGGCGGAGCGCAAACAGAAAGTCGGGTTTGCGCGCGGGCGGCCGAAGGTATGACGTGGAAGGCGTGAGCTATCTTTTTCAGTTTCGCCGTTATCGACTGCCGTTGCGCGCTCCGGTGCGCACGGCCCACGGCGTGTGGACCGAGCGGGAAGGGGTGCTCGTGCGGCTGGCGAATGCCGCGGGCGCGGTGGGTTACGGCGAGGCGGCGGTGATTCCGTGGTTTGGCACCGAGACGGTGGACGAGGCGGAGGCGGCGTGCCGGGAGCTGGGGGACCGCGTCGAGGCGGACCAGCTCGCGGCCGTGCCGGTGGAGTTGCCGGGTGTGCGCAATGCGCTCGCCGCGGCGGTGGCGGATTTAGCGCGCGAGCCGGCGGCGGAGGCGGACGGGGCGCGGCGAAAATTTCTGCCGGTGGCGGCGTTGTTGCCGGCCGGCCGGAGCGCGCCGGAGGCGGTGCGGGCGAAGGCGGAGCTGGGGTTTCGGATTTTCAAATGGAAAGTCGGCGTGGGCGACGTGGGGGAGGAACTGCCGCTGCTGGACGAGGTGTGCGCGGCCCTGCCGTCGGGCGCGAAACTGCGGCTCGACGCCAACGGGGCGTGGGACCGGCGGAAAGCCGAGCGCTGGTTGGAGCGGTGCGCGGACCGGCCGGTGGAATTTGTCGAGCAACCGGTGGCGACCGACGCGCGGGGCGCGGACGATGTGTTGCGCGGGTTGGCGGCGGATTTTCCGACCCCGATCGCGCTGGACGAGTCGATCGCGGGCGAGGGCGACATCGAACGGTGGGTGGGCGACGGCTGGCGGGGTGTTTACGTGGTGAAGCCCGCGTTGCTTGGAAACGTCGAGCGGGCGCTGGCGCGGCTCGCGCAGGCGAAGGCGGCCGTGGTGTTTTCCTCCGCGCTGGAGACGGCGGTGGGGGCGAAGGCGGCACTGCGGGCGGCGTTTCATTGGCCGGGCGAGCCGCGCGCGCTGGGCTTCGGCGTGTGGCCGTTGTTTGCGGACGCGCGGTTCGACGGGCCGTTTGCCGCGCCGTTTGTGCGGTGGGAGGATGTGGAGCGTCTGGATGCGGAGGCCGTATGGAACGCGCTGAGTTAGCCCGGCGGCTTGGCGCGGTGCGGGTCGCGGCAGGGGCGGTGCGGCGAACGGCGGTGACGGTAATGGCCGAGGACCGGCCGGAGGCGTTCATGGCCGGGTTTGCCCGGGCGGTCGCGGGGCGCGGTCCGGTCTTTGTCACGGATCCGGCGTGGGGCGCGGGCCCGCGCGCGGCGTTGGACGGCCTCGTGGGGGCGGGCCACGAAGCGGGGGGCGGCGCGCCGGGCCGGGGCTGGCTGATGATCCCGAGCGGCGGGACGGGTGGCGGGGTGAAGTTTGCGCGGCATGACGGCGAGACGATCGCCGCGGCCGTGGGCGGGTTTTGCGGGCACTTCGGGCTGGCGCGGGTGAACGCGGTCGGGGTTTTGCCGCTGCATCATGTGAGCGGCTTGATGGCGTGGATGCGCTGTGCGCTGACGGGAGGGATTTATCGGCCGTGGAGTTGGGGCGACCTGAAGGAGGGGCGGCGGCCGGAGCTCGCGGCGAAGGAAACGTGGGTGCTGTCGCTCGTGCCGACGCAGTTGCAGCGGCTGTTGGAGCGGCCGGAGGCGGTCGCGTGGCTGCGGCGGTTTGAAATTATTTTTGTGGGCGGAGGGCCGGTCTGGCCCGAACTGGTCGAGGCCGCGGCGCGGGCGCAGCTGCCGCTGTCGCTGAGCTACGGCATGACGGAGACGGCGGCGATGGTTACCGCGCTGCGTCCGGGCGAGTTTCTGGCGGGGGAGCGCAGCAGCGGAACGGCGCTGCCGCACGCGCGGGTGACGGTCAACGCGGACGGAGGGGTCGAGGTGGCGGGTGCGTCGGTGTACCGCGGGTATTATCCGGCGTGGAGCGACGCGCGGGAATTGCGGACGGAGGACCTGGGGATGATGGATGCGGCGGGGCGGCTGACGGTGCTCGGGCGGCGTGATGCGATCATCAATACGGGCGGGGAGAAGGTGCGGCCGGAGGAGGTGGAGCAGGCGTTGCGGGCCAGCGGGGAATTTTCCGACGTGGCCGTGGTCGGCGTGCCCGATGCCGAGTGGGGGCAAGCGGTGGTGGCGTGTTATCCGGCGGGCGGACGCGGGCCGGACCTGGGGCGGGCGGTGGTGGCGCTGGCGGGGCCGATGAAGCCGAAACGGTTTGTCGCGATCGCGGACTGGCCGCGCAACGCCCAGGGGAAGCTGAACCGCGCGGCGCTCCAGGTGCTCGCGGGAGCGGGCGACGGCCATCCCGGCTGAGCGGGCCGCGGGCACGGCGCGCGCGGCGCGTCGGGCGCCGTGGTGAAGCCGCGGCCGGTGTGGTCCGAGGAGGTGAGGATGAGGGCGCGGCGCGGTTGGGTGAACGCCGGGGGCGATGCGAAAAAGCTTACGGTGGCGGGGCGGATCCTTTCAGCTGGTCCCATGAAGAAGAACGAAATTGCCGACGTGCTGACGGAGATCGGGACGCTGCTCGAGCTGAAGGGCGAGAACCCGTTCAAGGTGCGCGCGTATCAGGCGGGGGCGCGGGCGTTGGAGGCGATCGAGGAAACGGAACTGGCGCGGCTGATCGCGGCGGGCGAACTCGGCACGATCAAGGGGTTTGGCGAGGCGCTCGTGCAGAAGGTCACGGAGCTGCACACGACGGGCCGGCTGGAGTTTTTCGAGCAGTTGAAGGCGTCGATCGAACCGGGGTTGGCCGAGATGCTGCAGATCCCCGGACTCGGTCCGAAGAAGATCCGCGCGCTGCATGACAAGCTCGGGATTGCGGGCATCGCGGCGTTGGCGGAGGCGTGTGCCGCGGGCAAGGTCGCGGAGCTCGATGGCTTCGGCGAAAAGACGCAGGAGAAAATTGTCGCGGGCATCCGGAACCGGGAAGCGTACGGGCGGCGGCACCATTGGTGGGCGGCCGCGGAAATTGCGGAGCCGATCGTGGCGGGTTTGCGCGCGTTGCCCCAGGTCGAGCGTGCCGAGGCGGCGGGCAGCCTGCGGCGCGGGCTCGAGACGGTGGGCGACTTGGATTTTATCGTGGCGGCGGAGGACTTCGCGCCGGTGGTGAACTGGTTTGTCACGCAGCCCGGGGTGAAGGAGGTCACGGCGCAGGGCGATACGAAGGCGAGCGTGCGCTTCGAGAGCGGCTTGCAGGCGGACCTGCGCATCGTGCCGGCGGCCCAGTTTGCGTTTGCGCTGCACCATTTCACCGGGTCCAAGGACCACAACGTGCAGCTGCGGCACCGCGCGCTCGGCCGCGGGCTCAGCCTCAGTGAGTGGGGACTCGTGCCGGCGGAGGGCGAGGGCACGGCCAAGGAGAAGGCGGAGAAACACGCGGGCCGGAAAGTCGGCAGCGAGAAGGAGCTGTTCGCGGCGTTGGGGCTGCATTTCATCCCGCCGGAGCTGCGCGAGGGTCTGGGGGAGATTGAGGCGGCGGAGGCGGGGGAGCTGCCGCGGCTCGTGGAACTCGCGGATTTGCGCGGGGCGTTTCACAACCACACGACGGCGTCGGACGGCAGCAACACCCTCGTGGAAATGACGGCGGCGGCCGAGGCGCTGGGGTGGGATTACCTTGGTATCGCCGATCACTCGAAGGCGAGTTTCCAGGCGAAGGGGCTGAGCGAGGGGCGGCTGGAGCAACAGATCGACGAGATTCACGCCCTCAACGCCTCGAAGCGGTTCTCGACGCATGTGTTCGCCGGCACCGAGTGCGATATTCTCACCGACGGGCGGCTCGACTACGACGACGCGCTGCTGGCGAAACTCGACTATGTCGTCGTGTCTGTGCACAACGCGTTCACGCAGGACGAAGCGACGATGACGAAGCGGATCATCCGCGCGATCGAGCACCCCTGCGCGACGATGCTGGGGCACCTCTCAGGACGCCTACTGTTGCGGCGCGAAGGCTACCAGGTCGATGTGGCAAAGGTGATCGACGCGGCGATCGCGCGCGGGGTGGTGATCGAGCTCAACGCGAGTCCGTGGCGGCTCGACCTGGATTGGCGGCATTGGCGCAAGGCGGCGGAGCGGGGCCTGCTGACGGCGATCAATCCCGACGCGCACGACACGGCCGGTCTGGCCCACGTGCGGGCGGGAGTGAATGTGGCCCGGAAGGGCTGGCTGACCCGTGAGGCGGTGCTGAATACCCGGCCGCTGGCGGAGGTGACCGCGTACCTCAAAGCGCGGCGTCCGCGGTAAGGGGCGTCGGACGACGATTCATGGAACGTCGCGGCGCGCCCCCGGTGGGTGGAGTGCCCGTCCCGGACGATTGCACTTCCCGAACACCGGTTGAACGCTTCTGTCTCCTGCCAGCGCCCTCCGAGGTGGGCCGTCGCTCCGCGGGCGGTGGAGCGCAGGTTGCGGCGCGACTCGTTGAGCCGCGCGCGGAGCGCACGGCCCGGGGCCAAACCGAGCGCGGCAAGAAACTGCGCCGGGCCCGGCGGGATTTGGGCGCAGTGCATTCTTGCCCGCACGGTCGGTCCTTTGCATAACGGGACCCGATGATTACCACGCGCGCGCGCGGACTCGCCAATCTCCATGCCGGGGTGACCACGCTTTGTGTCGGCGTATTTTTCTGGGTCTACGCGGAGTTCATCATGCGGTATGTGCCGGTGGTGCGGCTGAGCCGGGAGGTCAACCTGCTGCCGTATTTTCTCTGCATGGTCGGCGGGATGGCGCTGTCGGCCCGGGCGCTGTCGCGGCTCGCGGCGCGGTTCCATCTCCTCGATCTGGGCGATGCGGCCCGGGCGGCGGCGTGGCAGGTCGCGCTGATGGCGCTCCTCACGTTTACCATGATGTTTGCCACGCTGGACCGGAGCATCAGTCGGCTGTTTCTCGGCAGTTTTTTGGCGTGGTGCTGGCTCGGACTCGCGGTGCTCAACGCCCGGCTGCCGCACGCGCTCGCGCGGCTGGTGTTCCGGCGCGGGCACCGGCTGCCGACGGTGTTTGTCGGCCGGGTGGCGTCCTTTGTGCGGCTCAACGACTGGATCGCCCACAAGGAACCGCTGGGGATTTTTCCGGTGGGCCTGTTGTGCGACGATCTGGCGCCGGGCGGCGCGGAGGCCTTGCCGGCGCCGTGGCTCGGGCGTGTCGCGGACCTGCCCCGGGTGCTGGCGGAACGCGACGTGGGCCAGGTGATCCTGTTGGAATTGCCGCCGACCGATGCCGAGGCGCGGAGTGTGATCGAGGTTTGTCACGACCAAGGCTGCCGGCTCCTGATTCACAATACGCTCGCGGAGCGCTATACGCACCCGCTGGTGCCGACGGTCGAGGACGGACGGCACTGCTACACGCTGCAGGAGGAGCCGCTGGAGGATCCGTTGAACCGGCTGGTGAAACGGGCCTACGACCTTGCGATCGCGCTGCCGGTCGTCCTCGTGCTGCTTCCGCCGTTGTGCGTCGGCGTGTGGCTGATGCAGCGCGTGCAGGCGCCCGGCCCGTTGTTTCACGTGCGCGAGCGGCGCGGGCAACAGGGCGAGACGTTCCGCATGTTAAAATTTCGCTCGATGTTCGAAGTCCCGGCGGGCGCGACGGCAGCGGCGGTGGAGGCGATGCAGGCGCGGCCGGAGGACGCGCGGATTTTTCCGTTGGGCCGGTTTCTCCGGCGGCGCAGCCTCGATGAGTTTCCGCAGTTCTGGAATGTGCTCGTGGGCGACATGAGCATCGTCGGACCGCGGCCCTACATGCCGCTGCTCGACGAGGAATTCCGCCAGCAGACGCGCGGTTACCGCACGCGGCATCTGGTGAAACCCGGGATCACCGGCCTCGCGCAAAGCCTCGGCTATCGCGGCGAGATTCTCGAGCAGGAGATGCTGCGCCGCCGCGTGCACTGGGATGTGCACTACATCACGCACTGGTCGATCTGGCTCGACCTACAAATCACCGTGCGGACCTTGTGGCAGGTGGTTCGGCCGCCGGCGACCGCCTACTGACCGAGCCGGGACGGGGCGGTGGGCGGACCGCCGGGCGGGGCTCGGCGCGCCAAGAAAACGCCCGCCGAAGTTTGTCACGTATTACGTGACAAACTTCGGGGGGAGGCGCGATTTTCGTGGCCGGGCAAATGAGCGCGCGGGCTCAGAAATTCTTCACGTAGACGGCGCCGTTGCCGTCGGTGAAGGTGAGGGTGTTGGGTTCAACCTTGGTGAGGCGCAGCCCGAAGTTGCGGTCGACGATCTCGTTGATGCGGAACACCCGGTCGTTCATCAGCACGCGGCTCTCGGTGCCGGAAGGGCGGATACCGGCCACGCGGAGGGCGTCGACGAAGAGGCTGATGCGTTCATCGTTTTTCGGCGGGCCGGCGACGACGGGCGCGACGGCTGCGGCGGCCGGGTTCGCCGGCGCGGGCGCCGCAATGGGATTTGGCGGCGGCTGCACTGCGACCGCGCTCGGGCCGGCGGCAGGCAGCGATGGCGACGGCTGCGTCGGCGGGGTCGGGCCGGCGCCGGAGGGAGACGCGACGGCCGGTGCACGCGACGGGGGCGCAAGGTTGGTTTCACCGGTCGCCACGGGAGTCGCCGCAGCCCACGGGTTGTTCGGACCGGCCGTGCGCGAGCTTGGTGCGGTCGCCAATTTTTTCGGATCGGGCAACTGGACGACGGAGGCCGGGATTTCCGGGGCGGGCCGGGCGGTGAGAACCGGCGGATTGAGCACGGGAGCGACAATCAGCGGAGGCGTGGCCGCGGGCGCGGGCGTCGCACTCGGCGCGGCGGGTTTCGGGGCCGTCGAGACGGGCTTCGGCTCGGGTGCGCGATTGACCAAATAAACGGTGGCGACGACCGAGAGCACGACCAGGACAAAGGCCCCTGCGGCGATGAGCACGAGCTGCTGCGACGTGCGCGGCTGCGCGCGCTTCGTCACGCGCGAGCCGCCGCCCCCGGGGGGGGGCGGGACGGGGCCAACCGCCTCGCCGGTGCGGTTGCGCTGGGCTTTTTTCAGGGCTTCGTTGATCAGACTCATCGCGTAAGGTGGACCGGCGTCAGGCCGTGAGGTTATTCATTTCGCGGACGGCGCGCCGCACATCCCAGTAATTGACCTCGTCGGATTCGCGGATGAAGGCGGAGAGCATGGCTTTGTCGCAAAGATTGTTGAGGATGCGCGGGATGCCGCCGCTGCCGCGGTGGAGGGCGCGGATGGCCCAGCGAGTGAAACCGGGCCGCCCGGAACCGCCGGCCAGCGAGAGCCGGTGCTGGATGTAGTGCGAGATATCGTCGGCGGCGAGCGGGTGAAGTTCGTAATGCACGAGGATGCGCTGCCGGAGCTGCCGGAGCTCCTCTTGGGCGAGGACCGCCTTCAGCTCGGGCTGGCCCAGCAGGACGATTTGGAGGAGCTTTTGCTTGTCGGTCTCGAGATTGGAGAGCAGGCGGATCTGTTCGAGCACGTCGTTGCTGAGGTTCTGGGCCTCGTCGATGATCAGGACGATGTCGCGGCCCTTTTCGATGCGGTCGAGCAGCACGCGGTTCATCTGGGCGACCAGGTCGTTTTGACTGCGCGCGAGCGTGGTTTCGCCCAGTTCGGTGAGGATGGCCTTGAGCATCTGCGTCTCGGTGACGCGCGGGTTCAGGATAAGGGCGGTGTCGAAGTGGGCCGGATCGAGTTCGTTCAGGAACCGGCGGCAGAGGGTGGTTTTGCCGCAGCCGACCTCACCGACGAGCACAATAAAACCCTTCTTTTCGCGCACGCCATACTTGAGGTGCTGGAGCGCCTCTTGGTGGGTCGGACTGAGATAAAGAAAACGCGGGTCGGGGGTGATGTTGAACGGCATCTCTCCAAACCCGTAAAAGCTCTGATACATGCGGAAAGGGACGGTGGCGCACCGGTTTCAAAACGCACGTCAATTTCACGGGGCCGGAGCGGACGCCGCCGGTTTGAAATCTCCTTTACTCGCGGCCCGGGGCTGCCGTTGATGGCCCGCACGTCCCGTGAATTCGCGCCAACTCATCGTCAGCCTCTACGTGATTCTCTTTGGGGGATTTGGCGTGGGCGCCGGGGTGCTGTTCTTCGAGGCGCGGGCGGAATACAAGCAGCTGAAACTGGTCGAGGCCGCGAACCGGCAGCGGTTGGCCGTCGAGGAGGCGCGCTTGCGGGCCCAGCAGAAAATCCTCGAACGGCTGCGCAACGACCCGGTTTACGTCGAAAAAGTCCTCCGCGATCGCTGGCACTACGCCAAGCCCGGCGAGGTGATCTATCGGTTCCCGGAGTGAACCGGACGAAGAATTCCGCATGGCCCACCACCCGATCATCGAATCCTACCAACGCGGCGGACAGGCCCAGGTCTTTGCGTTCTTCGACCGGCTGGCGCCGGACGCGCAGCAACGCCTGCTCGCCGAGGCCGCCGAGGTCGACCTCGCGGAGGTTGAACGCCTTTATCGCTCCCTCGTGGCGAAGCGCGACGGTACCGCGGGCGTGAATCTGGCGGGACTCGCCCCCGCGCCCTACGAGAAACGCCCCGAACACGGCGGCGACTCCGCCGAATGGGCCCGGGCGAAGGCGGCGGGCGAGGCGGCGCTGCGGGCGGGCCGCGTGGCCGCGTTTACGGTCGCGGGCGGGCAGGGGACGCGCCTCGGCTACGACGGACCCAAGGGCACGTTTCCCGTGACGCCGCTGCGGCAGAAGCCGCTGTTCCAGGTTTTTGCCGAAAAAATCCGTGCGGCCGGCGTGCGCTACGGCCGCCCGTTGCATTGGTTCATCATGACGAGCCATGCGAACCATGCGGCGACCGAGGCCTTTTTCGCGGCGAACGCGCATTTCGGGCTCGACCGTGCGCGCGTGCACTTTTTCCGCCAGGGCCGGATGCCGGCCGTCGACTTCCACGGAAAAATCATGCTCGAGACGCCGGGCGCGCTTGCGCTGTCGCCGGACGGCCACGGCGGGTCCCTGCGGGCGCTCGACCGGAGCGGCGCGCTCGACCTGATGAAACGCGAAGGCATCGACACGCTGAGCTATTTCCAGGTCGATAATCCGCTCGTGCGTTGCATCGATCCGGCCTTCATCGGCTGGCACGTGCTGCGCGGTTCGGAAATGACGAGCAAGATGGTGCCGAAGGCCTATGCCGAGGAAAAGGTCGGTCACTTTTGCACGCAGGCCGGCAAGTCCGTCGTCATCGAATACTCCGATCTGCCGATGGCGATGCAGCGCGAGACCGACGCGGCCGGCCGGCTCCGCTACATCGCGGGCAGCATCGCGATCCACGTGCTGGACCGCGAATTTGTGCACCGGATGGCGGCCGGCGCGGAGGGGGCGGCGCTGCCGTTTCACCGGGCTGACAAGAAAATTCCGACCGTGGATGCGGCGGGTGCGGCCGTGAAGCCGGCGAAGGCCAACGGCGTGAAATTCGAGATGTTCGTGTTTGATGCGCTCCCGTTTGCGCGGAATCCCGTGATTATCGAGACGCTCCGGGCGGACGATTTCTCACCGGTGAAAAATGCCGAGGGCCTCGATTCGCCGCAGACGTGCCGCGACGACCAACTCCGGCAGTTCGCCCGCTGGCTCACCGCCAACGGCGCCGCGGTGGCGACCGATCCGTCCGGCCGGCCCGCCGTGACGGTCGAGGTGTCACCGCTCTTCGGTTACGACGACGATTCGTTTGCCGACGCGTGGCAGAACCTGCCGGTCAAACCCGCCGTCACCGACGGACTCTATCTCCCCTGAACGCCCCCTCCCTTTTCATGACCACACTTGCTCGCATCCAAACCGCCGCCAAAGCGGGCCAGCTCATGGCTAGCACCGCGGAGAATCTCGCCACGTTCCTGTCCGCGCAGCTACCCGCGTGGGCGCTCGCGAGCATCGACGAACTCGTCGCGCGCGAGGCTTGGGGCGAACTCAACGACCGCTTTTACCGTTTCCTCGAGTTTGGCACGGGCGGGATGCGCGGCCGCACGATCGGCGTCGTGCCGGCCGCCGCCGAGACCGGCACGCTGAGCGCGACCGGCTCGCCCGAACACGCGGCGATCGGCAGCAATGTGCTGAACGATTTCACGCTCATCCGCGCGGTCGTCGGGCTCTACCGCTACACGCGGAAATACCAGGATTCGCGCGGCCACCGCGCACCGGCCAAGCTGGTCATCGCCTATGACGTGCGGCACTTCTCGCGGCATTTCTGCGAACTGGCGGCCTCGACTTGGGCGCGCCTCGGCGGCGAGGCGTTCATCTTCGACGGCCCGCGGCCGACGCCCCAGCTGAGCTTCGCCGTGCGCCAACTCAAGGCCCACGCCGGGGTGGTCATCACCGCCAGCCACAATCCGCCGCACGACAACGGATTCAAAGCCTACTTCGACGACGGCGGTCAGGTGGTGCCGCCGCACGACACGGGCATCGTCGCCGAAGTGAACGCCGTGCCGCTCGGCGAGCTCGGCCCGTTTCTCGAGAAGAATTTTGCGAACGTGACCACGCTCGGTCGCGACGCGGACGACGCGTATCTCGCGGTGGCGGCCAAGGCGGCGATCGATCCGGCGGTGTTTCGCCGGACCAAGCTCAAGGTGGTCTTCACGAACATCCACGGGACGGGCGCGGTCCACTCGGTGCCGCTGCTGATCCACGCCGGTTGCGACGTCACCCCGGTGCCGGAGCAGCTCGAATTTGACGCGCGGTTCCCGACGGTGAAATCGCCCAATCCGGAAAATGCCGAGGCGCTCTCGCGGGCCGTCGCGCTGGCGGACGGCATCGGGGCCGATGTCGTCGTCGCCACCGATCCCGACGCCGACCGCATGGGCGTCGCCGTGCGCAACCGGTCGGGCCAAATGGATCTCCTGACCGGCAACCAGATCGGCGCGCTGCTCGCGGACTACCGCCTCGCGAAATATAAGGAGCTCGGGTGGATTCCCCGCGAGGGCAGCCAGCGTGTGGCGATCATCAATACGTTTGTCACGACGCAGCTCCAGGATGCCATCGGTCGCGGCCACGGCGTGAAAGTCATCAAGACGTTGACGGGCTTCAAATGGATCGCGGCGAGGATCCGCGTCTACGAGGAGCAGCTTCGCCGGGCGATGGGGCCGGGGTTCGATTACGAGGCCACGCCGTTTGCGGAGCGCGCGAAACTGCTGCAGCAACACAGCACGTTCTACGCGTTCGGCACCGAGGAGAGCTACGGCTACCTGCCCAACGACTTTTTGCGCGACAAGGACGGCAACTCCGCGTGTCTGATGTTTGCCGAGGTCTGCGCGTGGGTGAAGTCGCGCGGGCTCACCGTGCCGGAATATCTCGACGAGATTTTTCTCCGCTACGGCTTTTACCTCGAGGGCGTGATCAATATCTATTACGAGGGCGCCACGGGCAACGCGAAGATCAAGCGCATCCTGGAGAGCTACCGGGCGAATCCGCCGAAGGCGTTCGGCGACGTGACGGTGACGCAGTTCCAGGATTTTGGCCGGGAAAAAATCTACGACGCCGACCAGGAACTTATTCCGTCCCAGGACCTGTATGTGGTCACGCTTTCAAACGGATATTCGTTCGCGGCGCGCGGCAGCGGCACGGAGCCGAAAATGAAGTTCTACCTGTTCGCGGGCGAAAAGGTCGCCGGTGCGGCCGATCTCGCGGCGGTGAAGGAACGCGTGCGGGCGACGCTCGCCGGGCTGAACAAACTCATCGAGGCCGACGCCAAGGTGCGGGCGGAGGGGTAGGGCAGGGCGGACGGAAGTCCGCCGTTTTGGCGGTCGTGCCTGCGCCCCAAGGGCGGACGGAAGTCCGCCCTACTTTGCCGGCGCAAAGGTCGTGGTGAAGGTAGCGCTCGAGACCGGCGCGCCGACCTCGAGGTAAAAACTCTCGCGACGGTTCGGGGGGACGTCGGGGGACGAGGCGTGCCAGACGCGGAAGTCGCCCGGGGTCGCGAGCGTCACGTGCATCACGGTGTCGCCGTAGACGACGTCGAATTCGGCGCGGTCGCGATAGGCTGCCACTCGCGCGTCGCGCCAGTAGCCGAACGACGCGGGGCGGCCCCGGGCGAGAGTGGCGTCGGCGGTGAAGCTCGCCGGCAGGCGAACCTGGCCCTGCAGGTGGAGGGCCAGGCCGAGCGTTTGCGGCGTGGCGGCGGTGGTCGCGACCGTGGCGGTGTCGATCAGGCGGTCGCCCTCGATGGCGAGCGTGCGGGTGGCGCGGGCATCCTTGCGATAGTGCGGCTGCGCGGCCGCCACCCGGGTGGGGGAGTAGGCGAGGAGCTCGCCGCGGTCGATGGGTTCCTGACCCTCGCCGTTTACCAGCGGGACGTTGTGGTTGAGGCCGCGCTGGTAGTAGCCCTTGTAAAGCGGCGAACCGTAGCCGACGACCCCGGAGTCGTGCGTGATATCGGTGCGGCCGAAGAAGGCGGAGTAGTTGAGCGCTTCGGATTGCGCGTGGGATTTCGTGAGCTGGCCGTAGTGGAGGAAAACCTGCCACGGGCCGGATTTCAGCAGCGCCATGCGCGACGTTTCGAAACTGCGGCTGGTCACCTCGGGCAGGGCAAAGGGGCGGGGTGGGGCGGCGGGCGGGTCGAGCAGGGTTTCCCAGTCGCGGCGGCTGGCGGCTTCGGCCAGACCGAGGGTCGTGGGAAACACGCGGTAGTTGGCGGCGAAGGTCGCGGCGTTGGGCGCGGTGGGAATGCCCTTGCTGTCGGCCGGATTCGGCAACTGGCCGTTGGGGAAACGCAGATAGAGCGTCGAGAGCATCAGGTTTTCGGCGACGGCCATTTCGGCGGCGAGTTCGGCCGCGCGCCCGTAGAGCCCGGCGGCGGTGAAGAGCGTGTTGACGGCGGACACCACGAAGCCGTTGTAGCCGAGCGACTGCTCATACCAGAGGTAGTCGCTCGTGATGCCCTCGGCCATCTGGCGGCGCAGGCCGAATTTTCCGTCGATCGCATCGCGCCACATCGGCTCGTCGCCAAACAGCAGGGCGACCTGGGCCACGGCGCAGCGCTGCCAGGTGGCGATGTTGTGAATGGTCTGGAAATTCTTGTTCAGCACGACGACCTCGGGTTCGAAGAACTGCGTGCGCCACCGGCGGAGCTGTGCGGCGGGCACGCGGTCGCCGAGCAGCCGCACCGTCTCGGTGAACTTCACGAGATTCGAGGCCTCGGTGAGCGATTGCCAGAACAGGCGGGCACCCTGGTCCTTTCTCACCGGTTCCCAGTTCAGATAGTTGCTCGAATAAAACTCCATTTGGCCGATGGCCCAGACCGCGTAATGCTCGTCGCCGGTCAGGCGCCAGAGCCGGGCGGCGCGGGTCATCGTGTCGACGTGCTTACCGCGAAACTGCACGATCCACCACGCCTTGAGCTTGGGCGTGATCGCGATGTGCGGGTCCGAGGGCGTCGAGAGAAACTGCACGTCCTCCCCGGGGATCTGGTCGGTCCAGCGGAGGGCCGAGCCGTCTTTCGGACTCACGCCGTCGTGGGACCAACCCGCCACCCATTCGACGCGGTCGCGATGTTTCGCCATCCACCCGTCGACGGCGGCGCGTTCGCCCGTCAGCCATTGGGTCCACGCGGGATCGTGGGCGACGCGCTGCCGGGCGCCGGCCCAGTCCTCGACGGCGGAGCGCCACGGGCGGCCTTGGGCGTCGAAGACCTTGACGTCCGCGAAGCGTTTTTCCGGATCGGGTTTGGGAAACGTTTCGGCCGCGAACGCGGGGAGTGCGGCGAGCGCGAGGCCGACGATAAACCGGGAGAGCAGTCGCATGGGAGCGGGAAGACGGGCCGCAGGGGGTGGGGGATGCGGGGCCGGAGAGAATCTCGCGGGACATTTGCGGCGCTTACTCCGGCCTCGCGCGGCTTGAATGCCCGGAGTGGTCCGCCGGTCGGATCCGGGGCCCGGCGCGACGGCCGCGGAGGGCGGGGAAGAATCCCGGCCCCACGGCGCAGAGCGCGCGTGAGTTTTTTCGCGGCGCGCGCCTCGCCCTCGTGCGCGGGCGTTGCAACCCTCGGCCTGTCCTCCTTGCGTTGGTGTGGTCGCTCGTTGCCACCGGGACGGGCCGGGCGCAGGCGACCGCCACGCTCACCGCAAGCCCCACCGCGTTCGGTGCCACCGCCGGTCAGAATGGTTTCTCCGCTTCGATCCGTTATGCGGCCGGGTGACGCCCACGGCGCTCGGGTTTACGCCCACGGCGGCCGGGTTTACGGGCAACCTGCCGACGGGTTGGGCGCAGGTGAGCATGGGTGGCGCCCAGGCGCCCCAGATCAGGCCACCGCGCGGCGCGACCGGCGCCCTCGAATATGCCTACACGACCTCGCCGGCGACACCGGCGACGTTCACCGTCACGGTTTCCTGCCCCGCCGGCCTATCGGGCAACCGCACGATCTTCTCCCCGGCGGTCGATCGCGATATGACCCTCGTGGGTGCCCTAATTCTGGCCTCGCCGGATCTGACGCTGACCGGTCCGGCGGCCGTCACCACGGCCGCACCGACGATCACGACCCAGCCCCCAGGTAGCTCGGCGCAAACCCTACGGGATCGTCGGGCCGGCCGGACAGGCGTTTGTCCTCACCCAGTCGGGGGCGACGTTCGACGCGGGCACGGGCTCCGTCGATGCGACCGGCCGGATCGTCGTGACCACCGCGGCGCAGCAGACCGTCGCGGCGACGGTGTCCGCCGAGCTGGCGAGGATCACCGCGGCGATGACCGATGCGAAGCGCCCGACGCCGCCGTTCGCGGGCTTTGGGGCCCACGCGCCCGAGCTCGGCGAGCAGCGGCTCGTCACGATTTCCACGCGCACCACCGCGGGGGCCGGGGACGAGGTTGCGATCGTCGGTTTCACCCTCACCGGAATCGAGTCCAAGCCGGTGCTGATCCGCGCGGTCGGGCCGAGGCTCGGGAGCTTCGGCGTGGCGACGGCGCTGACGGCGCCGCGGCTCGTCCTCAACCGCGATGCGGCCGTCGTCGGCAGCAACACCGGTTGGACGACGTCCGGCACGACCGCGACCATTGTCGCCGCCGCGGCGCGCTCGGGGGCGTTTCCGCTCGGCGTGACGAGCGCCGATTCGGTGCCGCTTCTCACGCTCGCGCCCGGCGCCTACACGGCGGTGGTCGTGAGTGCGGCCGACGACCAGACCGGCGTCGCGGGCTCGGCGAGGTGTACGACCTCTCCGGGGCGTCGGTCGACCAGAGGCTGACGAACATTTTCACGCGTGCCGTGGCCGGGGCGGGGGATGCCACGCTGATCGCCGGGCTGGTGCTCGGTGGTTCGGTGCCCAAACGCGTCATGATTCGCGCCGCCGGTCCGGCGCTCGCGCAATTTGGCCTCACCGGCGTGTTGGCCCAGCCGCAGCTCACCCTGCTCGCCGCCGGGAGCGTGACGGTGGCCGAAAACGCGGGCTGGAGTGCGTCCCCGGACGCCGCGTTGATTGGCGACGCGGCCGGTCGTGTCGGGGCTTGCGCGTTCCCCGCCGGCAGCCCGCACGCCGCGCGGGTGGTGAACCTCGCGCCCGGTTCCGCCACGGCGCAGGTGGTCGGCGTGGGCGTCGGCACCGGGATTGTGCTGCTGGAAGTCTACGCGTTGCCCTGAACCGCGTTTGGCCCGCCGGCGCCACACATTCGCCCCGGTGGGCTGGACCCGGTCCCGCGCCGCCCGCGCGATTCCGCCGTGGGCGATCCTTCTTTGGGCAACGTCTCTACGGCGGCGGCCGGCGGTGGGGCGGGACATTTTCCCGGTTCCTCGCGCCATTATCCCGCGAAACGGAGAAGCCCGGTCTGTTACCCTCACAACCGATGCGTCACCGCGCCCCCGATTTTCCCTGTTTTACTGAGTGGTTTCCGAGGGGGAGCCTACGTAGTTCTTGGCGATGCATATGTTTGACAATCAGTTCACGCGAGCATGAATCCCGGCGCCTTGCTCGCCGTAGCGAATCGCTCCAGCTTCATCCCTTTGTGAGACTTTCCACTCCAGCCATTTCAGGATCGCTGCGCGCACCGCGTCCCCGGGTCACCGTGCCCTCGCGCCTCCAAGCCGCATTCCTGTAAGATTGCCTGCACGACCGGCACACGTTCAGATCCACCCAGCCCATGAAAACGATTCTTCTCCTCGCGTTGGCTTCCTTGTTTTTGTTCGGGCGCGCGGCCGCGCAGACCGCCACCGTCACGGCCGACGCGACGGCGTTCGCTCCCGGCGGCGGCCAAGTCACCCTGACGGCCTCGATCGTTTATCCCGCGGGCACGAACATCATCACGGGGGTGGTGGTGAAGAACGGTGGTAGCGGGTACACGACTGCCCCGGCCGTAGCCTTCGTGGGTGGCGGCGGCACGGGCGCGACGGCGACAGCTACGCTGGATAGCGGTATCACATCCATTGCGGTGGTCGCTGGTGGGACGCTTTACACCACGCCAACCGTTACACTGGTCGGCGGCGGCGGCACGGGCGCAAGCGCTACGGCCGTGGTGACGGGAGGCGTTATCACAAGCATCACGATCAAGTCAGCAGGCATTGGTTATACGTCACCCCCAAGCGTCGTAATAGCTGATTCCGCAGGTTCTGCAGGTTCGGGCGCATCCGGCACGGCGAGCATTGGAATAGTGGTCAGCTCCGTTAACGTAAATTCTCCCGGCTCCGGCTACACGGATTTTTCGACCCTTGCCGTGACGTTTACCGGCGGCGGCGGTTCGGGGGCGACGGCGGACGCTTCGGTTCTGACCCCCACAGCTTTGGGCTTTTCTTTCAACATCCCTTCAGGTTGGGCCTTGGTCGGCACCGGCGGCGCCAATGTCCCGCAAGTTGTTCCGGAGCTCGGCGAGACCGCGATCTTGAATTATGCCTACACTTCATTCCCGCTTTATTCGGCCACCTTCACCGTCACCGTATCCTATCCGGCGGGACTGGTGGGGAACCAGACGATCACGCCGTCGGCGATCTATCGCAGCCCGCTTACGAACCTGACGGTGGCGCCGCTGGTGTTCACGCCCGCCCCGGTGGCGCCGGCGATTACGACGCAGCCGGTCAACGCCACGGTGGCCGCCGGTGCCGCCGCCAGCTTCACGGTCGCCGCGAGCGGCACGCCGACCCCGACGATCAAATGGCAGCGCTCAACCGACAACGGGGCGACCTTTGCGGACATCACCGCCGATACCGTTTTTTCCGGTGTCACGACCGGGACCCTGACAGTGACCTCTGCGACTCTTGCGCTATCGGGCAATAAATTCCGAGCCGTCGCGGGTTCGACCGCGGGCAGCGTCACGTCGAATGCGGCGACGCTGACCGTAACCCAGTCGCCCCAGATTACGGCTCAGCCGGCAAATCAATCGGTGTTGATCGGCGGTGCCGCGACATTTGCGGTGGCCGCAAGCGGCACCGCTCCGCTTGCGTACCAATGGTATTTTACGCCCGTCGGCAGTGTGACGGCACAGTCTTTGAACGATGCAGCGGGGAAACTTGCCGGCACCCATGCGGCCACGCTCATCGTCAGCAATGTTCAGGTCGCAGACGCCGGTGACTACGTGTGTATCGTGAGCGGCATTTCGCCCACGGCAATGTCGACGGCCGCACAGTTGACCATCGTCCCGCGGCTGGTGCGGGTGGTGAGCCAAACGGCCGCGCCGGGGGCGATTATCGTCGTGCCGATCCAGCTCTTCGCAAGCGGCGCCGAAAACACCGTCACCTTCAGCATCCAGTTCGATCCCACCAAGCTCACCTACACCGACTCCAGCCTCGGGGCGGATGCCGTAGTAGGCTCCACCATGACTCGTAACACCGCCCAAAAAGACACGGGCAAACTCAGTTATCTGATCGGTCGGGAACCAGGGACGACCTTCGTCGCGGGCACGCGAGCCTTGCTCAACCTGACCTTTACGGTGAACGCCGGCGCGGCCGATGCCTCTTCGCTCGCGGTCAGTTTCGGCGACTCGCCGACTGCGAGAAAGATTTTTGACGTCACTGGTGCGGTCCTCCCGAGTGCGTTCGTCGACGGCGTCGTCACCGTTGCGGCGGGTTTCGAAGGTGACGTGAATGGCGACGGGGAAGTTGACGGCGGCGATTGGGTCAAACTTGGCCGAATCGTTGTGGGACTTGATGCGGCTCCGACAGGATCCGTGTTTACCAAGGCCGACTGTGCGCCCCGGACCACGCGGGGCGATGGCACCGTCGATGGCGGCGACTGGGTCCAACTCGGACGCTATGTCGTTGGCCTCGACGTGGTGCAAAACACCGGCGGACCTTCTGTGCCGACCCCGTGATTCACATTTGAACTGAATCTTAGAAAATCATTCCTATGAAAAATATTCTTTTCCGAGCCCTCTGCCTTCTCGCGGCACCGTTTTTTACCGCGCTCGCCTCGGCCCAGCCGGCCGTCACCATCAATGTTGCGGGTAATGCCATCACGGGCACCGGAACGGCGGTGGTGAATATGACGACAGCAGCGCTTCATGAAAACACTGTGACGTTCACACTCACATGGGATCCGGCTGTCCTGACCTATGTCAGCGATGTAGCGGGCAGCGCTATTCCGACTGATGGCAGCGCCACTATTACCCGCAATAAAACGCAAACCTCTGCCGGCAAACTCGGCCTGTTGATTGGCTTGGAGCCGGGCACGGAGTTTACCGCCGGGACGAAACAATTGCTGACGGTTACATTTGCAGTGGCTGGAACTGGAGCTGCTACCACGAATTTATCATTCGTTGATTTCGCGACCGTGTTTCCCAAGAAGAAGGTTTTCGATAAGGATGGCGGAACGATCACGACCGCTACGTTCACGGACTCGGTCATTGCCGCCAACACCCTCCCAGTTGCGCCGTCAATCGCCACGCCACCGGCAAACCAGAGTGTTACGTCCGGCGGAAATGCAGTATTCACGGTGGTCGCGGCCGGTAGTCCAGCTCCCGCGATTAAATGGCAAAAGGGAACCGTCGATCTCGTCGACGGTGGACGCATCTCCGGAGCGACCACGTCGACGCTGACGATTACCGGCGCACTCACGGCCGACGCTGGCACGTATCGGGCCGTTGCCACGAACGGTTCCGGTTCAGTCAACAGCACGGACGCAACGCTCA